>DATAKF010000430.1:0-46692 GCA_036261775.1 Polyangiaceae bacterium | reverse complement strand
CGCGCGCGCGAAGGGTGCTCGCGCGCGAAGGGTGCGGCGAGCCAAGACGTGATGCGCAGAGCTTACTTGGCGCTGCGAGACGGATACGGGCGAGCTTGCTTGATGAACAGGTGCGGTAGGCCGTCGTCTTGGTCCATGTCGTCGAACTTGAACTCGACGTCCATGCCGTACCAGCCGTTGACGCCTGCCTTGGGACCGTAGGCGGCCGAGAAGCGCGCGTGAATGGCTTGCAGGGCGACGCCCAGCTCGTGCGTTTGCTTGTTGGTCAGCACGGTCTCGCCCTCGGGCACCAGGTTGGAGTGCGCAATGAACGTGATCGGCTGGTTCGGGTTCTCGAAGTAGTAGAGGAACGAGTCGCAGCTGACGCCTGGCGGCGGGTGCACGACCTCGGCGTCGCCGCCGGCCTGAACGTTGACGTAGAACGCGGGCTCGAGGCCGCTCTGGTCGCCCGGGTTGTTGGTCACCGCGACGCCGTTGGCCTCTTCGGCGGGGAAGTTGTGGTGCACCAGCAGCGCCATGCCCACGCTGTGGTGGTCGATGCGGTAGTAGCTGCGCTCTTCGAAGGTGCGGAACAACCAGATGCTGGACCAGGCGCCGCGCACCGCGTCGAGCACCGTGTCCCAATCTGCGGGGTTACCGGTCTGCGACTCGTAGCAGCCGGCGCACGGGAAGCCGTCCAAGTCTTCGCTGTTGGTGCTGGTGCGGAAACGCATCGAAAGGCCCGGGTAGTCCTTGGCGATCTTGGCCTTCAGCAGATCTTGAAAGGCTTGGTCGACGGGCGCGAGCAGCATGTCGGCGCGCAGCTTGGCCAGCTCGTCTTCGCGCACGGCCGGATCACTCATGAACTCTTCGTCGTTCAACAGCGCGTCTACCCGGTCGAATAGGCCGTTTTCGGCCATGAACTGGTTGTAGTAGTAGACCGGAATGCCGAACGCCTTGGGCGTCGGCACGCCCTCGGTCTTGGCCAAGATGGAGTACTGCGCGGCCTTGCCGCCAAAGGCCAGTACGCTCTTCTTGATCGAGTCGCGCAGCGATTCTCCCTCGAGCTCCGGCGTGACGTCCTCGATGTCGAGCAGCGCTTTCTCGTCGAGGTTCAGGTCGGGTAGCACCACGGGCTCAGGACGATTCTTGTCCTGGAACTCGGCGGCTTCTTCTGCCGTCACCTCTTTGACCGTCCACTCGGTTGCGCCAACCGCGAACGCGGCCCATTTGCCTTCGAGCGCGCGTAGCTTCTCGTTCTCGAAGGCGTTACGCAGGCCCATGTTCGGTGTTCGGCGGTTCTGCGAGAGCACGTTCACGTGCGATAGCGGCGTCTGAAACTGTTCGGTGATGAGGCCGGCGACCACCGAGATGTCGTTGGGCACTTCGTCCAGCACGACGATGTCGTTGTAGCCGAGGTAAAGCTCCGTGAGCTCGGCTGCCTTGACGAAGCGGATACGCCCAATCGTGTTACCGATGGTGAGCGGCTGGTAGTCGATGGCCGCGTACAGCTCGTCGGTTGTGACGAGCTGAAGGTTCGGGCTGGCCTTGGAGACCACCTTGGTGATGGCCTCGGAGGTGGGGTGAAACTTCAGCCCGGGGCCGAAATAGGCATGCTTTGCCACCTCGGTGTACAGGGCTTCGATCATCTCGACCGAGGCGGTGTCGTACGGCGAAAGCTCGAGCGCCCACGTCTGCGGACCCTCGTAGAAGGTCACGGCGCCGAGCACGAAGCGCCGGTCGGGGCGGTAGTACTCGACGGCGCTGAAGGTCGACAGGTCCGGGACGATCGGCAGGTCTCCACCGGAGAGGTGCTTGCTGACGAAGTCGAAGTGGATCGGGTAGCGCGTGCTGTTCTGGAAATACAGCGCGTCGTTGTCTTGGCGATCTAGCACCACCTTGGTCGACGTTGCGCCGGGCAGCGTCGAGTCGAGCGGCGTGGACGCCAGCACGTCGAAGTCTGCCTTGCACGGCAGCTCCTTCGCAGAGTCGGGCGCGTCGGCGCTGGCGTCGAGCAGGCAGGTGCCTTCCACCAGCTGCACTGGTTCGTTGCCGTCGCCACCTGCGCCTCCGCCACCGGTGGGCTCGGACGCGGGGTCCGTCGAACACGCGAGGCAACACAGTAGCGAAGTTAGAACGCCTGCAATTCGGGAGATTTTGAACACGTTGTCTTTCAGGGGGTCAGTGCAAAACAGTAGATGCCGCCGTAGCCGCCGCCGTCACCCACGCTCTTGGTTCCGTTGGCGCCGGGAGGGCCCATTTCGATGATGAACGCGCCAGGGGCGCAGCCAGCTTCATTCAGCGCACTCATCCAGTTGTTCATGCTGCCGCCACCACCGCCTCCGCCCGGGAGACCGCCGCCGCCGGGGCCGCCCAAACGTGGCCATGAATGGCCAACGCGCGGAGAGCCGCTGCTCTCTTTGCTCGTCCAATCATTGCACGTGTAGGCCCCATCGGCGTTGAAGACCTTACCCTTGTCGTTCGTTCCCGTCAGCACGTCGTGGTTGTCCACGTCACCCGTACCGTCAGGGTCGTGGTTGGGAACGCCGTCTTCATTCGGTAGGTCGTTCACGATGGCGGTGTCCGCGCCGGTGGGGCGCTCGGTCAAAATGTCGGTCACGTTCTGCGCGATCAAGCGCCCGGTGCGGTCGTACCAAGGGCCCGTACCAATGCGGTCGATGGCGTTGACGACGCCGCCATTTTCACCCTTGTTCGCGCTCAAAAACGCCTTCCAGGTCTTGTTGTTACCGGCCATGCTCTTCTCGGCGATCGTTTTGCAAATCTTGTCGGCGCCCTTGAGGCCTGCGCCGTCGCCCGTCTCGCCGAAGCGCAGATCGCCGCCGAAGCCGTCGTTGCTGCCTGACAGCTCGCGCATGGCTTTCAGGCTGGTTACGAAGAAGCTGAACTTCTCCGTGCTGGGCGTTCCGGTCCCGCCGCCGCCGCTGCCGGCGGTCGAGGTTCCCGCAGTTCCCGAGCTAGTGCCCCCAGCTGACGCGCCGCCGTTGCTCGATCCAGAAGTTCCGTTGCCCGTGCCCGCCGTCGCGCTCGCGCTACCACCGGTATTGGAACCCGCGGCGGTCGACGCCGTGCCCGCCGCGCTGCTCATCGTGCCTGCCGCGCCGTCGGATGTGCCTTCCGGGTCCGAGCCGCCGCACGCGACGATCGCCGGAGCGGCCGCCAGCACGAGTGAAAAGGCAGTTACGAACTTGAGCATGGGACGCACTTCTCCATATTCGGCGCGAGGCCGCTTTCGAGACTCTGGACAACGAGCAGGCGCGCTGAGCGCGCCGTTCACTTACAAGTCAGATCCATCTGACACGTCTGACCCTCGGGGCAATCTTCATCGGCCGTACACGACTCGACGCCTTTGACAGTCACGAATTGCTCGGTCCTGGCCGAGATCTCGAGCTTGACCAACCCAGGGGCGATTGGCGCCGTGTCGATCGACTGCCGCATCGCCACGATGCTCGGAAAGCCGGCAACACCCAAGCCCATCAGGTCCGTAATCAGCGCGGCTGGGATGGTGAGCGAACCCGTGTCGTCGACGTTGCACTCGATCAAGCCCTTGGCGCCGCCGTGATGGCTGATGTCGAGCTTGATGTACATGTTCGACGCCTTGGGATCGGGCGCGGCGTCCCACGTCAGCTCGAGCGCCTTGTCCTTGTCGATCTCGAAATCCGTCGACGTGAACTTGAGCGGAGCTACGCCCTTGGCCGAAAGCTCGAACGCGGCGTAGTCGCCGCCGGTAGCCGTGAGGGTCACGGTGTCGGTCGCGGCGAACGGCGGATATGCGATGGCGGTGCCGGCTGGCGGCTGGTACGCCTTGGCGATCTCTTTGAGCGCCAAATCGGTGCTGCCGTCTGAGAGCCTGACGCCCTTGAGCGTGACGGCGCCGACGCTGTGACCCGTGGGGTAGGGCTGACACTTGTTGTCCGCCACGCACACCTCCGCTCCACAGCCCTCTTCGCAGAAGGGCACGCTCGGCGTTTCTAGATGGCAGCCGGCCGCTTCCTTGATGGAGGTCCAGACCACGTTCGGGGGGGTGGGACCGTCGCCGACCTGGCCCACGATCTTGGTCATGCCGCTCTCGATGCCCGCCTCGTCGGCCAACACCTGAATCTGGAAGGTCCCGACGATCTCCATCGAGCCGGTCGGGCTATTGCCGGTGCCGGCGGTCCCCGAGCCGCTGCCTGCCGTGCCCGAGCTCGAGCCAGCGGTGCCGGTGCCCGAGCCGCTGGTACCCGTGGAAGTTCCCGCCGTGTTGCCGCTGCCGCCGGCGCCTTCCGTCACATCCTCTCCCGAGCAGGCGGCAAGCCCGCTTCCCAGCGACAGGCAAAACAACAATCCAGGAAATTTACGAAATGGTTGCGGGATCGTCATCGGTTCGTAGGTTTTCATGGCTCTCGGGGCTGAAGACCGCCCAAACCGATCACGAGGCCTACAACAAAGTACACGGGCGCACGCTGCACGGCCAGACGCCGGCCAAAGGACCGTTTGGGGGGACGCCCCACCGCGCTGGCGGGGCCCCGCCACCTCTGCCGCGGCTATCACTCTGGGGGTTGATGCTCGGGCGCAATCCAACCTCAGCGAGCGTAAGGGAGTGTTTGGAGCGCGGGGCAAAAAGCCTCGCGACGAATCGCTCGTGCGCTCTGCCCAGCGCGGACTAGGCTGCTGGGGTGAACAACCCCGCCAAGCTTGGCAGCGTCGTGCCGCGCTGCGTGCTCATCGTCGAGGACGACGATGACTCGCGAGAGATGCTCGGCGAGCTCGTCGCTACCTTCGGCCATCGGCCGCTGGCAGCTGCCAACGCCGACGAGGCCATCGCGTGCGTCGTCGAGCAACGGCCTGATCTCGCGCTGATCGACATTGGCCTACCCGAGGTCGACGGGTGTGAGCTCGCGCGGCGCTTGCGCGTGGTCATTCGCGACACGCCGGGGCTCAACACTCGTCTCGTCGCCCTGACGGGTTACTCGGATGGCGCGATGCGTGAGATCGCCGGGGCCGCGGGGTTCGATGCCTATGTCGTCAAGCCCATCATGCCCGAAGCCCTCGAGGCAATTCTCAGCGCCTGAATCCACCATCGGATTGGTCGGCAAGCAGCCGTCAACTGGCGTATAGATAGCTCGATGACCAGCGTGCCCGAGAAGCCAGAATCAGCTCGGCTCTTGGCGCGCGCAGATGACTTGCGGCAGGCCGAGCGGCGCGCCGCCAGTGCTCGCATGGTCTCCGTGGCCGGCCACTTGATCGGTACGCCGCTCAACGTGATCGCCGGTCGGGCGGCACTGATTCGCTCGAGTCCGAGCCCCGAAGCCATCGAGGAGAACGTGCGGCGGATCGAGGAGCAGGTGGAGCGGCTGGCGCTGCGGATTCGCCGCCTGATCGACTACTTTGGCTTGGCCGAGCCAGGGCTCGAGCGCCGTCAGGTAGCCGACGTCGTGCACGAGTGCTCCGAGCTGTATGGGCCCGTCGCCGAGTTCAAAGGCGTGGGGCTCGAACTGAGCGTGCAAGGCGTCGAGACGCTGAGCATCGAAGCCTCGTTGTCGCCGCTGGTGCTGACGACGCTGCTGTCGCTGGCCCTGCGCAGCGCGACGCCGGGGCAGAGCGTTCGCCTGGTCGCAAGTGAGCACGGGCCCAAGATCGTCGCGTTCGAGCTCGGGCTGCCCGGTCTCGACGCGCCACCCACGAATTTCGATCGCTTGGAGCCGCCCGAGCATGGCTTGCGCTACGACCCCGGCGCGCTCGAGGCGTTCTGGACCTGCTTGGGTCTAGCGCGTCGCCTCGGCGGCGCCTTCGTGGTGACCAAGGCTGCGTCGGGAGCGGGCGTGACGGTGCGCTTCGAGTGCCCGCACGCCTAGGCGCGCGAGGGCGTCAGGGCAGGCTCGACCAAACGTCCCAGAACGCTTTGTTCGAGACGTTGAACTTGCCGTCACCTTTGCCGTGCCCATCGCCCGGTCCGATGCAATAGAGCACCGGGTTGTTTTCGCAGCCGGTTTTCCACTCGGTGCAGATGGGATTGGCCGCGTACGGCGCGCTCTTGGTCGGATCGCAGCCGTTCGACTTCAGCAAGCGGTCGCGCGCGCCCATCACCCCGATCTGATTGCCGTTGGCGTCCAGGCGATCTGCCGGGTTTTCTGTGTCGTTCTCGCCGCTGTAGAAGACGCCCGCGGCAGGCGTACCCATCGTGTCGCACTTGAAGAGATCCGTCGTGGCCTTGCTCAAGCCACCCGCGGCCGTGCCGATGCCGCGAATGCGCGGCCCGAGCGCGCACGCGAGCAAGTTGGAGAGCCACGCGCCGCTGCTGTAGCCCGATACGAACACGCGCTTCGAGTCCGTGCAGTACTTGGCTTGCACTTGGTCGAGCGCTTGCGTGAAGTACGGCACCTCCGGTGAGGTGACGCCGCCGGTGCTGCCGGTGCTGAAGCAGTTGCTCTTCTGCAGCAAGAACACGTGAATCGCGTCGTTCTTGATCTGATCCATCATCGGTGTGGCTTCGACGTTGCTGGCGCCGCAGCCAGGCCCGTAAAAGACGATGGGATACGGCTTGGTGTGGTCGTAGCCGACCGGCAGGCGCACGAAGTATTTCCGTAGGCCGAACATGGTCTGTTGCTCGGGCGTCAGGTTCTCGACCGTGATGTCGCGCTGCAGCCATTTCTGCGGCTCCTCGGCAGGATCTGGAGCGGTGCAGCCCATGGTGGGAGCAGGTCCGGGCGTTGCCGTACCGCCCGCCGCGCCAGCACTGCCGCCGCTGCTCGAACCGCTGCTCGACGTGCCGCCGCTGCCGCTGCTCGCGGGGGAGCCGGCGCTCGGTTGGCTAGAGCCGCCCTGCGCGGCGTCGCCGCCCTGAGGCAGTACCGCGCCGCCCGCCGAACCGCCCGTCGCGCTGCCCGACTGGTTGCTGGTAGAGCCGGCCGCACCTACATCGCCACCAGGATCGCCCCCCGTACACATGAGCGTGAGGGGCGAAAGTAACAGCGTGGATAGACGAAGAGCGGCGCGCATGTACCGCTGAGTGTCCGCGGCGCTACGGGTCTTGATCCGAATCGGAATCCTCCAGACACCTGTCAGGATTGTTGCGGCCTTGCAGGCGAACAGCGTGCTTCCGTGGCCTGATCGAGGGAATGTCAGCGGCTTGCTAGGGCATCCACTGCTCGAGGGCGCGGCGCGTGCCGCCCCCTCGGCCAAAGTGAATTCGGCCGAGTCTCCCCCACGCGGCGGTGACAAAAGTCGCTCACTCGTGACCCCTCGTTACTCCAACAAGCCGTCACTCTGGGGAAGCACCTAAAGGTATTTGCATGCATTCGTCGGTCGTTTCGCGTCGTATCGTTCAGCTCGTGATGGGTCTTGGAATGGGCGTGCTCGCCGGCTGCACGGTCGAAGATCCAGACCCGAGCCTGCCGGGCACCGCGGGCACTGCGGGGCAGGGCCAGAGTGGCTCGAGCGCGGGTGGCCAGGTCAGCTCAGCGGGTTCCGGCGGGGCTAGCAGCGCGGGCACGACGTCGAACGCCGGTTCGGGTGGGACCGCGACGGCCGGCAACGGCGGCTCGGGTGGTGCAGCGGCCGGCAGCGGCGGTGCGGCGGCCGGTAGCGGTGGTGGGGGCGGCTTCGGCGGCGGCTTGGCTGGAGCTGCTGGCTCGGCAGGTGCCGGTGGCAGCGGCGGCTCGGGTGGCCTGCCCGGGTTCAACCCGTGCCCCACCAACGGAGACCCCTGCCGCATCATGCCGCTCGGCGACTCCATCACTGATGGGGTTGGTTCGTCGCATGGCGCCAGCTATCGGCTCGAGCTTTTCCGGCTCTCGCTGATGAACAACAAGAAGCTCACCTTCGTCGGCTCGCACGAGAGCGGACCGAACATGGTCGACAACGTCGCGTTCCCCAAGAAGCAAGAAGGGCACAGCGGCTGGACCATCGACGATGGCGGCGGTCGCAGCGGCTTGTACCCCAAGATGCAAGAGTGGCTGACCGCGCAGCCTCCCCACATCGTCACGCTGATGATCGGCACGAACGACGTCGACCTCAACCTCGATCTGGCGAACGCGCCCAAGCGCCTGGGCCTTCTGCTCGACCGCATCATTCAGTACGCGCCTGGCGCGCTGATCGTCGTCGCGCAAATGGTGCCAACGACCGACGACACCGAGAACCAGCGGGTGATGACCTACAACAACGCGATCCCCGAGCTGGTGAAGACGCGCGCCGACGCCGGCAAGCACGTCACGATGGTGGACATGTATGGGGGCTTCACCAAGAACGCCAACTACAAGACCGAGTACATGAACGACAAGCTGCACCCCAAGGACGCCGGCTACGTCGCCATGGCGAACATTTGGTGGGCCAAGGTGGGTCCGCTGTTGCCCGCAAAATAGTCCGTAAAATCACACACTAGTCGGCTGCTGCAGGAACGGCTCGCGCCTCGAGCCAATTTGCCACGTCCGGCTCGGCGCAAGTTTTGGGACGAGCGGCCGCTTTTGGGGGGAGTGACGTACAGCTCTCTCCCCCCAAGCGGCAGCGATATGGCTCGGTCGCAGCGGCGTGCGCAGGCCGTCGCCCGGCTGCGCCATCCGAACTTGGTGCGACTGCTGCCGTTGCCAGGCGGGGCGGGCTTGCAGCCGGTGCTCGGCAACGCCCGGCGGCTAGCCGACTTCACGTTGCCGGCCGGCACCTTCAAGCGCTTCGACCTGGAGCAAGTCGTGCGGCTGCTGCTCGACGTGCTGAGCGGTCTCTCGGTGCTGCACGAAGTCGTGACGGATGGTCAGCCGTTCGTGCACGGCCAAGTCTCCCCGGAGACCATCTACATCGACGAGTACGGCACCGCGCGCCTCGTGCCGCTGCTGCAGGGCTCGAAAGTCGAGGTCGTAGGTTATAGGGCGCCCGAGCGCCTGGCTGGCGGCACCGTCGACGCGCGCGCCGACGTGTTCAGCGTGGGCGTGATGTTGTGGGAGGCCCTGGCTGGAAAACGGCTGTTCCCGAAGGGCATGGCCGCGCAAGCGTTGGCTGCGCCGCCGGCGATTCGCCTGTCGCCCGACGCGCGCTGGGCCCAACCGTTGTGCGCCATCGCCGAGCGCGCCATCGCGCTGCAACCCGCCGCGCGCTTTGCCTCCGCTGTCGAATTCAGCAACGCGCTAGCCGCAGCCGCCGCTCAGCAGCTTTCGCACGTCGACACCGCCGCTTGGCAAGACGAAGCGCCGACGCCCGTCTTCCAGCCCAAGCTGCACGCATTGCCCGTCCGCTCCACGACGCCTCCGCCTTCGGTGGTCACGCTGGCGCCCGAGTCGACCGGCGCCGTCACGGCTTCGACGGCGGCGGAGCCAAGTGAAGTCACCGAGCCCTCGTTGGTCGCGCCTCGGCGCAGCCGCGCGGGTCGCGTCGTTGCTGTAGCGCTTGCGCTTGGCGCGCTGTGCATCGGCGCCGCCGCGTTCTGGTTCACACCCGTTCGGTTTCGAGTTCGCAGCGTGGCTCCTGCTCCCGCCGCGGCTCCGGTTCCCGCTCCCGCTCGGCGGATGGACGTGAACCCGGACGGTCCCGCACTCTCCGCCGCTCCGCTTTCTCGACCTGTCGCAGCAGCTGCTGCTCTCGCTCCCCACGTGCCCGTGCCCGTACCCGCTCTCTCTGCCTCTGCCTCTGCCTCTGCCTCTGCCTCAGTCGCACCCCCGCGCTCCGCCGCTCCGCCCCCGCCCCCCAAGCGTGTCGCGCCGCTCCGCGTGCACGGCAACGACTACGGTATCTAGCTCCCGCGGCACGCTAGCAGCACCAGCACGCTCAACCAGGACCAGCGCCGCCTCGTCACTCGAGCGCTCGCCAGCCCGCGGCCGTCCACTTCAGTAGCGTGTTCGAGACCGGGCGCGCCGCTTGCCGCGCGAGCTGCTCGACCATCTGGCGGAGCTTCACGAGCTCCTCTGCGGTTGGGTCGCACACCACGACCAGCGAATCGGCGGCGGGCGCTGCTGCGATGATGGTGCGATGCGTGCGGTCGGCCATGCCCTGCCAATAGTCGCTGAGCAAGAGCCGACTCGACTCGAAGTAGCTGCCCGAGCGCCACACGCCGACTGCGTGCGGGCGACAGTCGGGTTGATTGGGCGGCACCGGCAGCTCGAGATTCAGGTTGCGGCGCGCCACGGCGGGAACGTCGCCGCGACTCAGGCTCAAGTCTTTCAAATCGCTGGACTTGGCGCCGCGTACGGCTCCGCCCTCATCCATGACGTAAACCACCACCAGGTCGCCCGTGAGCGGCTCGAACAGCGATTCGGCTCGCACCTCGGGCGGCGCGCCGTCGAAATAGCCGATTGGCCTGATGACCGCGAACAGCCGCTCCGGGGTGGCTTTGGGCGACTCGGGTCGCGTCGCGACCTTGAGCACCTCTTGCACCAGGTGCTTCAGCTCTGGCTCGCACTGCGTGTGGTCGCTTTCACACAGCGACCACACGCGCTCCAAGTTGACGAGCAAACCGTTCGCGTTGGTCAGCTTCAGCAGCTGGGGCGACACCCAGCCGCCCTTCGGCTCTCCTTGGCGCAGCAGGTCGAGCCCCGTGCGCGTAAAGCCCGCAGCAGAAGAATAGTCTGACGCGCTCTCGGCCGCCGTGTTGGCCTTGGCTGGTTTGGTTTCCGCCGGAGTCGCGGGAGCGTTCGTCGCCGGTTGCCGGCTCGCGCAGCCAGCCGACCCCAGAGCCAGCGCGAGCATTGCCCGCTCGGTCCACCTCTCGAACCAGGTCCCCATGTTGGCCAAGCTCAGGTTGCCGCGGGCGTTGCGGGTGGCGCCGTGGGAGGCAGCGGCGGCGGTGCTGCGGGCTTGGCTGCCGGTTTGCCCGGAGCGTCGGGGCCTTTGGCTTCGCCCAAGAACTCTGGCAGCTCGATGCCGGCCATCCTGGCCACTTCGTGCAGCGGCGGCAGGCTCTTGATCAGGCTGGAGGCGAAATTGGCCGTGGAAGAACCAGCGCCGCCCGCGCCACCACCCGAGTCCCACACCGTAATCTTGTCGATCTTCAGGTTCTTGATCGCCTCCACCTGCGTGTGGACGATCTGCTCCAGCTTTTCGATCAGCAAGAGCGAGGCCGCCGCGCGCGCGTCGCCGCCGCAGCTCTTGACCAACGCTTCGTAACCGGAGGCCTTGCTGGCCAGGAGCTTGGCCACACCCGCGGCCTCCGCAGTGTACCTGGCCAAAATGGCGTCGGCTTGGCCTTGCGCGACGAGCCGCGTCTGCTCGGCCTCGGCCGCCGCGTGAATCTCGACCTTCTTGCGCTCGATCTCTTGGCGCACGACCTCTTGCGCCGTGAGCCGCTCACGGGCGGCCTTGGCTTCGGCGATCTGAATCTGCGCTTCGGCGTCGCGCGTCGCGACCTCCGCGCGTTGGTGCGCCGCTGCTTGCTCGACCGCCAGCTCGGCCGCGCTCCTTGCCATGCCCGCTCGCGAGGTGTTCTCGCCGCGCACGGCCTCTTCTTCGCGGGCCAGCACGAACACGCGCTTCTCGGCGTCCGCGGCCTTTTCGCCTTTTTCGGCGGCCGCGTGGTTCTGCGCGACCTGAATGTGCTGATCGCGCGCCTGTTCGGACTCGCCGATGGAGCCGATCTTCTCTTGCTGCGCGACGTCCACCTTGGCGCGGTTGACGGCCTCGGACGCGGCCTTTTTACCGATGCTTTGGATGTAGTTGGACTCGTCGGTGATGTCCGTGATGTTGACGTTGATCAGGTAGAGGCCGATTTTGTTCAGCTCCGGCTCCACGTTCTTGCGAATCGACTCCAAGAAGCTCTCGCGATCTTGGTTAATTTGCTCGATGGTGAGCGACGCAATCGTCAAGCGCAGCTGGCCGAAGATGATTTCGCCGGCCATGTTCTCGATGCGCGGACCCTCGAGGTTCAGCAAACGCTCGGCCGCGTTGTTCATGATGGCCGGGCTGGTGCTGACGCCGACCGTGAACGTCGAAGGTACGTTGATGCGGATGTTTTGGAGCGACAGCGCGTTCTTCAGATCGATGTTGATCGTGAGCGGCGTGAGGCTCAGGTAGCGGTAGTCCTGAATCAGCGGCCAGATCAGCGCGCCGCCGCCGTGGATGCAGCGTGAGCTCTGCCCGTCGCCCACCTTGCCGAAGACGACCAGCACGCTGTCCGAAGGGCAGCGCTTGTAGCGCGAAGCCAAGAAGATCAACGTAAAGCTGATCAGCGCTACGAACGCGACCGCGGCGATCGTCCACAAGGAATCGCTGTCTGCATTGCTGAACATATTATCCCTGCCTAGCTCCTACGAACTTCCACGGTACTGTCGTCGATGACGCGCGTCACCACAATCGGTGTGCCAGTCTCGAGGGTGCCTTCTTCCAGGCTGCGCGCGTCGAGCGTGAGCAGCCGGTTGGTCACGGTGATGGTGACCTTGCCCGGGCGCTCTTTGCGCAGCGTGAGGTAAACGGTGCCGGTCGCGCCCACCGCCCGCGACAAATCCAGGTTGCCGCTGGATTGCAGGCCGCTGGCCAGCCGAAACAAACGCCCGATGATCCAGGTAGTAGCGACGCCGCCGACCAGCCCGGCCGCGACCGAGATGCTGGTCGAGCCAGCCGCGAAGCTCTTGAGCGTTGCCAGCCCCACCAGGCCGAACATCATCAGAAAGGCGCTCATGCCCTGCATCGACAGCACCTTGAAGCTGAAATCAGCCGAGGTGTGGCCCGCGTCACCGCCATGGTCCAAATCGGCGTCCACGTTGCCGTGGCCCAGAAAGCCCATCAGCTGAAGCACCATCTGGATCGCGAACAACGTGCCGCCAGCGGCCGCGCAAATGACGAAGACTGTAGCCAAGCTCATGGACGCTCCTGCCCTCTGCTGTTACGCGCCGAGACCCAACTTGCTTCCGAGTCTACTCGGTTGCGCTGGACCGTCATGGCAACTTTTGCTCCGGTCTAGCGGGTAAGGGCGCGCGCGGCGGGTGCCGCGGCCAACTGCCGTCCGGGTTCGTGCGCGGTACTCCCGGATCATGAGCGCTGGGGCGGTTTTCTTGCGCCTTCGGCCGGGTTGGCTCCTGGCAGCGGGCTCCGAACGCGCTGCACCAACCGGTGAGGACCAAGCCAAGCGCGGCGCCGTTGACTAGCAATGGGACGTTGGAGGGCAAGATGCTGGTCACGAACACGCCCAGCACGAGCCCCGCCACCGGCAAGAACGCCAGGTCTTTGCAGCCGCTCGCCCACCAGCCAACGCCCAAGAAGCCGACGCAAGCCAGCTGCGCGGCCACGCTGATGGCGCCGAACGCGCGCGTGCCAGTCGATGGATCGAGCGCTCCGCGCAGGATGCGCCGCAAGAGCAGGGTGGGCAGCAGGAACACCAGCCAAATCACCGCGCGTGAAGGGGTGCAGAGCGCAAAGATGGCGATCGCAAAGGCTGCGACCAGCAGAAACAAAGGAACCTGGCTCTCGGTCTGCTTCTTGGCCGGGCGGGCTGCAGGTTTCGCGGGCAGCTCCGGCTCGGCGTCGAGCTCGTTGCCCGAGCCGTCCGTCTCGGGAGGCTTGGCTTCCGCAGCTGCGGGAGCGCTCGACCCGGCTGCTGTCGGCGCCTGGGCGGCTGCTTCGCTCGGCTCGACATCGGGCTCCGGCTCGGGAGCGCTCAGCTCGGCCAGCAGAGCTTCGGCTCGCGCTGGAAGCGGCGGCGCAGGCAGCTCGAAGTGCGCAGTCACGCGACCGACGAAGCGCCCGTACACGCGGCCTCCGCTGCGCTTCTGGTGGGTCGAGCGAAATTCGCTGATCCGAAGGTCGTGAATCGGCCCTTCGAACCAGCCGCCGTGCGTGCGCAGCGGCGTGAGGCGCGCGTCGGCCAGCGTGGCTTGCCGAAACGTGTCCGGCGCGACATGAACAGGCGAGAGGTCGACCGCTGCCTGAGCCGATGGTTCACCCTGCGGGGTGACGGGCGCCGGCGGCGTCTCCAGCAGTTGCACGCGCCGCACCACCGCGCGATAGACGCGCAGCCTGAAGTGTTGGGCCTTGGCTGAAAGCCGCGCAAAGCCCCGCTCGTCGGGCTCGCCGACGTAAAAACCTTCGATTTCTCCGCTGAAGTGCTGCATCAGCGGGGCCGCCTTTTCCGCAGGCTGAGCTGGCCAGGTAGCGGCGCGGGTGGCGTCAGCAGGGGCGCCGCGTCCTGGGCTCGCGCTGCCAGCGACACCTGGAACGCGGGGTAGCGCGACAGCACGTCGTTCATGCGCCTCGCCAGGCTGCGCGCTTCGGCGCCGACGAAGCGCATGGCGCGGCGGTAGCGCAAGAGCTGGTAGCGGCGCGCCGCGTCCAGCGCGACGAATTGCCCAAAGAGGGCGGGCAGCAAGATCACCAAGCAGTACAGCGCCGAAAAGCGCGCCGCTGCGTTGGGACGCTCCCAGAGCAGGGCCAGGCGCTTGACTACGAACGCGCAGTCGCCAAGCTCCGCTCGGTAGGCTTCGGGCGTGCGCGTCTCTTGCAAGTCGCCGACGCGCCCGCGGTGCTGTTCGACCAGCTGCTCGCGGTGCTCGGCGATGAGCGGTTCGAGCCAGCTCGAGTTCAGCGGCAACTGCGCTGGCTGCGCGAAGATCAAGCCGAGCAGCGCCACGAACACGGCTGGCGCTAGGCCCGGCCGGTAGTCGCGCAGCTGCTCGGCGCTGGAGCCGGCTTGTAGCCCGCCTCCGGCCGTCGCCACCCGCAGCAGGTTCAAGGTCAACACGAACGTGCCCGCTCCGGTGACGAGCGCCAAGAGCCATGAATGCTCGATCAGCCACAGCGCGTAGCCGGCAGGGATCGCCAACAGCAGCAGCGAAAGCAGCCAGCCCGCCGCCACCGTGCCGAGCCGTTGCCGATCGACCAGCGACAGCTGCGACGACAAGTCGTCGTCGTAGCCGAACAGGGAAAGCAGCGCAGAGAGCATGCGGCTATTCCTCGGTGACGTACTTCTTGTAGCCGTCGCCCTCGCGGATTTCCTTGCCCGCGGCGTCGCGGAAGCGCTCGTGCACGGCCTCTGCCAGCTTGGCCTCGGACTCCGCGCGGCGCTTCTCTTCCGCCACGCGCGACTCGACCTGATGGAAGCGGTCGATGTGGATCTCTTCGTTGGTCTCGGTGAGCAAGAGCTGCGCGTCGACCTCGATCCCTGCCTTGGCGGTCGCCAGGCGCTTGGCGTTCTCGAGCAGGTAGTCGTACGTGCTCGTCACCAGCATCATCTTGAAGAAGATGGGCCCCGTCTCGACGGCCAGCAGCAAGAGCAAGATCGCCCACGGCACGAAGCCGCCAATCTCGTGGGAGATGTGAATGCGCTTCATCAAGCCGTCCAGGTGGCGGGACTGCTGCAAGTTGCTCTGCTTGGCGCGCGCCAAATCTTGCGCCAAGAGGCCCAGCTCCTTCGTCCACCCGCTGATGTCGGCGCTGTAAACGGTCGCTTTCTCTTTGTGGGTGTCTTGGTCGCGTCCAAGCTCACCTTCCATCTTGTCGAGCGTTTCCTTCTTGTCTCGCCAAGCGGGACCGCGCCCGGCGACGCCGTTGGTCGTCTTGCCTTCGGCCTCCAGCTCCAGCTGGCGGCGTTGCGCGTTGATCTCCAAGCGTCGCTTCTCGAAGTAGTCGGTGCGGTCGGCCAGGTAAGCCTGCGCTTTGTCGACCTTCTTCTGCAGCTCGTCGCGGCGCGCTTGGATCAAGCCTTCGGCGTGCCGGTTCAGCTCGACCAAGTATTCGTTCTGCTCCAGCTCCAGCTGCGCGTCGATCTCGGGCTTGAGGATGCGGATCTCGAGCGGCGCCGAGATGCACACGCCGATGATGCCGGCCATCAAGAGGCGCGGCATCGACTGCAAGAACTCGGTCAAGGTGATGCGTTCGGAGCCGTCGCCCTTGCCGGTGCTGGAGACGATGAAGCGATCGATGTTGAAGATCACCAGCGCCCAGAGCAGGCCGGCCACGGTGGACGCGAGCGTCGTGCCCACGTGAATCGTGGCCTCCAGCGCCGTCTGCGTCTTGGGGCTGAACACCGTGTAGAAGGCGTACGCGGCCGACACGAACGCCAGCACGGTCGTGGCCAGCACGATGCCGCCGATGCCCTGGTATTTGACCCAATCCGAGGCCGGGCAGCGCGCCAGCAGCTTGCCGTCGGCGCCGGCGCAGAACCACAAGAAGCGCGTAAAGGCGCCGGGAATGGCTTGCGCCTCGGACGGAGCCTGTGGCGTTGCTGAGTTGGGCTCGGGTGAAGCGTCGCTCATTTCGACAAATCCTCTGGCAGCGGCGTGACACGGATGCTGGGCAGCGAGCGCCACCGGACGGAGCTCACTCGCGGAACGCGCGGCGTGACGGCCATGCGCAGTCGTACTGGCGGCCCCTCGGGCACTGCCCGGGACGCAGCCTCGCCTTCAGCCGTCTCCCTCGCGCGCTCCGACGATGAGCGCAAATCCTTCATGAAAACGCCGTACAAGGTCGCCCGACGCGCAGCAAGCGGGCGCGCGTCGACGCCGATTTCTTTCGGAATTTCTGCTGGCCGGGGCAAAGGCTCAGAAAACTACTACGCACGGTCCACAGACCTCGTGAGCCGCCTTGAAGAAGCCCCGTCCGCCTCGCGTACCTGTAAGCTTGTCGACCACCTTCGAGCACGCGGGCAGCAAGACGGCCGGCGCCATCGTGAACATCGGCTTGGGCGGGGCGTTCGTTACGGCCGATGCCGCGCTGGCCTACGCCGAACAGGTGGTGCTGATCGCCCGCTTTCCGGGCTGTGCCGAGCCGCTCCGCTTGGCGGGCACCGTACGCTGGAGCGACGTCACCGGTTTTGGCGTCCAGTTCGAGTCGCTCGGCGCGCGTGAGGCGTACACCATCAGTCGCCTGATGACGTCTTGTCGGCAAATGGAGCGAAACGTAGGAGCGCAGGAGAGCGTTCCCCCAGGCCCATGAGCGACGCTGGTCCGCTCGTCCAGGCTGCACGCTTTTCCAGCGGCAGCACGAGCGTGGCTCGCGGCACCCTGGACTCGTTCGTCCAAGGCGCCCTCGTGGATCTGTTTGCGGCCTACAGCGTCGCCCTCGCGCCCATGCCGTGGTCCTCGGCGGCTCACGGGCCGCCGTCCGACGTCTCCGTCAACGCGGTGTTCACGCACGGCGGCTCGAGCGCTCCCTGCAGGTTGGTGCTGTCGCTGCCACAAGCGTTGCTCGATCACATGAAGCCCGGCGAGGCAACCGCGGTCAAAATGGACTGGGCGCGCGAGCTCACCGGCCAGTTCCTGGGGCGCATCAAGAACCGGCTCTTGGCCTTCGGGGTGCGCCTCGAGCTAGGAGCGCTGTCGGTGCTCGAGCGGCCAATGGTCGAGCACCACCGAACGAGCGCCACCGGCAAGCGGCTGTACGCAGGTCGCACGCTGCGTGGCCTCGTGCTCGCCACCGTGCAAGGCCTGCCCGACGACTCGGCGCTCAGCTACACCGGAGCGCCGAGCGGCACCGAGGGTACACTCATCTGGCTGTAGTGGGCTTGGCTGGCTGCCAAAACGCGGCCCGAATCGCAGAATCTTCCGTGCCGGATCCAGGCCGCAATGTCAGGCCCGAGATTTTACAGGGAGGCGGGGAGGCGGAGGTCCGCGAGGGTGAGAACGCATTTTTGTCTTTGGAGGACCTGGAGGACCAAAGCCAAAAATATTTCCCTCGAGGAAAGCACGGGTACGCTGCCGTGCTCGCAATGGACCTGCGGTTTCGCGGGCGGCAGTGCGAACCTCAAAATCTGGGCTCGCGGATCTCCCCGCCTCCCCGCCTCCCTGTGAATCTCGGAGGTTCTCTCGCTACTGCGCGTGGGCGAAGGACAGGCCCGAGGGGCAGCAGGCGGTGCCGGACATGCGATGAATGCTCAGCCGCCTTCCTGCGGATTCCTGCCTCATAGCTGAGCGCTATTTCGTGCCGAACAGCCGATCGCCGGCGTCGCCAAGGCCGGGCAGAATGTAGCCGTGCTCGTCGAGTCGTTCGTCGATGGCGGCCGTGAACACCGCGACGTCGGGGTGCGTCTCTGCCAGGTTGGCCAAGCCTTCGGGGGCCGCTAGCAAGCACACGAACTTGATCGAACGCGGCGACGACGTCTTCACGCGCTCGATGGCCGCGACCGCGCTGTTGCCGGTCGCCAGCATGGGGTCGACGATCACGACGTCGCGGTCCGACATCTCGCCTGGCAGCTTGAAGTAGTACTCGACGGCGCCCAGCGTCTCCGGATCGCGATACAGGCCAATTTGGCCGACGCGCGCGGCCGGCAAGATGCGCAGCATGCCTTCGACCATGCCAGTGCCGGCGCGCAAGATGTTGACGAGCACCACCTTTTTGCCCTCGATCAAGGGCGCGCGCATCTTGGCGAGCGGCGTCTCGATCTCTTGATAAACCAGCGGCAAATCGCGCGTCACCTCGTAACCCAGCAGCATGCTGATCTCGGTCAAAAGCGTGCGGAACGAGTTGGTGCTGCGGTCCTTTTGACGCAGCAACGTCAGCTTGTGCTGCACCATCGGGTGATCGATCACGGTGACTTTTTGGCTCATGACAACTCCCAGAACAATCCCCAATCCAAGGTCAAAATACCGTGCCGTCGCTGTCAATCTTCAAAGGCGGGCCGCCACCTTCGCGTAGCTCGGCCGCAATGACTCGACCGGCACGCCAGCTGCCGCCCTCCAGGACGCGCGCGAGCGGCAGCTGCTCACGGCTCAAGCCCAGCTGCGCTCGCACCGCGTCTGCCAGCTGATCGAGCAGCACGACCGTCAACGCGCGCCACTCGATCACCAGCTCGGACGAGACCGCGTGGATCGCCTCGCGCGCGGCGGGGTCGACGAGCTCGAGAACTCCGCCGTCGAGGAACAAGCCGCCATTGCGGTACTCGGGCAAGCCCGTCAGTTCTTCGAGATCGGTGATGGTCACGCCTGCCGCTTCGAGCGGCTCCAGCAGCGAATAGCTCAGCCACTGCGATAGCTTGTGAAACGGTACGAGCCCAAAGCGTGGGTGACGCCACACGTCGCCGAGCGGCTTGCCGGCCAGCTGCTCGCGGCCTGGCCAAATCGGCCCGAGCGCGCGGAGCACGGCGTCGAGCACCGCGCTGGCTGGCAGCTTGCCGTCACGTGCTGCGCGCTTCAGCCAGACTCCCAGATCGCCCAAGCGCGGTTTGGCCGAGTCGAAGTAGGCGGGAGAGCTGGCGACGACCTCGCCGAGCCTACGCAGCAGTCCCGCGCGACCGGCGGCGCCGATCAGCGGGTTTTCTGGCGTTACTTGGAAAGCGCCCTCGAGCTGAGCCGTCTCGAAGCTGCGCAAGCCTGCGGCGTCGGCAGAGGCGCTGCCGTCGCTCGAAAGCGCGCCGCTCGTGAACAAGTGATAGCTCGCCACCGCGAGGCCTTCGGAGCGCGAAAAGCTGCCGCCGTCGGCTTCGCGGTACTGCCAAGCGCCAGCGCCAGCGTCGAGGAGCACGCTCGTGATCGTCAGCTCCGTGCAGGCGCGCAGCCGATCATCGACGCTGAGCGGCTGCAAGCTCTCGAGAAAGCGCGCCAGCCGCGGCACGCCGCCGACATCGAAATGGCGGTAGCGACCGTGGTACGGAATTGCCTGCACGTCGGGGTACGCTGCGCGCGTGACGGCGACGACGCGCGTCGCCACGTCGGGCAGCGCGGCTTCGTTGAGCCGAAAGTGCGCGAGCGAGCCGCGCCGCGCGGCTTCGAAGATCGTATTGGCCCGCGCGCGAATCGCCGGCGTGGTTTGCAGGTAGTCGTACTCGAACGCCGCGCGAGCTTCGGCCTCGCCCGGCTCAGCCCGTTCAGCCATCGAGCCCGCGGCCTTTGGCTTTGGCCAGCTCGTTGCCGTCCGGCACGGCGCCCTCGGTGAAGTAACCGGCGGCCATCTTGGCGTCCATCTCGACGCGCGCATCCAGCGGGATGAGCTCGTCCGGAATCGGAACGCGTTCTACGATTTGAATGCCGGCGCGCACGACCGCGTCGTGCTTCATGTTGCTCATCGACACGAAGCGGTCGATCTTGCTGATGCCGAGCCAGTGCAGCACGTCGGGCATCAGCTCTTGAAAGCGCATGTCTTGCACGCCCGCCACGCACTCGGTGCGGGCAAAGTATTGGTCGGCGCGGTCGCCGCCTTCTTGGCGTTTGCGGGCGTTGTAGACCAAAAACTTCGTCACTTCGCCGAGCGCGCGGCCCTCTTTGCGGTTGTAAACGATGACGCCGCTGCCGCCCGCTTGCGCCATGCGCACGGCTTCTTCGATGCCGTGCGTCAGGTACGGGCGACAGGTGCAAATATCCGAGCCGAACACGTCCGAGCCGTTGCACTCGTCATGCACGCGCACTGCCAGCGGCTTCTTCGCGTCGGGAATGCTCGTGACGTCACCGAACATGTACACGGTAGCGCCGCCGATCGGCGGCAAGAACACGTCCAAATCGTTGCGCGTCACCAGCTCGGGGAACATGCCGGCGGTGTGCTCGAAGAGCGTGCGCCGCAGGTCGGCCTCTTCGCAGCCAAAGCGCGCCGCCACGCCGGGCAAGTACCAGACGGGTTCCAGCGCGGCCTTGACGACCACGATCGCGCCGCCCTCTTTCAAGATCTTGCCGTCCACCTTCAGGCGGCCCGCCTCGACCGCGTCGGCCAGCTCGGGCATTTGGATGTGCGCGCGCGTGATGGCGATGGTCGGGCGAATGTCGTAGCCCTGCTCGAAGAACGGCTTGAAAACGTCGCTGACCTTCGCGCCCCACGGATCGAGCGAAACGATCTTGGTCGGGTCGAACCACTGTGGAAACGGGCCAATGTCGTGGGTGGGCGCGGTGTTGGTCAGGTCTGGCTTGCGTAGCGGGTCGAGCGCGCCGGCCGCCACCGCCACCGCGCGGTAGACCGAGTACGAGCCGGCGTGCGTGCCGATCACGTTGCGCTGCGACTTGTTGGTCACGGTGCCGATCAGCGGCCCGCGCTCGAGAGGGTCCTTGGCGCCCCACACCACGGGCGCCGGCTTGGGGCCGTGTCCTCCGGGGTGCGACGTCAGGACGATGGCCTTGGGGCGCTTGTTCTTCGGCTTGGAGGTGGTCATGCGGGCGGAGGGAGATCCATAAGGGTAGTCCGGCTCGCGCTAGAAGTGAATGACGACTACCCGCGCCGCTCGCTCCTTCGAGCGCGAATCGTCTTCAAGTGGCGAGCCGGCGGGGCTGGTGTACAATGCCGGCCATGGCGGCGAGGGTTTGGGCGAAGTGGTTGGTACCGAGCTTGGCGCTCGTGTTGGCTTGCGGTTCGAGCAATGGCAACTCGAGCTCGGGAGTCGATCCAGATGTGTCGCAGGGGTCGGGCGGGACCGCGAAAGGCATCACCCCGGTCGGTAGTGGGTCCTCTCCGACGAAGCCGAGCAAGGGTGGGGCGCCCAGTCAAATTGGTGGCGAGGGGCCGCTCGAGGCCGGTGCCGGGCCGGACATCGTTTACGGCGGCGCGCCGAGTGAAGTCGTTGCGGGCGCAGGCGGCGCGTCCAACGCTGAAGCTGGCATCACGCTGATCACGTCGGGTGAGCCCATCGTGCACGAGGCCTACGGCAAGCTTCAGCTCCAGCTACGGCTGACGGCGGAGCCTCGGGCGAATGTCGAAGTCGGTCTGAAGAGCGCTGACACCAGCCGCGCCACCGTTTCCCCGCTGAAGTTGCTGTTCACGCCGGACAACTGGGAAGCACCGCAAAACGCCTTCGTGTCGGGCGTGAAAGACCTGACCGCCGATGGCGACCACCTGATCGCGATCGAGACGCTGCCTGCGGTCAGCAGCGACGCCCGCTACGCCGGCATCAACGCCGAAGACGTCTCGGTTTGGGTGCTGGACGACACCGAGGGCGGCATCGTCGTCGGCGCCGTTTCGGGCAACACGAGCGAGGCGGGGGCGCAGGCCCAGTTCTACGTCGTGCTGACCTCGAAGCCGACCGCGAAAGTCGTCATCCCCCTGTTCAGCAGCGACCTCACGGAAGGCACCGTGCCTCCGGAGCTGACGTTCGATCCCAGCGACTGGAGCGAGCCAAAGGCCGTAACCATCGTGGGTGTGGACGACGCGGTGACCGACGGCAGCCAGAAGTACCAGATTATGTTCGGGTCGGCCGTGTCGGATGACGAAGTCTACGCAGGCCGCGTCCTGTCGCCGATCGATCTCGTCAACCTCGACAACGACAGCGCGGGTTAGTAGCGCCAGCCAACCGCTGGCTCAACACTACAAAGCAGGTAGTGCGAGGCGCTGACCACGAAGGCTTGCCACTCGATGCCGAATCCGAATCTCAGCCTGAACCCAAATCTCCCTCGCCCAGCGCGAATCGAGGTCAAAAACAGGACTGATTTTCCTCAACGAATTCGCGCCCGGCTCGCTTTGGCATGACGCTGTCGCGATTACGACTATTCGCGTCCTGCGGCCTAGAGCTGTCGCGATCGCGACAGCGTCAGGGCGCCCAGATTGGGGCGCGAAACTACTGACGAAAATCAGTCCTATTTTTGACTTCGGTAGGCGCAGCGAAGGGGGACCCCGGCGGTGGCGAGCGCTGGCGTCGTTCGGTGTTGATGCGGCACGGTGTTGATGCGGCACGGTGTTGGTGCGGCACGGTGTTGATGCGGCACGGTGTTGGTGCGGCACGGTGTTGGTGCGGCACGGTGTTGGTGCGGCACGATCAGCGCGAGTGGGCGTTCGCGTCGGGCGGCGGCTGCCGGCGGAAGCCTAGAGAACGTCGCGATGGCTTGAGATTGGCTGCATCTTTGGCCCCAATTCTTTCGGCCAGACGGCTGTGTTAGGGCTGGAGGCTCTTTCACGGAGGCATGCCCTTGTCACTTCGAGCAGCAGTTGTTTTGCCCTTGTTCCTGGCGCTCGGTTGCGGTCACTCGGAAGACGAGTGGCAGGCACAGCTCGCGAAGTACGCGGCGCTGCAGAAGAAAGACAACGACTTGGCGGCACAGCTGGCGGCCGAGCAGGGCCGCGTCAAAGAGCTGAGCGGCCAGCTGGAGGCCATGGGCGTCAAGCTCAGCGACGAGGGCGCCGAAAAGTCGAAGCTGTCCCAAGACATGGCGCAGATGAAGGCAGCGCTGGCCGAGTACCAGGCGCGGGCCGAGACGCTCGAGCGCATCAAGCAGCGCTTCGAGGCTCTGCGCAAGAAGCTGCAGAAGCTGACCGAGCTCGGCCTCGACGTGAAGATCCGCAACAACCGTATGGTCATCTCCCTGCCCGGCGACGTGCTGTTCGACTCCGGCCAAGACGTGCTGCGTGGTGGCGGCGAGAAGATTTTGCTGCAGGTCGCGGACGTGATCCAAAACGACGCCGCGCTGCGTGACCGCACCTACCAGGTCGCGGGCCACACCGACGACCAGCCGCTCAAGCGCGCCGCCGACACCTTCCATGACAACTGGGGCCTTTCGCTGATGCGCGCGCGCCAGGTGCTGGTGTTCTTGGTCGCTCCCCCGCAAGGCGACAAGCCGGTGGCAGCAGCAGCCAAGAAGCCGGCCGCGCCCGCGAAGGGCGACAAGGCAACCGAAAAGGCTGGCAAAGCCGCCGCCAAAGCCAAGGAACCGGCTGAGGCCGAGCGCCATGGCGGCAACCTGAACCCCAAGCGCTGGAGCGCCTCGGGCTACGGCCAGACGGACCCGATCGTCGCCAACGACACGCCCGAAGGCCGCGGCAAGAACCGGCGCGTCGAGCTGGTGCTCATGCCCGACGTCGAGGAAATGCTCGACCTCAAGTCGCTGCTTTAGCGAACGGCCACTTGTCGCTCAGCGACGCTCGTGGCGCAGCGCCGCTTGTCGCGCAGCGCCGCTTGTCGCGCAGCGCTACTTGTCGCGCAGCGCGATCCAGTTCTTGACCAGCTTTTCCAACACGGGCTTCTTTGCCTTGACGTCGTTCAAGCTGTGGAACTTGGCTTCGCGGCGGTCCTTGTGATTGCCCTCGAGCAGGCCGCTGCTGTCGTCCATGCCGGCGCCGTCCGGAAACAGCAAGATCAGGTGCGCGTACTCGGTAGCGCGGGGATTGAACGCACCCAAATCTTCCTTGTAGTAGAAGCTGGGAGCGTTCCACTTGATGCGCTCGGAGATCTTGTCGCTCACGCCCAAGATGACGGCGCGCACGGCTTCCATCTCGGCCTTGAACGGGTGATCGACGTCGCGCAAGTACGCTTCGACCGCGTTGCGATCGTTCTGCAGCGGGGTCAGCGTCTGGCTGATGGCGCGTTTGGCGGCCAACGCTTGCAACGCGTCACGCGCGGGGGTGGCCTTCAGTGCGCTCGAGCTCCGAGTGGGCTCGGCCGCTTTCTTCTTGGCGGGTGCTTTCTTGGCAGGCGCGGGCGCCTTCTTGGGGAGCGCCTTCTTGGCGGGCGCGGGCGCGGGCGCTTTCTTGGCAGGCGCGGGCGCCTTCTTGGTGGGCGCCTTCTTGGCGGGCGCGGGCGCCTTCTTGGTTGCGGCTTTGTTGCCAGCTGCCTTCTTCGGCGCTGCCTGCTTGCTCGCTGCCGGTTTGCGACTCGGCGCTTTCTTGTTCTTGGTTGCGGGCTTGCGTGCGGGCCTTTGGGGGCGTGCTGGCATGCACGGCATACTACACGGTTCGACCGAGCTGAGGTATGCGGCTCGGGCCACGTTTTCTGGAAGCACTCTCGAAACATTCTCCGCCATGTCCACCGACGAAGCTCAGTTGATCGCCGAAACGAGCGGCTGGCTCGACCGTGTCGTGATCGGCTTGGGACTGTGTCCTTTTGCCAAGGCGGTTCAGGCGCGACAGCTCGTTCGCTATCGGGTCACCGACGTCGACAGCCCCCGCGAGCTGCTGCTGGTGCTCGAAGCAGAGCTGCAGACGCTGGCCGACGCCGACCCAGCGCTCATCGACACCACGCTGCTCATCCACCCCGCCGCGCTGAAAGAGTTCTTCGACTACAACGACTTCTTGAGCGAGGCGGACGACAAGCTGAGCGAGCTCGGGCTGGAGGGCGAGCTGCAGCTGGCCAGTTTTCATCCCGACTACTGCTTCGCTGACGCCTCCACGGACGACCCCGCCAACTTCACCAATCGCTCGCCCTACCCCATGCTGCACATCCTGCGCGAGGCCAGCGTGTCGCGCGCCGTGGCGGCGTTCCCGGATGCGTCGAGCATCTACGAACGCAACATCGCGACCTTGCGGGGCTTGGCGCCGGAGGCGCTGGCCAAGCTGATCAAGGGCTAGGCATCGCCATCGTTCGGGGGTGGGGCTGTGAATTGCGTTTGCGAACCTGAGTCGGAGTGAGCGCCTGGAGTGAGCCCGGGACGATTCGAGCAGCGGCCGAAGGTTGCGGCATCGCTGCAGTTTTGGCTGGCGACAATTTTCGACAAGGCGGGCGCCGGTCCGTCCCCTGATCCGTGGTGCCTTCCATTCGGCGTGTTCGTTGGTGTTTGAGCGGTTTTTTGGCTGCAGCGCTGCTTCCGGCTTGCGGCGAATCGGGTCCTGCGGACGACACGGTTACAACCCCCACGGGTGGCGCTGCGAGTGCCGGCTCGTCACCGACTGCCAACGCTGGCTCTGGCCAGGGCGGGGCGTTGGCTACCGCCGGCAACGGCGCAGGTGGCGTCAACCCCACCGGTGGTGCCTCGGCCGGCTCCAGCAGCATGGCAGGTGCGGCGAGCGGCAGCGGTGGTGGAGCCGGTGGGTCCGGTAACCCGGCCAGCTGCGTCGCTCCCAGCGGCGGCCACTACCAGATGGAAGACTTGGACCGCGGCGTCATCGCCGTGAAGGTCGACGGCGGCGTGTACGTCGGCTGGCGCATGCTCGGCTACGAGTACGACAAGACCGCCACGAACGTAAGCTACGACCTGTATCGCGACGGCACTAAGCTCGCGAACGTCACCAGCAGCACCAACTACCTCGACAAAGACGGCACCGCCAACTCCAGCTACTCGGTCGCGGCCGTCATCAAGGGCAGCGCCTGCGCGCAGTCGGCTGCGAGCAAGGTCATCGCGCAGAACTACTTGTCGATCCCGCTCGAGCCTCCCCCAAACGGACCCAACGGCGGCAGCTACAGCGCGAACGACGCCAGCGTCGGTGATCTCGACGGCGACGGCCAGCTGGACATCGTGCTCAAATGGGATCCTTCCAACTCGAAGGACAACTCGCAGGAAGGCATCACGGACGACGTGTTCGTCGACGGCTACACCTTGGCTGGCAAGCGCCTTTTCCGGCTGAATCTCGGCCCCAACATCCGCGCCGGCGCTCACTACACGCAGCTCTCGGTCTACGACTTCGACGGTGACGGCAAGGCCGAGGTCGCGTGCAAAACCGCGCCCGGCACCACCGACGGCACGGGCAAGGCGCTCAGCACCGGGCCGGCCGCGGCCGACGACGACTCGGTCAAGTACCGCAACGCCACCGGCTATGTGTTGACCGGCCCAGAGTACTTGACGGTGTTCGAAGGCGCGACCGGCAAAGAGCTGGCGACAGTCGACTACCCGGTACCGCGCGGCACCGTTTCGTCGTGGGGCGACAGCTACGGCAACCGCGTCGACCGCTTCAACGGCGGCGTCGCGTTCGTCAGCGACTCGGGCAGCGGCAAGGCCGCGTCGGGCCGCCCCAGCATCATCCAGGGCCGCGGCTACTACACGCGCCTCACGGTCTCGGCCTACAACTTCCGCGACGCCAAGCTGACCAAGAACTGGGTCTACGACAGCAAGACCTCGCTCGACCCCAGCGGCGCTGGCGCCCACTCCGAAATGGCCATCGACGGCGACGGCGACGGCGCGCAAGAAATCATCACCGGCGCCGCCACCATCAGCAGCGACGGCATGCTGCAGTGCCAAACCGGCCTCGGCCACGGCGACGCCCTGCACGTCGGTGAGCTCATCGTCGGCAAGCCGCCAGTGGTCTTCACGGTGCACGAAGACGAAGGCGGCTACGACGTGCACGACGTCACGACGTGCAAGACCACCGTCAGCGTCACCGGCGGCGACGACAACGGTCGCGGCGTCGCCGACTACGTCTTGCCCACCGACACGACCGCAGCCTCGTTCTGGAGCGCCACGTTTCCGGATCGCTACTCCGTCGCCGACGGCAAGAGCCTGGGCGCAAAATCCGGCTCCACCAACTTCCTCATCTATTGGGACGCCGACGAGCTGCGCGAGCTCGAAGACGGCACCTCCATCACCAAGCTGGGCGGCGGCTCGCTGCTCAGCTGCAGCGCGTGCGCCTCCAACAACGGCACCAAATCCACGCCCACGCTCACGGCCGATCTCTTCGGCGACTGGCGCGAAGAAATCGTCTGGCGCCAGTCCGACAACAAGGCCCTGCGCATCTACACGACCACCGCCGTCACCACCCGCCGCATCTACACGCTGATGCACGACCCCACGTACCGCGCCCAGGTCGCGTTCCAACAGGCGTCGTACAACCAGCCACCCCACGTCGGCTTCCACGTCGGCCCCGGCATGGCAGACCCACCCGTACCGGACATCCGCGTCGCCCCGCGGAAGTAGGAAGAGCGAGCAGGGGCTGCCAAAATGCAGCCTGATTCGCAGAAGCTACCGTGTCGGCAGTTGGCCACCTTGGCGGGCTATGGTGAACGTGACCGCCGCGCCTTTGGCGCGGGCGAGACGACCTGCGGTCGGGCAGGTGGGCTGCCTGCGGCGGAGGACGAAGCGACGGACGGGCGATTTCGTGAACGCGCCCGAGGGCGCGATCAGGGTGAACAGGCCTTCGGCCTGATGAACGTGAACCCTTCGGGGATGCAGGTGAACGCGCCCAGGGCGCGGTGCCGCCGCAGGCGTTCACCTCTTTCGCCGCAGGCGTCCACCTACTCGCCGTAGGCGTTCACGAAATCCGGCGAAGCCGGTTTCCCCCCCGCAGGCGGTTCACTTCTCCGCCGTAGGCGTCCACCTGCCCGCCGCAGGCGTCCACCCTTCACGATCTCGAATCTGAAGCGGCTGGCTTGCTCGGGTGTGCCTCCATTCTGGCAGTGTGCTCCCCGCCGTCGAGGCCGGGGCCGGCTGCGCCGGTGCCCGCGGAGCGCGGGCAGCCTCGACCGCGGGTCCGCGCACTGCGGTGGGGCTGGTTATGGCTCGCAAGCAGGCGAGTCAGAAACACGCGGAGTCTCAAGATGGCATTTCAAGTCGAACAGCTCAGCATCCAACTCATTGAGTCACTGGTCCCCCTGATGCCGCGCATCAAACAGCGCGACAAAGACTTGGCGGATCAGTTACGGCGCGCGGCGAGCAGCATTGGTCTCAACTGCGCGGAGGCGGAGTTCTCGGATCCGGGCAATCGCCGCGCGCGGCTCTTTACGGCCGCAGGCAGTGCTGGTGAGACGCGGCATGCGCTCCGCCAGGCGGTGGCGTGGCGTCTCGTGTCCGCCCGTGACGCTGCCGGTTCGCTCGCTCTACTCCAAAGAATCATCGCGATCCTGTGGACAATGACGCAACGCTAGAGACCGTCGGCCCCCGCCGTCGCGTGACACGGCTAGCATGAGCATGCGGGGAGCACCTTCCGGGTTGCTCCCGCCCGCCTGGCGCACGTAGCATGCGCGATTCGGTGGATAGGAAGGCCCTTTCAGAGCGGGACATCTGCACGAAGTTCATCACCCCGGCGATCTGGAAGCCAATTTGCCAAGCATCGAGCAGATCGAGCGCGAGCTGGGCAACCTCGACGGGTGAGGTGAGCGGCCCCTCGCGGACGTCGTCGAGGCTGCCAAGCCGAAAATTCACGTCCCAAGCGGCAAACCCGCCGCGCCCTAAGTAAGCGTCGCTGCTTCCTAGGAGCGTAGGCCGATTGCGCCTGGAGCAAGAGCGGCGGACAATCCCCCTTTCGCAACCAGGAGGGTGACATGGCGCGGGGTGATGGTTTGGCGAGACAATTGGAGAGCGCGAAGCAGGAAGCGATTGCTTTGGCCAAGCTCCTTCGACGGCAGGCGCGGCGGCCTTTCGTGCTCGAGATCACCGGCACGCCGAAGGCCGGCAAAACGACACTGATATCCCTCGTCGACGGTTTTCTGCGCGATGCCGGCTGGCGCGTGCACATCTTGACGGAGCGTGCTGGGGCGTGCCCCTTGCCGATGAAGGGGCACTTCCTTTTCAACACGTGGACTACAGGGACGATGCTTGCTGGGTTGATTGACGCCGTCGATCGCGATGACGACCTCGTCATCCTCGATCGAGGTGTGTTCGATGCTCTGATCTGGTTGGAGCTTCAGAAGCGGCAGGGGCAAGTGTCGACCGATGAAGCCCGCAGATTTCAAGACTTCGTGATGATCGAACGTTGGCGAGGCCTGACGGATGCCACCTGTACGATCAACGTGGACGCGGCGGTGTCGATGAAACGGGAGAACGAACGCCGCCTCCTGCCACGGACTGGATCCGTCATGAACGCGAAGGCGTTGCCGGAGTTCAACACGGCGCTGGCGGCGCTGAAGAAGAAGCATGCGAAGGATTTCAACTTCGTGGAACTGGCGAACGCGGGCACGGCGAAGGACGGGGCGTTCAGTCTAGTTACTCGCATCCTGCACCTGACGCGCGACTGGGCCGACCCGGAAATCGCCGTGGTCTCTCGCGAGCACGCGATGAAGTTGGTCCCGAACCGCGTTCGAGTCTGGACGGGTCAGCTCTGGCGCGAGCTGTCTCGTTGCGTCCAGTTCCGAAAGCGATCGAGCGTTGAGAACGACGACGCTTGGGTGCAGGTCCTCGCGTGTGGTGCACAGGTCTTCGACAAAGAGGTCTTTCTGTCGATCCGCCGACGACAACGTGCGCAACTACCTTCCGAACGCGACAACTCGGCTCGCGTCTGGCAGGCGTGCCATGTTCACAAGACGAGGCGGCTCGAGGTTGCGGAAATGAGTCGGCAACTGTTGGCGCGCTTGCGGGCTGACCTCCATCTGGGTGAGCTTGTCTCCAAGCCGCGTCCGCTCGGAGTGGTGTGGACGCCGTCCCAGAGTGAGCCCGGGCATCTCGGCGTATTCTTCAAGGTTCCCGTTGAAGAGCGCGTCGCAAAGTTCCTAGATGAGAAGGAATTTCGAACCAATGGGCGTGGCTACCGGCGCGAGAGTAGTTTTGTGGCTCCGCGCGAGCTAAGCCCTGGCAACCTGCTTTCGAAGGGGTATACAGTTGAACAGTGGTCGCTCGAAGTACTGAAGGCAAAATGGCTCCCATGAGTCACGAGGACGCCGCCGTGCGTAGCTCGCACGTTGCGTACGTTTTTGCCAAGTTGCGCGTCCGCGGTGACGACTACGTGCTCCTCAACGCTCATCGCAAATGGGGCGACTGGAGCCTGCCCGGCGGTCACGTGGAAGCGTTCGACGAAAGTTGGCAGGCAGCTGCCGCTCGTGAGGTGTCGGAGGAGCTTGCGCCATTGCTCTATGGGCGCGACGTTGAAGTTCAGCCCGACGAAATCGGCCGTATGAAGTGGGGGCCAGTGCCGTCACGTTCGGCCGGCGGCGCCCCAACGAAGTACGAAGCGCGCTGCTACGCGCTTCGTTTCAACTCTGATCCTCGCACGTGCTTGTCCAAGCTACCGCGTGGAGAGTTCATGCTCGTGCGCGTGAACGATCTCAATAGGATCCCTCAAGTGTCCGCGCTCGTGAAGAGGACGGGGACCCTTTTACCCGGTGGTTGGCGTCAGCTTCCCTTGGCATGGGAGGGCGATCTGGACGACGCCCCGCTCAGGACGGACGCTGATCAGTTCGTCGCGGTCGGGGGCGAGTAGCCCAGCGAACCAAGCCACAACTGCTTGCAGACCTGCCACCCATCAACCGAGATCGAGCACCAGGTCGAGTTCAGCCGCGAGGTGGCGCTGCTGTATGAAGCGGTGCGCCGGTCGGCCCTCGACAAGCTCGGTCGCGATGGTGAGAGCAACAAGTTCGCAGTGCTGGCTGAGCTGACGCGGCTTCGGCGAGCCGACAGCCTCGACCCGACTCTTGACAGAAAGTGTTCGCAGGCTCATCCTCGAGCCATCTAAAAAGGATGGTGTTGGGCTCTTAGTCTTCCGTTTTCGCAATCAAGTCTTCAGCGTCGCTGCCAAATTGCCCCGTGCAATTGGACGTGGGACGCCGGATTTACAGAGGGAAGATTCGCTCGCAGCCGACGTAGAACGCCGGCGACCGCCTTATTGCGGGGTAGTAGGAGAGGTTCCTACGCCGGGATAGCCTTCCGGAGAGGCTCGTTCGATTCGAGCCCCCGCTACTGCGTGCTCCCAATTCGGGGAGCGCGTCTGTCCGCTTTGCGTCCACGCAAGGCAACCGCGCGCCTTCGGCATTCGGCTGATTGCGCGCCGCATCTCGAACGCGGGGTGACCACCTAGCCGTGGCGCCGCGCAAGTGTAACCAAAGGATATTATTATGAATTTAGACATCAGTCATCATCTGCTCAAGGGTGATATCTGCGCGATCGCGGAGCAAATTCGCGCGCTGAAGCGCGAGCTGGGAACGCGCTGGACTCGGCCCATGGGTGACAGTCAGCGAGCCCTGGCTCGCTTCAAACTGAGAGCTACCGAGCTGTGCGCACTGCGCGCGTTCTCACGCGGCAAGCTCCACGTAAACAAGTCGCCGCACGGGGCGCCATGCGTTTGCGACCCGCTCGCTTACCATCGTCGCATCGTCGAACGACTCGGGCCGAGCTACGCCCGTGTGCTGGAGCAAAGCGCTTGAACGAACCCTTAATTGATATCGGAGTGAATCTGACGAGCAAGCAGTTCCGCGCCGACTTGCCGCAAGTCATCGAGCGCGCACTGGCAGCCGGTGTTCGCCACATGATCGTCACGGGGCTTACGGCGCCGCTGAGCCAAAGCGCGCTCGAGCTTGCTCGAACACGGCCGACCCAGCTGTGCAGCACGGCTGGGGTACACCCGCACAACGCGCGCACCTTCGACCGGCACACCCAGGCCGAGCTGCGCAATTTGGCGTGCGCGCCCGAGGTCGTGGCAATCGGCGAATGCGGGCTCGACTACGATCGTGATTTCTCGCCACGTGACCAGCAACGCGCGGCGTTCGAAGCTCAGCTGGAGCTGGCGGCGGAGCTACGAAAGCCGGTATTTTTGCACCAACGCAGCGCGCACGAGGACTTCGAGCGCATCTTGCGCAACGCGCGCCCTAGGCTGGTGGGTGGCGTCGTGCATTGTTTTACCGGCGACGGCAAGGAGCTCGACTGCTACCTCGAGCTGGGGCTTTGTATCGGCATTACCGGCTTCATTTGCGATGAGCGGCGTGGGACGCACTTGCATGAGCTGGTGCGGCGCATCCCCGCCGATCGGCTAATGATCGAAACCGACGCGCCGTTCCTGCTGCCGCGAGATTTGCGCGGCGTTTCGGGTCGCCGCAACGAGCCGGCGTTCTTGCCGCACGTGGCCGCCAGCGTCGCGCGCTGCGCGGGGCGAGACGTCGCGGAGGTGCGCCAGAGCACGACGCGCGTGGCCTTCGAGCTGTTCCGCTTGGCCGCCCGCTTTTAGCGTCGGGGGCTGGCACCGGTTCCAGTTTGGGCTAGGCTGCTGGCATGCACAGGGTGGCGTTTTGGGTGTGTTTGTTGGCTGGCACTGCGTCCTGTTCGGGAACGACGACGCAAAAGTCGGACGAAGCGGGCGCTGGCACGGCAGGCGCGGCTGCGCCGACGGCGGGCGCTGGAGCGACGCCGGGCGGAGCCGGTGCGGGCACCGCGGGTGGCTCGGGCTCGACGGCGGGTGGCGCCAGCCAGGCCGGCGCCGCCACGGCGGGCCAGGGTGGTGCGGCGAGCGCGGGGGCTGCCGGTACGCCGGGTGCAGGTACGGGCGGAGGGTTCGTCGGTGACGTCGCCGGGCTACCAGCAACGGGCGCCGGCTGGGAAGTACCGACAGGCGATCCTCTGAACTCCACGCCGCCGGTGCTGGCGCGCTTGGGTACGGGCATCGTGCTCGCCGGCGCGTCGGCAGATCCCGTCATCGTGGGCGTGGACGCCTTCGCGTCGGGTGTGAAGTCGGAGGCGTTCCTGTCGGCGATGGACCACGCAGGCCAGGCGCTGTGGCGCCGCCCGATGCTCGCAGCAGGCTTGCCCAACGCAGTCGCGGTAAACGCCGCGCAAGAAGTCGTCGTGCTGGCTTCGTACTTGCCGGACTTGGAAACGGTGTCGCCGTTCACGTCGAGTGACTCGATCTACCTCGGCAAGTTCATGGCCAACGGCACGCCGATCTACGAGAAAGAGCTGAAGTTCGACAGCGGCACGCGGCTCTACACGCTCGCGCTGGGCGCAGACGGCAGCATTTGGGCGGGTGGCGCACAAACCGGAGAATTTCCGAACGAAGCCGTGGCGCTCGCCAAGTACGATTCGAGCGGTACGCAGCAGTTCTTCAAGCTCTTTCCGTGCGACGGCAGCTGTTACATCACGGAGATGAGCGTCACTCCTTCGGGTGACGTGGTGTTTTGCGGTTCGTTCAACTCGAGCTTCAATCTTGGCGGGGAAGCGCTGACGACCGAAGCCATGTTCGGAACCTCTCGCATGTACAATGGCTTTGCCGCGCGCTTCGACAGCACGGGCAAGCACGTCTGGAGCCAGCGCTTTGGCGGACCCATCTTCGACTTGGGCGTCGCCATCGCCGCACTCCCGGACGGCGACGTGGTGATCTCGGGAAAGCTCAGCGGCGCCGCCAGCATCGGCGGCAAGAGCGTGACTGCCGAGACCGAAGAAGGCCAGGCGTTCGTGGCGCGGCTCGATCCTGACGGCAAAGCGCGCTGGGTCGAGCTGTCTGCAGGCTCGGCGCGCGCGAACAAGCTCGCGGCCGACGGCACTACCTTGCACGTTGCGGGCAACTTCGACACGACCGCTTACCTGCAAGACCGAGAGCTTGCGACTGGCAAGCTGTTGGGCTCCACCAAGGCGCTGACCGGTTCGCCCTACGCCTACACGGCCGCGCTCGACAGCGTGGGCAGCCTCTGGCTCGCCGGTACCTACGCCGACTCGCTCGATCTGGGCAATCAGAACACCCTGAGCTCGGCCTCGGGCGTGTTCTTGCTGCGCCTCGACCGCGCGCCGTAAGATTTTTGCGCTTTCCTCGGGCGTCGCGTGTTCCCATCGTAGCCGCCGTGGGTGCACTTTCGTCGTTGCGAGCTGTTGGGCGAGGCGCCGCGCGCTGCTTGGCGCCTGCCCTGTTCGTTTTGGTGCCTGCCGGCTGCCGGGCAACCGCTGCTGGCGAAGCTCACGCGCGGGTCGTGCCCTACGGCTCAACGACTGCGGCGCCCAGTCTGGCGCGCGCGCCGAGCCCGGCAGCCAGCGCGGCGGTGTCGGCGACGCCGGGCGTGGTCAAGTCGGGTGTGCCGCTCGAGCTGGTTCCGCAGCTCGGCCACCTGGGGCAAATCGAGGCGCTGGCCTTGGCTTCGGACGGGCGCAACCTGGTTACGGCCAGCAGCGACGGCTCGCTGAAGGTGTGGGACGTGGAAACGAGCGCCATGTTGCGCACGTTTCAGACGAAATCGCCTGTGCGCAGCGTGAGGTTGATGCCCGACGGACGACGCGCCCTCGCCGGCTACCAAAGCGGCGATATCGTGCTGTGGGATCTGGCAACCGGCGAGCAGGTCTTCACCCTCTCGGGTGACAAGAGCTCGGTCGATGCCTTGGCGATCGCGCCCGATGGCGTACGGGCCTACTCCGGCAGCAGTATGGCCGGGAGCCAGCTCGCGGTTTGGGACTTGGCCGAGCGTCGCCAGGTGCAGAGCATCGAGGCGCATCCCTACGGGATACACACGCTGGCGTTGTCTGCCGACGGCCGCTACCTGGCGAGCGGGGGCGGGACGCGCGACGGGCGCGTAAAAATTCGCGACACGCAGTCTTTCAAAGTGCTGAAAAAGCTGGGCAACGAGCCGCTCAGCGTCGAGGCCTTGGCTTTTTCACCGGATGGCAAGACGCTGGCCGTCGGGGTCGACAAGGCCATCACGCTGTGGGACGTCGCGAGCGGCAGCGCCCGCCAAAAGCTCACCGGTCACCGCGATTTCGTGCTCGACGTGGCTTTTTCGGCGGACGGTCTCCAGCTGATCAGCGCCGCCTTCGATCACCGTGTTCGCCTCTGGAACACGAGCACGGGCAGGCTGGTGCGCGAGCTGACCGGTAGTGACTTCACGGCGGCTGTCTTTGCGGCCGACGGTCGCCGCGCCATCACCGGCGATTGGTACGGCGGCGCCAAACTCTGGGATCTGAGCAGCGGCACGGTGCTGCGGCCCTTCGCGGGCGAAGCGCGTGATCTGACAGCCGTGCGCGTAACCCCCGACGGCAAAGTCGGCGTCTCGACCAGCATGACGGGGGTGATCGACGTTTGGGATCTGGAGACGGGCGCGCTCTTGCGCTCCTTTCAAGGCAGTCGGGACTTCGTCCACGCCCTCGACGTCTCGCGCGACGGCAAACGTCTGCTCACCGGCGGACGCGACAAGAAGCTATTGCTGTGGGACTTGGCGACCGGCAAGCAGCTGAAGGCCATCGATACGCGCGCGGCGGTGATGTGCGCGGTGTTCTCTCCCGATGGCAAGAGCGCCTTGGCCTGCGCTGGTGGTTGGGAGGCGGGGCCCGTCACCACGCTTTGGTCGCTGGAATCGGGCAAAAAGCTGCGAGAATTCGTGGGTTACCCCAAGTCGGCCAGCGTGCATACGGCAGCCTTCTCGCCCGACGGCGCGCGCGTGGTCGTGTCGGTCACCGGTATGTCGGACCTTTTCGTCTTCGACGTCGCCAGCGGCAAGGGCTTACCCCCGCTCAAGGGTGCCGATCACGTCGCAACGTCGCTGGCGTTTTCGTCGGACGGCGCCAGCTTGTTGGTCGGCATCACGGCCAGCGCGAGCGAAAGCGCCCTCAACCTGCTCGACGCACGGACGGGCCAGAAGCGCGCTGGGGCAAGTCCCGGCAGTGGCAGCATCAACGGCGTCGCTTTCTCGCCGGACGGGAAGTGGGCCTGGGGTGGCGGCGCCGACCGCTCGCTCCACCTGTATCAGCTGCCCAGCCTGCGCGAGCTCAAGAGCCTGCCCGGGCACCGCCGCGAGCTTTCGGGCGTGGCGGTCATGCCCGGTGGGCATGCCATCTCGGCATCGCGCGATGGCTCGCTGCGCGTTTGGCACCCGACCTCGGGCCAGGCCATGACCTTGGTGGCGTCTGGCGGCGAGTGGCTGATGTACGGCGACACCGGCTACTTCGACGCGTCGCGGCGGGGCGGCGCGCTGGTGGCCAGCGTGCAGGGCTTGCGTGGCTTTCCAATCGATCAGCTCGCCGCCAAGAACAACCGACCCGATCTCGTGCTCGGCGACGTGGGGCTGGGCCGACCCGACGCCTTGGCGCATTTCGTGGCCCGCTACCGCTCGCGCCTGAAAAAGCTCGGTTTGACCGAGGCCGCGTTGACCTCGTCGTACGAGCAAGCGCCGGAGGCCAAGCTTGCGAGCGTCGAGCAGCAAGGCAAAAGCGTCAGGCTGGTGGCCGAGCTTTCGAGCCCTGATCAGGAGCTTTTGGCGTACAACGTCTACGTCAACGACGTGCCGCTATTTGCGGCGCCGGGCAAGCCTGTTCAGGGCCGCAGCGCCCGTGTCACCGAGCAGGTGGAGCTGATGGCCGGCTCGAACAAGCTCGAAATCGGCGTCTTGAACCGCGCGGGGGTCGAGTCGCTCCGCGACTTTCGGCGCGTCGACTACCGGGGCTCCCCCAAGGGCGATCTGTACTTCATCGGCTTTGGCGTGTCGCGCTACCGGAACAGCGCCTACGACTTGGAGTTTCCGCACAAAGACGTTCGCGACTTGGCCGACACGTTGGCGCAAGCCAAGGGTGACTTCAACCGCGTGCACACGCTCGCGCTGGTCGACGAGCAAGTCACGCGCGAGGGCGTCAGAGATGCGCGGCGGTTTTTGGACGCCACGGGGGTGGAAGACACCGTCGTGCTACTCGTGGCTGGGCATGGCTTGCACGCACGCGACGAGGCGGCCGACTACTACTTTGCTACCCACGAGGTCGACCTAGCGCGGCTGCCAGAGACCGCGGCCCCGTTCAGTTTGCTCGAGTCGCTCTTGCAAGGGCTCGGCGCGCGAAAAAAGCTGTTGCTGCTCGATACCTGCGAGTCCGGTGACCGGGACGAAGAAGCGCTCGAAACCGCGACGTCTGGCGGCTTTCGTGCGCGCGGTATCCGCCAATTGGTGCTCGAAACCGGCGCGCCCAAGCGCCGCGACTACTTGCTCGATCGCGAGCGTTACATCGAAAACGACATCACGCGCCGCACGGGCGCGATCGTGCTGTCGTCGTCGCGCGGCAGCGAGCGCTCGTTCGAGAGCAGCACGATTCAGAACGGCGCCTTTACGGAAGAGCTGCTGCGCGCCCTGACCACCAACGTGGCCGACACCGACAAGAACGGCCGCGTGTCGACCGACGAGCTGCGCAAATACGTGATGGCAGCCGTGCCGCGCGCCACCGACGGCCTTCAGCACCCCGTCGTCGACCGCGACAACTTGGATTTGCGCTTCGAGCTGCCGCTCGTCAAATCCGCGCACCCCATCTTGAACCGCAGTGACACGCCGCGCAGCGCGCCGTCCGGAGCTTTGCCATGAAACGACGCGGGCTGCGCGCGTTGGGCCTCGCGGGAGTGTGCGCTGTCGTTGCGTGCTCGAGGCAAAGCTCTCCGATGGCGACGGTAGCCTCGCCCGGCGCAGCGCCCATCAGGCCAGCTCCCGTCGCCGCGACTACCGCGGCCGCCGCAGGCTCGAGCCGCCCCACTTCGGCAGCAAGCGCCGCTCCCTCTGCCAGCGCCGCGCCGCCGTCTGCGAGCGCCAAGCCGCCCACCACGCCAGCCGTCGCGGCGGTCACGCTGCGGCTGCCGACCGTCAACGCCGTGCCCTTCTCCCGCGGTCCTGACTACACCTTCAAGGCGCGCAGCGGCGCCCCGAAATTCTCGCCGTTTTCGCGAGGTTTTCCCTTCACCCGCTTCGCTCCGGACGGCAACACCGCGCTCTTGGCCAGCGGCCGCGCGGCGGAGCTGCGGGTCGGCAGCGCGCGCGGGGTGAAACTGCGCGATACTTCCGCGTACCGCTCCGATTTTTCGCCGGACTTGAAGCGCCTGGCCACGGCGGACGAAGACGGCACGCTGACCATCTGGTCTGTTCCAAGCGGCGAAGAACAGCTGCGTCTGGGCGCTGCCTTCAAAGCCTTTGGCAGCGCGGGCAGCGGCAAGTACATCGGTCAAGAGCTCGCGTTCAGCGACAACACGCATGTGCTGTATCACACCGGTTGTCGCCTGCGCCGGCTCGACATCGAAACGGAGCAGAGCCAAACCGTGAGCCCGGCCGATCTGTGCGGGTACATCACGGTGTCCGAGAACGGCAAACGCTGGATCGTCGCCGACGAGCGCTTCGTGCAAGGCTGCGGCCTTGGGCGTTGCTACGCGCGCGGCGTTTGGCTCGATGCGCAGACGGGTCTGGGGACGGAGTTCGTGCGTGGGCCGTTCACCGATACGCGCCTGTCGCCCGACGGTAACCGCTATTGCTTCGCCCGCCCGGGGCAGCAACTGTCCTGCGTGGACTTGGAGCGTGCTCAAGAAGACCGCATCGCGACGGACCGGGTCGATCGCTGGTACGACTTCGACGCTGCCAGCAATCGGCTGTTCTTCGCGACCGAGGCGGATAAAGAAAAGCTGCTGTTCGTGGCCGATTTCGCGACGCGGAGCGTGCGCTTCATCGCGCGCCTGTCGTACCTTTTCGACCGCTGGTACGCGCTCGCGCCAGACCGGCTGCTCGTCGAAGGGCACGACGGCGCCGTGCTGTTCGACCTGGCTCGAGGCTTCTCGCAGCAGATCATGCCGCGCGGGACCGAGGTCGAAGGCTTCGCGGTAATTCCGGGCTCGCCGCGCTTCATCCTCGGTAAAGCGGGCGGCCCGCGCAGCTACGTCGAAGTCGCGCCCTAGCTCCACGAAGCGCGGACCACGACGCGCGCCTCCGAACCACCAGGCTCGCCAGGGCTCTCGACGCCCTCCACGCTGACTGCGGGTGGCTTCCGCGGCGTCGAACCTGCTGCAGGCTCCCACTCAATCCTCACGCCTCACGCCTCACGACTGGCGCGCCGCGCGCCGCTGGTGATAGAGGGTAGATCGTGGGCCCTCCTAACGTAGGAGGGGAACTCGGACGGAATTCAAGGAGCAGCGGATGCGGGAGCCGAAGAGGTTGGGACACTGGCTGTGTGCCGGGATGGTTTCGCTGACGTTTGCGTGCAGCGGGCCAGATGATAACGGGCCCGCGAAGAACAGCGGCGGGCAAGCCGCCGTAGCCGGTACCTCCACGGGCGGAAGCGCGCTTGGCGCCGGCAGCGGTGGCCTGGGCATGGGCATGGGCGGCAGCATGGCCGTAGACGGCGCGCTGCCGAACGGCGCGGGGCGCGAGTACAAGGGCATCGTCAACTTGGTCGACGCGGAGGCGACCAAGGCGATTGACGACTACATCCTCGAAGCGGATCCGTTCATGGGCGGCTCGGGTGATCTCAGCCTCGAGCTCGCTATTCGTCGCTTCTACACGCACTACGCGGACGAGTACGACTTTCTCTACTTCGTGACGGAGCACAAGCTCGACACCTCCGTGGCCGGCTTGCACGGCTGGATAACCAAGCCGCCCATGCCCGGCACCGGCGCAGAAGAGCCGATTTGTAGCGGTGAAGGGCCCGCGCATCTGCGCAGCGCCATCGCGATCCAGATGTACAGCGAGGAGGCGTTTCCGCCTTTTGCGCACGAGTTCGCGCACTACTTCGCGTGCCACCTCGACGAGTCGTTCGGCTTCAGCCGCGACGTGGACACGGTCTTCCAAGGGCATTGGGGCATGACCAGCGCCAACGGCCAGCTGGGCGGCTTCGACGGCAACACGCTGTTTTGCGAGACGCCCGCGGGTGCCAAGCCGCCGGCCTGCACGCCGGGGGCCGACGGACGCATTCGCTACGTCGTGGCGCCTTTCTTTCCCAACACCGAGTCCCGCAACGATCAGCCGTTCGGCCCGATCGAGCTTTACATGATGGGCCTCCAGCCCTTGGCGGAAATTCCGCAGTCGGTGTGGCGCTTCGACGGCGCCGACTTCAAGTTCGACGCGCTCGAAAAGACCGCCGACAACAAGCTCATCATCAACGGCACGGGTGTCACTGAAATCAAGATGAGCGATATCGTGGCCAAGCACGGCGAGGTGCCGGCCTTGCCGGCCGACAAGCGCAGCTTCAAGGCTGCTGTCGTGCTGGTCACGGCTGCGCCGGCCTCGCAAGCGGTGCTGGATCGTGTGGCCGAGTGGGCCGCGGTCTTCGCCGGCGAGGTCAAGTCGCAGAAGCCTGGCTGGGTATCGTTTGCCGACTTGACCGGCGGCCGCGCCACCATGTCGTTGAAGATTGGCGCCCGCCAAGAGCTCCCTGCGGATGGCGTACTCGACTTCAGCTGTCCGACGTACGATCTGTGCGATCCGCGCGCCCAGAACTGCCCCAACGGTTTGGCCTGCTACGGCGTGAGTGACCTGTACTGCGCTCCGGCCGGCACGCTCGAAGACGGCGCTGATTGCTTGCGCGACCTGGACTGCAAGAAGGGCTCGGTTTGCATCGGTTCACCGACGGACTTCAACAAGTTCGCGTGCGCGCCCTACTGCGACCACATCAACGCCGACGCACCGAACGCCTGCGCCAAGCTGTGCCCCACGCTCTTTAGCCCCATCGTTGTCGGCGATTCGCTGGAAGAGAAAGGCGCGGTTTGCTTTGCCGGTGCCGGCGGCGCCTGCGACCCGCTGTTGCAAAACTGTCAAGCTGGCCAAACCTGCACCGGGCTCGAGGTCACGGGCTGCGAGCCGGCAGGTCAGGGCAAGGTGGGCGAAGTTTGCTTGGGCTTTGGCGGTGAATGCGAAAAGGGCACCGTGTGCGTCGGCATCGTCGGCGAGCCGGATCACTTCTGCCAGCCGTACTGCGACAACGCGCCTGCCGCCGTGGGCGCGCAAGCCTGCCCGACGAAGTGCCCGGGGGGGCATTGGGACTACCCAGGGTACGGCGTGTGCATTCCTGACTGACCGAGTGAGCGCGCGGTCTTCAAGAACTGCGCGACTCGCTCAGTTGCAGGGCAGATGCGGGCGCGCCGCGCCGGAGCCGAAGGTCTTCGACGCGCACACGCCTTTGCGGCCGGTGGCTTCGGTCAGGCTGGTTTCGGCTTCGCACACGGCGTCAGCGCGAGCGCAGTCGTCGTCGCAGTCGCACAGCTTGGCGCAGTAGCCCAAGTCGCCGGTGCCACCTTTGCCCGCGGGGTCGAGGTAGCAGTAGAAGTCGAAGGGCGGGCCATCGCCGGTGGCTTGGCCGCAGCCGGGCGTGTCCAGTCGGCACACACCGCTGCATTCGGCGTAGCTGGCGCCGTGCTCGATGCAGCCGCCCGCGCACTCCGGGGCAGCTGGATCACACGCGCTGCCAATGGCGGCGCCGTCGGGCGCTTGGCTTCCGCACAAGCCAGTGCGCAAGTTGCAATGGCGTTTGCCGCAGTCCAGATCACTGCGACAAGCCGGGCGACAGTAGCCGAGCCCGGTGCCGGCCGTCTCTTCACTGTCGCCTTGGCCGTAGCTGGTTGCGGCGACGACGACAGGGGAGCTTTGGCTCGGCCGCACTCGATGTCGCCGACCGTCGGCTCGACAGAAGGTGGTGATTCGGTCGCGATCTTCGGGACGGCGTTCACTCAAGGAAGCTTGGTGCTCTTCGATGGTGTTCCCGCCAGCGACGTGCTGATTGGCACCAGAATCATCATGAGCAAGACGCCGGCGCACGAGGCGGGCTCGGTGCAGGTCACTGTCGTCGATCCTTTCGGACGCATGGTCAACGTTCCCGGCAGCTTCGACTATGCCACGCCGCTCAGCCAAGAGGGCGGCCCGCGTTTGCTGGCCGCGATCTCGCTCGGCAACACCAGCGTACGGGTCAACTTCAGCGAGCCCGTTGCCGCGGGCGCCGACCAGCCGAGCAGCTACTCGATCGTGCAGACGTCGGTCAATCCCGAGTCTGGCGTTTTGCAAGTCCTGGGCGCGGAGCTCGGCGGGGACGGGCTGTCCGCGCTCCTCACCACGGGCTCGCAGAACGAGGTGAGCTACACGCTCACGGCCAGCGACATTCGGGACGTCGGCGGCGAGCTCCTCGCGCCCCCCGAAGCGTTCCTGAATCCTAGTCAGGTGAAGTTCGCGGGGACGCCGCCGGCGGCGAACGGCACGCTGCTCGATACGGACGGAGACGGCGTCGCCGACAACGTGGAGCAGAGCGGCTGGACTGTCACCGTGCAGTTGCTGGACGGCGATATCCTTACGTCGACGGTCACCAGTGAGCCTACGCTCGCAGACACCGACGGCGACGGTCTCGACGACGGGCACGAGCTTCTGGCTGGCTCGAACCCGCGCAACGCCGACACCGACGGCGACGGCATCACTGACCTCGAGGAGCTCGACCGATGGCACAGCGGCCCGACGCGCGCGGATAGCGACAAGGACGGGCTCTCGGACGCGGCCGAGCTCGGCTTCGAGACCTCGCCGATTCTCGCCGACACGGACGGCGACGGCATGACGGACCGGGACGAGCTGTTCCTGTTCAATCGCAGCCCGCTGCTCGCGAACCTTCCCAGGCCGCAGATCATCGTCGGCGACTACTCGCTACAAGTGAAGGTGACATCGAGCTTCACCGATGTCACGGGCACGACCCATAGCTCACAGAGCACGATGCACACGGGCGTGTCGCAGGTGCAAGCCAAAGCCATCAACCGCAGCGATACGCGAAGCACCGAGACGGCCAACAAGCAGAGCCAGCAATTCGGTATCGAGGCGGGGCTAGACGGCAAGAAGTTCGTCGGCAAGATCTCGGCGTCTTTCGGCTTCGAGCAGTCCAGCGCGCGCGGGTTCAGCTCTACCATCGAGACTCAAACCGCCAGCCAGTCTCAGCAGGTCTACGAAAAGAGCGTCAGCGATGGCTTCGATCGCAGCGAGCTGCAATCCGTCACACGAACCGTCGATGCGGCCAGCATGCAAGTCGACATCAACGTCGCCAACCAGGGTGAGGTGCCTTTCACCATCACCAACCTGGAGATCTCGGTGTTGCGGCAGGACCGGGCGAATGGCGGAGCGTTCACGCCGGTTGCGAGCTTGCTCCCGACCGCAGAGCAAGGCCTAGCCTTCAATCTCGGCCCCTTCGACACCGAACGCGGCCCGATCGTCCTCGAAAATACGGACATCTTCCCCAACGTCGTGGAGGAGCTGATTCGCGAGCCGCAAGGCCTCGTCTTCAAGGTCGGGAACTTCGACGTGCTCGACGCGGAGGGTAAGAACTTCGCGTTCTCGGCGGCGACAGTGTCGAGCCGAACGGCGGGGCTGACCATCGACTTCGGCGACGGGCGGGTAGAGGACTTTCGCATCGCCACGCACAACGCGTTCGGCAAGGACGGCTTGCCGACGGGCATTTCCATGCAACGGGCCCTGCAGATCGCCGGCTTCGCCTTGAACGCCGAGGACACCGCGCTCCCGGACCCCCTACCGGCGCGCTTCGATGCGAAAGTGAACGATAGCGTCGGCACGCTTCGTCAAGGCACGGAGGCGGATGGCCCGGAGCGGCTGGTACGGGTGCGCGGGGTACAGAACGATCTGCGCGGGCTGGCCCGTCCCGAGAAGCGCTTTTGGACGGTGCTGACCAACGACGTCGGCATCGACCAGGACGCCGATTTCTCGAGTATTCAGCTGCATGCTGGCGACGAGTTTCTACTCTTGTACACGCGCGACCTCGATCAAGACGGGCTGCACGAGCTGGAAGAGAACCTGTACGGCAGCTCCGACGCCTCGGCCGACACCGACGGTGACGGGCTGCTCGACGCCGAAGAGGTGCGTGACGGCTGGCTGGTCCACGTCAACTTGGAGCCGCCCCGGCGCGTGTTCCCGAGCCCGGCCCGCGCCGACTCCGACGGCGACGGCCTCGACGACGCGGCAGAGCGAGAGCACGGAACCGATCCAAACCGGCGAGACACCGACAACGACGGCCTCGGCGACCGCTTGGAGATCTTGGAAGCTCTGAGCCTGCCGCTCGGCGAGCAGAACGCGCCCGATCGAAGGCTGCTCCGGCTGTCTCCGTACTCCGATGCCGCCATCTTCGCCGTGACCGACGGAACCGTGGGCACGGCCGCCGAAGGTGACGACGAACAGCTGATCGCCGTCGGTGCGCCGGTGCTTGCCGGCGCCGCGGTGGTGGGCCCCGGGCCCAACGGGCGAATCGATTCCCTGGTGCCCTCGGGCGGCGTCGAAGTCTTCGCAGCCCCCTCGAACGTCGTAGCGGGACCGAGCGGCGACCCCGCGCTGGCCCCGGGCTCGTCCAAGTGTGAGACAGCGGTCGACGCGAGCACGACCGACGTTCAGCTCGTGCCAGCGGGCACGGTCGTTCCAGAAGGAACCCTCTGTATCACGGGCGGCCCGCCTGATTTCTTCGTGCACACCGAGGTGGCGCTCGGCAGCAGTGACTTCGTTCGCGTCGGCCACGAAAGGCGCTTCACTCTGGATCCGACGAGCTCAGATACTGACAGGGATGACATCAGCGACGGCCGAGAAACACGCATCGGCCTCAATCCAGACGCGAACGATTCCGCGCGCTTCGTCGATACCGACCAAGACGGGCTGAGCGACGCGCTGGAGCAAGCCGGCTGGGACGCCTGCGTGGCGAACACGTGTCGCCACGTCAAGCCGAGCACGGTGCTCGCGGATTCGGATCTGGACGGCCTGCCCGACGTGCTCGAACACGCCATTCGCAGCGACCCGTGGCGTAGCGACACCGACGGCGATCAGCTGTCCGACTTGGAGGAGTTCGACCTCAATAACCCGGTGTATCCCAGCTTCGACGCCGAGCTGCACGTCGTTGGTACTCTTCGCTACTACGATCAGCCGAGTCTCGACGAGGCCAAGCGGCGCTGCGCGGGGGCGGCCGGGTGCAGGCTACCCTCGACCAGCCTGACCCACACGAATCCGACGGCCACGGACTCGGATGGTGACGGGCGCAGTGACTATCAAGAGCACTACCAGAGCGTCATCATCTATATCGATGGCAAGTACGCGCGCGCTGCCTTCTCCGACCCAAACCTGCGGGACACCGACTACGATCGCCTGGACGACGCCACCGAGCTCGCTCAGAAGACGGACCCGACGAGCACCGATTCGGACGGCGATGCCACCGACGATCGCGTCGAGCTGCTCTCCTCCGAGCCGCTGCGCCGCGACCCCCTCACCAAGGATCGGCTCATCACGCTGCGCTACGATCGGATCACCTGGCACGACGTCGACTGTTGGCTCTTGGACGATGAGGAGTGGACCTGGAATCTCCAGTACCAAGCGTCGGAGAACGCCGCGGTGCAGTCCTACGCCCAGCAGGTCTCCGCGGTCGAGATGGACACGAACGAGACCAGTACGGTTACGACCATCACGGGTACTCCGGTTCGATTCGTGGTCAAGTTCTCTCAAAGCGTGATCCTCAGAGGAACGCTCGAGGAGTACGACACCGACGGCGTCGACTCGAGCTACGAATACTCGGAGAATCTCCTGGTGAGCGAGCTCGAGCTCGGCGACCACGTACACGAGTACACGATGAACGCCTGCGGTGGCACCATGGTCGTTACCGCGGCCATTGCGGCGGAGTGAAGCATGGGCCTCCTGAGCCTCGCCGCAGTGAGGTGGCCGTCGCTGGCCTTCGGGCTCACGGCCTCGGCCTCGATGCTCGTAGCGTTTGCTCCGGTTGGCTGCGCAGACGGCGTCGAGCAAGCTTCCGTGGAAGCGCCTCCGAGTGTGCCCAGCGCTGGGGCGCGGCAGCCGGTTGCTGGTCGCTCGACGGGTGACGAAGCGAAGGCTCTGGCGGCCCTGGACAGCGACGACGACGGGAAGAGCGATCTCGATGAGCTCCTCGACGGGACCGACCCGCATGATCCGAGCGACGGTCCGGACATCGACGGCGACGGGATCCTCAACGGGGATGATCGCGACGTGGACGGTGACGGCCTGCTCAACGCCTACGATCCAGACATCGACGGTGACGGTCGCCTCAACCTGTTCGACCCGGACCGTGACGGTGACGGCCTGAGCAACGGCGTCGATCTCGACGGTGACGGCGACGGCATACCCATCAACATCGACAACGACGAGGAGGGGGATCAGAGCGACGACGCTAGCGGGGCAGCCGCAGGCGACGAGTGCGAGACGGCGGCGGCCGGGTCCGCGGCCCTACCGCTGCAGTGCTCCCCCTGCGCGGACCAGAACGAGCGTCCGCTCGACGCCGCGTGCTTCGATTGTTCGTTTCGAGCACCCGATGCCGACGAGTGCGCGACCGATACGGACGGCGATGGGCTGCCCAACGCGCTGGACTCCGATCTGGACGGCGACGGCGTCCCGAATTCGCGCGACTCGGACGTCGATGGCGATGGCGTCTGGAACGGCGGCGACTCGGACGTCGATGGGGACGGCATCACCAACGCAGCCGACCTCGATGTCGATGGCGACGGTATCCCGAACGTTGCCGACAATGACGTCGATGCCGACGGAGTTCTCAACGAGCTGGACAGCGACGTCGACGGCGACGGTATCCCCAACCGGGACGACGTCGACGTCGATGGCGATAGCCTATTGATCGGGATTGATCTCGATTTGGACGGCGATGGCATCCTGAACGCGAAGGATCCCGATGTGGATGGAGATGGCATTCTGAATCGTTTCGACGACGCCGCCGGGACCGGTGGCACTCCCGGGATGGGTGGACGGGGGAGCACGGACGGGGCAGGGGGTGGAGCAGGCACTGGCGGCGACAGCGGCGGCAGCGGCGGCAGCGGCGGCAGCGGCGGCAGCGACGGCAGCGGCGGCAGCGGCGGCAGCGGCGCCCAGGG
>DATAKF010000425.1:0-12246 GCA_036261775.1 Polyangiaceae bacterium | reverse complement strand
GAATTTGGAGCGACCCGCAATCGCGCGCCCAAGACTTCACTTCGCATGCGAAGTCATTTTCGAAGCTCGAGACCCCACCGCCGGCAGGCGTCGAAGGCCCCTCAAATCCGACACGTCGGCGCTCTTTGAAGGCGTGCGGCGGGCTTGGTGGCTTGTGCGAGTACGTGCTTCAAGCGTACGTCCCTGGCGGCCGCGTGGCCTAGACGTCTGTCCAGCTACTCAGCGGATTTTCAGCACTCTCCGGAGTCGGCTGCCAGTCCGAAACCTTCTCGAAGCACGTGACGCACGGCGTCTTAGTGCGCGGATCTAAACGGCTTCCTGACGTCTGCGCGTCGTGCCCTTGACACCCCCTCAGGCGTGCTTAGTCTGCGCGTCGCCGAGTTGTTAGCACTCTCGCCCGTTGAGTGCTAAAGCCCGGAACCCTAAAAGTTACCGCGGGTTAGCCCGCGACAACCCCGAGCTCACGGCTCGTCACTACCCCCGAGGGATAAGACACATGGCAACGAAAATCCGACCCCTGCAGGACCGCCTGATCGTCAAGCGCGTCAAAGAAGAAGAGAAGACCAAGGGCGGGATCATCATCCCGGACTCCGCCAAAGAGAAGCCGGTCGAGGGCGAAGTGATCGCCGTCGGCAACGGCAAGGTTCAGGAAGACGGCACCGTGCGCAAGCTCGACGTCAAAGCCGGCGACCGCATCCTGTTCGGCAAGTACTCGGGCACCGAGGTGAAGCTCGACGGTGAAGAGCACCTCATCCTCCGCGAGGACGACGTGCTGGGCGTTATCGAGAAGTGATTTGAGGAGAAAACAGAACTATGTCCGCTAAAGAAATCGTTTACGAAGAGTCCGCTCGTTCGCTCATCCTCAACGGCGTCAACGCGCTCGCGAATGCCGTCAAGGTCACGCTCGGTCCCAAGGGCCGCAACGTCGTGATCGAGAAGTCCTTCGGCGCTCCGACCGTCACCAAGGACGGCGTCACCGTCGCCAAGGAAATCGAGCTCGAGAACAAGTTCGAGAACATGGGCGCGCAGATGGTGCGTGAAGTTGCCTCGAAGACCAGCGACATCGCTGGCGACGGCACCACGACCGCCACCGTGCTCGCGCAAGCGATCTTCCGCGAGGGCAGCAAGCTCGTCTCCGCCGGCCACAACCCGATGGAGATCAAGCGCGGCATCGACAAGGCCGTGACCGCGATCACGGAAGAGCTGAAGAAGATGGCGAAGTCGACCAAGGATCCGACCGAGATCGCTCAGGTCGGCACGGTCAGCGCCAACGGCGACCTGACCATCGGCAAGCTGCTCAGCGAAGCCATGGAAAAGGTCGGCAAGGAAGGCGTCATCACCGTGGAAGAGGCGAAGAGCGCCGAGACCACGCTGGACGTCGTCGAAGGTATGCAGTTCGACCGCGGCTACCTCTCGCCGTACTTCGTGACGGATCCCGAGCGCATGGAAGCGTCGCTCGAGGACGCGTACGTGCTGCTCAGCGAGAAGAAGATCGCCAACATGAAGGACCTGCTGCCGGTCCTCGAGGCGATTGCCCGCTCGCAGAAGCCGCTGCTCATCATCGCCGAGGACATCGAGGGCGAAGCCCTGGCGACCCTCGTCGTGAACAAGCTGCGTGGCACGCTGAACTGCGCCGCCGTCAAGGCGCCCGGTTTCGGCGACCGCCGCAAGGAAATGCTCAAGGACATCGCCATCCTCACGGGCGGCCAGGTCATTGCCGAGGAGCTCGGCCTCAAGCTCGAGAACGTGACCATCACGGATCTCGGCCAGGTCAAGCGCGTCAAGATCGACAAGGACAACACCACCCTCGTCGACGGCGCCGGCTCCAAGGACAAGATCAAGGGTCGTCAGCAAGAGATCCGCACCCAGATCGAAGCCACCTCGTCTGACTACGACCGTGAGAAGCTCCAAGAGCGCCTCGCCAAGTTGGTCGGCGGCGTTGCCGTGATCAAGGTCGGCGCTGCGACCGAGGTCGAGATGAAAGAGAAGAAGGCCCGCGTCGAAGACGCCCTCCACGCCACCCGCGCGGCGGTCGAGGAAGGCATCGTCCCCGGCGGCGGCGTCGCTCTCATCCGCGCCCAGAAGGCGCTCGACGGCCTGAAGGTGGACGCTGAGCAAGAGTTCGGCGTGCGCATCATCCGTCGCTCGATCGAGGAACCCCTCCGTCAAATCGTCGCCAACGCTGGCGAAGAGGGCTCCATCATCGTGCAGAAGGTCAAGGAAGGAACCGGCAACTACGGTTTCAACGCCGCGACCAGCAAGTACGAAGACCTCGTCGCTGCCGGCGTCATCGACCCGGTCAAGGTCGTGCGCTCTGCTCTGCAGAACGCCGCGTCGGTCGCGAGCCTCATGCTCACCACCGAGGCGCTGATCGCCGAGAAGCCCAAGGACGAAAAGGGCGGCGCCGGCGGCCACGCGGGCCACGGCCACGGCGGCGGCATGGGCGGCGGCGACTTCTGAGTCCCCCGCGCGTCGGCTGAAGAGCTGATGCAATGACGAGAGGCGATTCCCGGAGACGGGGGTCGCCTTTCGGCTTTTTGTGGGCTTGGGGCTGCCAAGAACGCAGCTTGATTGCAGAAGCTATTGGGGCGGAGACGGGTGCAGGCGGGCGGCTCACAGAGGCGGACGCGGATGCGGACGTGCAACGTGTAATGCGAACGTGGGACGCGGGATGCGAGACGCGGAATGTGGAGGGCGAAGACGGGGAACGGGGAACGCGGAGATGCGTGATGCGCATCGCGAAGACGTAAAGGGGGTCCTGCCTGGGGTTGCCATTTTGCCTGCTCGTGCGCGCTGCCTCCAGGCCGCGGCGGGCGCTGCGCGCCCGTGACCGCTTGCTGGCGCGCGCGGTCAGCCTGGACCCAGCGCGCACGAGCAAGCCGAGGGGCTGCTGCAGGCGTTGGGTTTCACGGCGCCGGAAAGGACAACATGTTGCGTATTTATCCCGTCGCTTTGGAGGTTCTACGGCAATTGCGGCCCGTCGTGCGGCGCATTGAGCTCCGAGACAAGGATCTGGCTCGCCAGCTGCGGCGCTGCAGCGTATCCATCACGCTCAACATCGCAGAAGGCATGTACAGCCGCGGCGGCAACCGCGCGGCGCGGTACCACACGGCGCTTGGGTCCGCGCAGGAGACGCTGGCGTGCTTGGAGGCTGCGGAGGCGTGCGGCTACGTGGCGTCGGTTGATACGGCGCTGGTGCAGCAGTTGCGGCGCGTCGTGGGAACGTTGGTCAAGTTGGTGGCGGCATAGGGCCGATTCTTCGCCCCTGCTCTCTCCTCGTTAGGGGCGCCTTGCGACCACTTCGCGCAACTCCTCCACGACCGAGGGCTACGCCGACATACGTGCCGGTGCCACTCGCTAGCGTCCGCGGCAGCCCGGTCCCGCCTCTGAGGCATGCCGGCCGCAGCGGGTAGTCCCGAAGTCGATTCGGGAAGAGAGAGATGCAAATCCAACGCGAACCGACGTGGCAGGGCGATGGATCAGCCCTTGCCACGCGGTGAGCGGCGTTTTTTTCGCGCCGTGACTTTTGCTTTGCCCTGACGCTTGCCGAGTCTCTTAGCCTTGGTTGGCGCTGCAGGCGTGGGCGCGGCGATCTCCGTGGGCTCCGTGGGCTCCGCGCGTGCTGGCGGCTCTGGCTGCGGCGCGACCTCGGTAAGCTCGTTCGAATCGAGCCACAGAGTATCGCGCTTAGCTGGCGCGGGCACGGGGACCAGCTCTTCCGAGTCGAGCCACAAGGTGTCGCGTTTGGCGGGCGCGGGCGCAGGGACGAGCTCTTCCGAGTCGAGCCACAGTGTGTTCTGCTTCGTCGCGACAGGTTCGAGGTCGCTCGAGGGGAGCCAGAGCGTGTTGTTCTTGCTGGGAACGGACGCAGGCTCGACGGGGGGCGGCGGCGCTGGTGCAACGTGGGCGACCGGTGCCGTAAAGCGCTTCAATAGCCCCGCAGCGGAACGGAACGCCGTGGCAAGCGCCTGCTGGGCATCGACCAAAACACGCGGCTTCGGCGGCGAGGCGGCTTCGGTTTTTGGCAGCGCGGCAAGGTGCAATGCTGCAACTAGAGCCTCGCGCAGCTCCGGCGCTGATTGAAATCGTTGTTGCGGATCGATTGCTAGAGCGCGCGCGACCCAAGCGTCCACCGCGCTTGGCAGCGCGGGATTGAGCGCCACGGCGCTGGGTCGCGGCCCAGTCGTGACGGCGAGCATCTTGGCAACCAGATCGGGCGAGTCGAACGGGAGCCTACCCGTAAGCCAGCGAAACACGATGACTCCAAGCGAATACAGATCCGCGCGGCCGTCGATTTCCGCAGATTTACCGCTCCACGTCTCGGGCGCAATGTAGCTGGGCGAGCCCATCACCATGCCCACGGCCGTGAGCGGTGCGGCAGATTTGATCCGCGCTAGCCCAAAATCGAGCAACCTGGCGGACGGCTCTGCACCCGCGGTGAGGAAGATGTTTGCCGGCTTGATGTCGCGATGCACGATGCCAATGCCGTGAGCTCGCTCGAGCGTGTCGGCTAGCGGCGTGATCAGCGAAAGCAAGAGCTCGAGGCTTCCGCGCTGCCCAGCAGCCTCCCACGCCGACAGCTGCTGCTCCAGGTCTTGCCCTTCGAGCCACTCCATCACCAAACACGGCGCGCCGCTCTCGAGCCGACACAAGTCGATGGCCGTGACCGCGCACGTGCCGCTCAGGGCTACGAGCGCTTGCTGCTCGCGAAGCATGCGCTCCACCACATCCGGATCGCGGCCCGCCTCGGGCGAAAGCATCTTCAGCGCCACGGGCCGCCCCGTCTTCCGGTCCACGCCACGGCAAACCATGCCGTAGCCACCACGTCCTACGACCTTGCCGACGAAATACCGCTCGCCTACGAGCCAAAGCGCCTGCGGCTGGGGCATTGCCCCTCAGCATAACGCAGGGCCATTACTCGCCGCCACGGGGCTAGCGCACGACATCAGGCCAGGCCGAGCTTCATGCAGTGACGAAATTTGCTACCAGCTCGGCAATCCGGGCTTGCCTAACGGCTGGCTCTATTACGTGATCGTCTCGGACTCGGAGCTGAAAGCCTTCTATTCGGCAACCAGGGATTTAGTATCTGGTGGGTGCGGAGGAGAGAGCTCGTTGGTCGTTGGGGCGGAGTCTTGGCCCTGCTGCTGCTGCTGCTGCTGCTGGCGGCGTGCGGGAAGCGCGAGCAGGCCTCGCTGAAGGGCTCGGGCCAAGCGACACGCCCGGCGGTTGGCAGCTCGGTCCCGAGCGCAGTCGTGAGCTCCGAGCCGACGTCCGCGAACCGCCCCGTAGCTTTGTCACCCGCGGGCGCACACGTGCTCGCAGATTGTTCCAGCGAGGAGCTTCGCGGCTGTTTGGAGCCGTTCGTCAAGCCGACGCTCGACGCGAGTGACATTCGACGCCTCGCGTCTGCGCGTTGCTTCGACATCTACGGGACAGACGTGCTCCACGAAGCTGGTGGCTGCTTGCCACTGCGTGTGGGTACCGACGCGAAACGGCGCAAAGAGCTAGTGTTCGCTTTCTACTGCTCCGACATTTGCCCAGACCAAGGTGGCGTGGCCCTCACCTACGAGAAAGTCTCGGCGGACGAATGCTGCAGGCTCGAAGGTGAGCCCTTTTTCGATCCCGCTTGGGGCGGCTACAGGGGGTGCTCTCCAGCAGAGCAAGCAGCCGACGGCGGCTGGCTCCTGAACACGCCCGACGGTAAGTGGCAGCGCATCGTTCAGTCGCGCTGCCCGGGGCGCGCGCCGGTCATCTACGAGGAGTGGCAGTGCGAACCGCCGCCGAACGGGCGACCACCGGGCGGCGTCGGCAAAGGACCGCTGCCGCCCCAAGCGCACTACTCGCCGAACGTGCGGCGCTACCCAGACACCGACTGTCCGAAGGCGTTCGATCCGGCTCTCGCCGAGAGGGCGCTACAAGCCTTCGACCGCGAAGCTCTCGAATGCCTGACGAGCCGCGCGTCAGGAGCGGCGAGAATCCGAGTGAGGTTTGCCCCAACCGGCAAGGTCGGTACGGAGTGGCTCGCATCTCCGCCGAGCCTCAACGACTCCCAAGGCCGCTGCATCGAAAAGGTGTATCACCACGCGCAAACGTTGCCCTTCAAGGGTGAGTCGCTCGAGGTTTGGCACGAGCTCTGGTTGGGTTTCGATGAGCGCACGCCCTGACGGGGCACCGAGAAAGTTGCCGACGCGCCGTCGTCGTCCAAGTTTTTGGCGACGGTGGGCAAAGCGGACAGAAAATGTCCGCCTGAACACTTGAACAGTTCTAAAAAGCGGCTACGCTGCGGCTTCGCCATGTTGAGCTGCCTGCGAATTCGCGATTTGGCCATCATCGATGAGTTGGAGCTGGAGCTGGGGAGCGGGCTGAACGTGCTCACGGGCGAAACGGGGTCGGGGAAGAGCATCTTGGTCAGCGCGCTGGAGCTGGTGCTCGGCGGCAAGAGCCGGGGAGAGCTGGTGCGCACGGGCGCAAAGGCCGCCGAGGTAGAGGCGTTGTTCGACGTGAGTGGTGACGCGGGCGTGCGGCAGCAGCTGCAAGCGTTGGGTATCGACGCGGAGGACGAGCTGGTGGTGCGACGGGTGTTGTCGAGCTGCGGGCGCAGCCGAGCGTTCGTCAACGGGCAGCTCGCGACGCAACAGGTGCTGGCCCGCATCACGCGCGGGTTGACGGATATTTCGTCACAGCACGAGCATCACACGTTGACGGATCCGAGCACGCACTTGGGATTTTTGGATGCGTTTGCGGGGGCGGGCCCGCTGCGGCAACAAGTCACTCGCGCGTACCACACCTTGAAAGAGGCCGAGAACCAGCTGGCTGATTTCGAGAAGCGAAGCTGCGACCGCGAAGCGCGGCTCGAGCTGCTGAAGTCGCAGGTAGACGACATCGAGAGCGCGGCGCTGCACCCGGGGGAAGACGTGGAGCTCGAGCAGACGTGCACTCGCTTGCGCAGCGTCGACAACCTGCTTCGATTGACTGGCAAAGCAGCGGATCTGCTGTACGAGCAAGACGAGTCGGTGTTGAGCGGGCTTGCCGGAGCGACACGCCGGCTGTCCGAGGCCGCCGCGCTCGACACGTCTTTGGCATCCATCGCCAGCCAGCTGGAGCTGCTGCGCAGCCAGCTCGACGACACCGCCCGTGATCTCGGGCGCAAGTTGACGTCGTTGCGGCCGGACCCAGACGCGCTGCACAAGGCAGAAGAGCGGCTGTATTTGCTGGCAAAGCTCAAGCGGCGCTTCGGCGGCAGCGTCGAAAGCGTGCGGGCTCACCTGGTGGCTTGTCGGGTAGAGCTCGACGAGCTCAACGAGCAGGTGACGACGCGGGAAGCGTTGGAGGGGGAGCAGACGCGCGCTTTCGACGGCGCGGCCACCTCCGCGCGCAAGCTGAGCAGCGAGCGACAGCGCGCGGCCACGCGTTTGGCGGCGGCCATCAGCACCGAGCTCGGTTCGCTGGGCATGGGTGGCGCGCGCGTGCACGTAGAGCTGAGCCCGCTCGACGGCGAAGCCGCGGAGATTGCCATCGACGGAGCGCGCTTGTCACCCGACGGCTTGGAGCGGGTCGAGTTTTTGCTGGCGCCCAACCGGGGCGAAGAAGCGCGCCCGCTGAGCCGTATCGCGAGCGGAGGTGAGCTCAGCCGAGCCATGCTGGCCATCAAATGTGTCCTGGCAGATTTGGGCCCCGCCGGCATGTACGTCTTCGACGAGGTCGACTCAGGCGTCGGCGGCGGCATGGCCGAGATCATCGGGCGAAAGATCCGCAGCGTGGCGCAGCACCGGCAGGTTTTGTGCGTGACGCATTTGCCGCAGATTGCGGTCTTCGCGGACCAGCACTTCAAAGTCGAGAAGGTCGTGCGCGGCGAACGCACCTTGAGCACCGTCCGACGGCTGACCCGTAAGGAACAGCAAGAAGAGATCGCGCGCATGCTGGGCGGGCTGCGCATCACGGCCAAGACCCGGGCAGCGGCGCGCGAGCTGCTGCTGCAAGCACGTCACGACGCCGCGTAACGGACGCGAAAGCACGCGACCGGCCGAGCACCGCGCGACAACGGCTAGAGCGGGGGCAGCCGAACCGTCACGTCGTCCACGTAGACGGTGACGGTCGTGGTGGCTTGGGTGAGCGAGGCGGTGTAGTTGCCGACGTAGAATTGGCCGAAGGGGCTGTCGTCGGTGACGATTCCCGAGCGGCGCACGATTTCTTCGCCGTCTTGGAAGAGCGCGACCTCGCCGGTGGCGTCAGTGGCGCGCTTCCAATAAAACTCGAAGTGGACCCAGCGATCGGTGGGTACGGGCCGGGGATCGGTTTGGCCGTAGTGGTCGTCGTGAATGGCGTCGTAGATGAAGGCCTCGAGGCCGTTGCCGGCGCTGTCGTCCATCGATACGTCCCACAGATTGTGGAAAGGGGCTGGGGTGTTGGGCATGCCACCCTGGAAATGGAGGATGTTCCAGTCGTGGGCGCCCGACTGAGTGAGCTCGCTCGGCACGTAGAACCAAGCGCCATAGTAGGCTTCGATGGGCAGAATGCCTTCGCGCACGCAGCGCGTTTGGCGCTGGCGGTCGACAGGGCTGGGATCCATGTCGAACGCGGCGGCTTGCGTTCCGCTGTGCACCGGCGAAGTGACTACGCGATAAGACGAGTCCATGTCGGAGTAACAGAAGCCAGAGTCGTCATCGATGTTGCAGAGCCCCGCCTCGAAGCTCGTCCTCCACGGCGCGGGAAGCTGGCCGAGGTTCCGGCCGTCGGACGCGCCGGCTTCGGGGCAAACTTCGGTGAAGTCGCTGGCTCCACCGGCTCCACCAGCACCACCGGCCGTCTCTCCGCTCGCCCCGCTGCTGCTCGCTCCAGCGCTGCCCGCACTACCGGCTGCGCCAGACGCCAGCACGCAAGCCCGGAACACGCCGTTCGCGTCGAAGCCGGGGCCGCCGCCCTCGGAGGCTGGGCACGACAGCTCACCCACCTGGAGCTTTGGCTCGCAGGCAGCAAGCACGGCCGCAAGCGCCAAAGCGCGGCGCAGCTTGCTTGGCCAACGTCCGCGAGTCGGTACCGGTCTCACTCGTCCAGTCTAGCTGCAGCGCTCACTCCCAGTAAGGCGGATCTCCGAGGCGGTTCTTGAAAAAGTCGATGAAGGCTCGGGGCTTCGCGGGTTGGTAGGCGCGACTGGTCGTGACCGCAAAGATGCCGAGCTCTGGTAGGCGCCACTCCGGTGGGAGTCGAATTAAACGGCCCTGGCGCACGTCTTCTCCGACCAGGAATAGAGGCATGCGGGCCGCGCCTAGGGCTTGGCCAAGGGCATGCACCTGTAGCGGCACGCTGGGCGTGAGGCCAGTCCTCACCAAGCTTCCGACCACGGCCCGGCTGCAGGGCTTCCACGCGCGCGTGGAATATCGCTTCGTTGCGTCGAGTTACCGGTGAGGCGCGCCCAGAAGCCGTGGCCGCAGCGACTAGCCCGGCGTGTAAGGCGCCCCGTCGGCGATGTACGGCACGTAGCGGAAGTCGCGGATGAAGGCGACCTGATCGCCGTTCCATTCGATGAGGACGAAGTAGGAAGGAACGGCGCTAGATGCCGGACGGAACATGGCCAGGACGGGCTTGCCGTCGACCCAGCCGGCTTCGGCTCGCAGCTCTTCGGGCTGCGCGACTTCGGCGTAGCGCGTGTAGTACTCGGCGGCGGCGCCGCCGCGGCGTCGAGCGCGGGTCACTACCTCGAGCCGCGACTCTTCGCCCATCAGGGCCCGCAGTGCTTCCCAGTTTCGGTCGTTGAAGAGCGCGGCGTAGCGCTTCAGCCGAACGAGCTCTTCGGCGGACGCTTCGCGCGCGGGTGGGGCAGCCGAGGGCGCAGAGCTTGCCGCCAGGCTGGCGCGCGCCCGAACGAGCGCCGCTTTGACGGCCGAAATGCTGGTGTCCATCGTGGCGGCCGTCTCAGCGAGCGAGTGACCGAGCACGTCTTTGAGGGCGATAACGCTGCGCTGTAGCGCGGGCAGCGCCACGAAGCGAGTCAGCGCGGCTTCGACCAATTCTGGATCGATGCTGCTCTCGTCTTCGTCGGCGACCTCGGGAGGCTCGGCCGCCAACGTGACGTGTTTTCGTTCGTAGCGCTTCAGAAAGTCCATGGCGGCGTTGTGCGCGATGCGAAACAGCCAGGGCTTGAGCGGCGGCGCCTCGGCCATGGTGCCTAGCGCCACGTACGCTTTGGCAAGTGTCTCCTGCACGATGTCTTCGCCGTCGAAGACGGAGCCCGTCATGCGAGAGCAATACTTGAACAGCTCGGGCCGCACCTCGGCCACCATGTCGACGAACGCCTGATGGGCTTCGACGTCCGACGTCGTCAGCAGAGGCACCGCAACAGAATCGGTCATGCGAGAGGCTCGATACCCGTACCGGTCACGGCGATGGCCGTCAATTGCGGGGCCAGCTCACCCAGCACGCATGAAAGAATGGCTGCCGCCACCTTGTCGCAGTCGAGCGGCACTTCGAAGCGTTTCATGTACTCGGCGGCCGAGACCCCGAGGGTTTTTCCGTAAGTTCCGGATGCAATCGCGGCAATGGCGGTGCCTTCGATCAATTGCTTCGGCAGCACGGCTAGAAAACGGATACCGAGCTGCTTCGCGTCGGCAATCTTCTGCGCGTAGCCAGCCATCAACCACTGCATGCGTTTGGCGCCCGCGTAACCACCCGACAAGTACGAGCCGTTGATGGCTGCGCCGCTCGAGACCAGGATCACTACGCTGCCTGAGCGCAGCGGCTTTCGCATCGCCGCCTGAACGAGGTGAAACGCCGCCTTGGTGTCCGAGGTCCAAGCTTCGGAGAACACCTCCCAAGACAGCTCGTCGATGGCGCCCATCTGCGGGCGAACACCTGCGGTGAGCACCAAAATGTCAGGGTGAAGCTGGCTCACCAGGCGTTCGGCAGTGCCTGCGTCAGCGGCGTCCGCCGCCAGCGTTTCGAGCTGCGGTCCCAATTCGGAACGCAACGCCGCCAAGCCCTCGGCGCTACGCGCCACGGCCGTCACCTTGGCACCAGCAGCCAAGAGCGCGCTCGTCACCGCCCTACCCACTCCCGTGCTCGCCCCAATCACGGCCGCCGTTTTGCCTTCCAATTTCGTCATTTGCTCTCCTTCTGTAGGGAAAACGACTGAGCGACCCCAAAGGATGCGGGTCGCGAAAATTCGGGAGTACGACAGAAAGACGCCCGCCCTCCGGCGCAACTCGAGCGCGGTCCGACCGATGCGGTGGGGTGCGTGCTAGCCTTTGCCGAAGGAGTTGTGAGACATGGCCGCTGCTGCCGCCGAAAAAGTCCGACCCTTGCGCCGCGTCGAGTACGACAAACTGGTCGCGTTGGGGGTTTTCGAGGGAGAGCGGATCGAGCTCATCGACGGAGTGTTGCTCCAAATGAGCCCGATCGGTCCGCCACACTGCGAGACCGTGGATCGGCTGACCGAGCTTTTTGTCCTTACGTTCGTCGGACGCGCACGCGTGCGGATCCAGGGCAGCTTTGCCGCAGGAGACGTCTCAGAACCAGAGCCCGACCTGAGTCTGCTGCCGCTCGGTGACTACGGCGCTGAGCATCCGCAACAGGCGTACCTCGTGATCGAGGTAGCCGAGTCGTCTTTGAATTTCGATCGAGGGCGCAAGGCGCGCCTCTACGCCGAGTGTGGCATTCCCGAATACTGGGTCGTGAATCTCGCGAATCACACCGTTGAGGTGCACCGCGTGCCGAACGCGGGGCAGTACGAGCAGGTCAGGGTATTCGCGAAAGGCTCACGACTTGGCCTAGTGTCGTTCCCGGACGTTGAGCTCAACGTCGACGACTTCGTGCCCTAGCCAAGTGCGACATGGTGCGTTACGGGCAAATGTAGAGGTCGATCGAAACGCCGTAGGTCACGTTGGGAATGAGCTGCTCGTCGTTCTTGCCGTCGAGCCCGACGCGGCGCACCTGGCTGCCGTTGACCTCGGTGTAATAGAGCTTGCCGCCGTTGTGGTCGACGGCCATGTCATAGACGTAAGAGTTGCTGAGCGGGACGAGCTCGTGCTCGTTCGTGCCGTCGGCGCCGATGACTTGAATGGCCTGCCCCTTCTGGAAGTAGATCTGCTGCCCCGCCCAATCGATTTCGAAGTTGAGCGGCGCTGACAGGGGCCGTTTGCCGATGCCGACCAGGTTGCTGCCGTCGAAATTGGCGCGCGTAAACAAGTAGTCGCCATAGTTGTAGTCCGCCCACCACACGACTTGATTGACCGGATCGATGTTCACCCACGT
>DATAKF010000423.1:0-6399 GCA_036261775.1 Polyangiaceae bacterium | reverse complement strand
CCCGCACGGGATTCCGAGGTCCGGGCGAGCGACCTCATGACGCCGGTCCCGCTCACGGTTCCAGAGACGGCTTCGGTTGCGGAAGCCGCAGCCATCATGGCGCGCGAGCACGTTCATCGGTTGTTCGTGACCGGGCAGGGGGGGACGTTGACCGGCGTCGTCGCGGCGATGGACGTCGTGACCTGGCTCGGGCGCGACGAGCCGTAGAGTCGTCGCGAGCTCCGTTCTCTTCGTCGAAGAGCTACGAAAACTGTGTGGCGGCGTGCGCTAGGCCTTCTTCGTTCATGGAGAGCCCGGGCCGCAAGAAGAGTTGCAGGCCGCCATGAAAGAGCGTGGGATGCAGGTCCATGTCCCGACGCGCGGAGAGACAGTGGTTCTTGACTAGAGGTCCTACGGCAACGGGAGCGCTAGGGCGTCAATGACACTTCAGGACGCCCTACTGTCCATCGCCGTGTCCGTCGCCGCGGGAGGCCTTGTCGGGGCTGAGCGGCAGCAGGCCCACGCCGGCCGCGCGGGGGCCGACTTTGGCGGGGTGCGGACCTTTCCTCTCGTGGCGCTAATGGGTGCGTTTGGCGCGCTTGTTCGCCCCTTCTTCGGCGCATGGCTCCTGGCAGCCCTGCTCGCTGCCGTCGTGGCTCTGCTTGCTGTTTCCCATGCTCGGTCGAAGGACGATCTCGGGGTGTCGTCAGAGATGGCGGCGATCGTGACGTTCGTGTTAGGGGCCGTCGCGGGAACTCCTGAGCTGCTTCCCGACGGGCCCCGCTACCTGCTCGTCGCCGCCGGTGCCGCTACCACCATGGGGCTGCTCGCGCTCAAGCGTCCTCTGCACGGGTTCATCGCGCGCGTCTCCGAGGACGATGTGTACGCGACAGCGAAGTTCGTCTTGCTGGCGCTAGTTGTCATCCCGCTGCTCCCGAATGGCACGTTCGGGCCGCTCGATGTCATCAACCCGTTCAAGGTGGGCTTGATGATCGCTTTAGTCGCCGGGATCAGCTTCGCGGGCTATGTCGCGGCACGCTTGGTGGGGAGCCGACGTGGCCTGCTGGTGACCGGCCTTCTCGGCGGACTAGTGTCTTCAACTGCGGTGACACTCACATTTGCGGGTCGAGCGAAGGAGTCCCCTGCGCTCGTGCGCCTCTCAGCGGCGGCGATCCTCGCAGCCTCGTCGATGATGTTTGCGCGAATGCTGGTCGTCATTGGCGTCGTGGACCTGCCGCTCCTTGCTGCGGTGGCGCTCCCGCTCGGAACGATGGCGGTCACAGGGTGCATCGCGTCAGCTATCCTGCTCCGCGACAGCGGAAGCCAATCCGGCTCGAGCGACCCGGTGCCCTTGCGAAATCCGTTCGAGCTGAAGCAAGCCGTGCAGTTCGGCTTGCTCTACGGCGCCATCCTCTTTGTCGCCAAGGCAGCCCAGATCTACATCGGCAGCGGCGGCCTCTACGCTTCGGCCGTGCTCGCCGGGCTGGCCGACGTCGACGCAATCACCCTCTCGTTGACCGAGCTGCACCGCTCGGGAACGAACGCTAGCGTGGCCGCCGCTGGAATCACGCTGGCCGCCGTAACGAACACACTCGTCAAGGGCGGCATGGCGGTCATCGCGGGTGGATGGGCGCTCGGCCGGCGAGTCGGCGTAGCGCTGCTCATCGTGCTCATCTCCGGAGGCGTCGCGCTGCTCCTGGCTGCATCATTCGGCGGCTGATGCCTCGGCGATGGGCCGCCCTGCGCTCGGCCGGCGCGATCGCCAAACCGGCGTGACCAGTAGCCCCTCCTCGCGAGCCTGCTGTTTCCCTGAACCCGCACTCGACCAAACCTGACGCGCCGTCTCGCCGGTTCCGAGGAGCGGAGCTGCCGAAGGCAGCGAGCACCGCAACGTATCCCGACCGTTTGCAGCAGATTCGTCGGGCGTTCGCGAGCCACCAAGGGCGACCTGTTGCCGCCACGTTAGTTTCTGCAATTGAGGCTGCGGATGGGCAGCCCAAGATGGGATGAGTCGTCAGGCGCCCGGCGTGTGCACGGCGCTGCACACGCGCGCAACCAGCGTCCCGTGGCGTGTGCAGCGCCGTGCACACGGCTCACGAAGTGGCGTGAATTCTGCGGCATTCGCGTGTGGCACGGAGCGTGCTGAGTGGTCGTTCGTCCCCCACGAACAGGAGTCTTCGATGCGACGTATGCTCACCACACAGTTCCTTGCCCCCTCGCTCTTGGTCATGCTCGCCGCTGCGGCTTCGGTCGCTTGCGGTAGCGACAGCGCGAGCAGCCCGGGCGGCGCCGACAACGCAGCCGGCGTGGCAGCGACCGACGGCAGCGGCACAGGCAACGAGCACGCGAGCGGTGGTGCTGGACCTGACGACGGCGACGCCGCAGGCGGACAAGGTGCGAGCCATGACGATCCCAAGTTGAACGAAGGCGAGTACAATGTGGCCGCCTTCGGCTACCAAGACCCGCAGCCGCAGGGCTTCAACCCGTTGGGCCGCGATCGCTTCAACCTGCTACGGCTGGAAGAGACAGCCTTCGTTCTCGAAGGCGGCGACGGCGGCTTTTACCTGGACGACGCACAACACGGCCTCACCCGCTCGCCGCTGGGCAGCGCGCTCGCGCCCGCCAACGCGCAGCCGGTGTGGACCGGCAGCGGCAACCTCGACGACGACGGCAACGCCGAGCTAGTGCTGCTCAGCTACGGCGCGACCGCCATCACGGTGACGGTCGGAGACAACGACGGCAGCAAGCCGCTGGCCAAAACGCGCTCATTTTCCGTGCCTCACGGCGGCGCGACGGCCGGCTCGATCAAGGCCGCGCTGGGCGATTTCGATGGTGACGGCCGGCAAGAGATCGCGCTCGCGGCGACGGCCGGTCAAGCCGGTTGGGTGCGCATCTACGACGATGCCAACGCCAACTTCGCCTTGGTAAAGGAAGTCCTGACCTCGACCAAGGGCCAAGGCGATCTCGATCTGGCAGCCGGCAACTTCGACGCGGACGCGAGCTCCGAGCTTGCCGTGCTGCGAGTCGGCAGCAGCACCGACGACGTGAACGTCTCGCTCTTCGACGACGCGAAGGCAGACTTTGCGCTACTGAACGCCGTCCCGGCGCAAGCGCTGCTGCCCGGAGAAGGCGCGGGCAACGACTATTCGCGCTGGTTGAGCGGCGGCATCGTGCGCGCGGGCAACGTGGATGGCGACGCAGAGGACGAGCTGTACGTGCTGCTCTCGCACCAGGACGTCGACTCGAAGGGAACCGGCAACGTGAACGTGGAAGGCCGAGTCTTCGACGAGGTTGCCACGGCGCCGACCCTGCTGGCGTCGCCGGGCGTGCCAAACGGCGAACAATACCCGCAAAAGAGCCTCGAGCGTCCGTATGACGCGGCGTTCGCCGACATGGACGGCGACGGTGTGGACGAGCTGTACACGGTGCATATCGGCATCGACGCACCCAGCTACGCCTGGTACCTCAGCCAATGGCTGCCGAGCGAGAACCCCTCGAGTTGGAACCAGCCGGTCAGCTACCGCAAGCTGGACACTGGCTACAACCCAATCGCGTTCGGGCGGCTGGCGGTCATCTCGGGCGACGAGCTGGCGGGTGAAACGCTGATCGTGGCGCTCAAGAACACGGGCAGCGCGTATCCGCTGCGCACCCTACGCATCCTGGGCGAAGCGTCGGTGCAGGCGAACGACGAGCACCAAAGCTTCGCGCTCGACATTCCGGCGGCGGAGCCCACCACCATCTCGTACCCCAGCAGCGCCGTCCCACTGGTCGCAGGCGGCGACTTCGACAACGACAACCTGCAAGTCCGCTACACGGGCAACAAGTGGCAAAGTCTGGCCAGTCCACGCCCCATCGCGGTTCTGGCCGCCCCGCCCTTGAACGCCGGCATCAACCAGGGTGAAGACGCTTCCGGCACCGCGTTCGGCAAAGAAGCGCTACGCGGCTCCGCCAGCACCGACGAGCTGGGCGCATCCTACGGCACCACGATGTCCTTCGACTCGAGCACCCTGACCGATCTGATCGGGGGCCCGCTGGGCGGCCTGGCCAGCGCTTCCATCTCCAAGAGCGTCGAGCGCGCGTTTGCCTACTCCGAGACCACTAGCGTCATCGAAAGCTATAGCACCAGCTACGCGAGCGCTTACCCGGACGACTGCATCGTGTTCCAAGGAGTTCTCCACACTTCCTACGAGTACGAGGTCACGACCTCGAGCGAGCCCGACGCCGTTGGCCGTAAGCTGACCATCGACGTACCGGTCGCCGTCAAGACCTACAAGTGGACGCTGGGCTTCTACAACCAGAAGCTCGGCCAAGACGGCGTCCCGATCGGCGCCGAAACACTGGGCCACGCCGTGGGCGACCCCGCCAGCTACCCCAGCGCCAAGGACCGCGACCAGCTGCTGGGCAAGTACGCCGGTTGGCGCAGTGAGCAGGTGTCGGTCGGCCAGGGCAACGGCGAAAACTCGGTATCGATCAGCCTCTCCAACGAAACCACCACCGCCAGCACCAACACGATCACCAACGACGACTCATGGGGCGTCGCGGTCGCGGGCCTCGGCTACTCGGAGAGCCGCGCGGTCACCGGTACCACGGTGTACGAAGTGACAGTCGGGGCGGCCACCAACTACGAGGGCACGGTCGGCGACATTCTCAAGAGCGACGACTACCTCAACTACTCGTACGACTTCGGTCTGTTCGTCTACCAGTACCAGCACCCGAAGGGCCCGCGCTTTCAGGTCGTCAACTACTGGACCAGCAACCTCGGCCCCGGCTTCCAGTGAGCTGAGCCGTCGCCGGTAGCCCAGCCGCGCGGTGCTTCCTCACGGAGCGCCGCGCGGCTCCCGTTTGTGGCGGCGCCTCGCCGCGTCCTGTCACTGAAACGGCGCTGGCGCTAGTCCAGGCCGAGCCGCTCCATGTCGTCCTCTTCGAGGCCGAAGAAGTGGCCAACCTCGTGGAGCACGGTGATGCGCACCTCGGCTCTTAGCTTGGCCTCGGGCTCGCCTGCAAAGGCGTCACCCAGATTATGCGAGAAGATGAGGATGCGCGTGGTGGTGAGCGGTGTGTCGGGGCCCGAGAGCTCCTCCGATGTTGCCCCTTCGAAGAGGCCCAAGATTCGCGCATCGATCCCCTCTTCGACCAACGCACGACTCGGCCGCGGCTCGACCAAGATCGCCACGGGGCCGAGCCGCTCCGCGAGCTCGGGCGGCAGCTCCGCCAGCGTCAGTTCGACTTCGTCACAGATCACGTCGTCGGGCAACGGCCCCTGCCCTGCGCGCGAATCGAGCGACAAGACAGTGAGCATCTCGCGTCGTCGTTCCTCTTCGCGCTCCAAGTCCTCGTAGGCGAGCGCCAAGGCGTAGTGCGCGTCGGCGCAGTCCGGCTCGTCGGCTATCCAGCGCAAAGCTTCTTTCAGAGCAACTCCTGCATCGGGCATCGTGTAGCTACGCAAGCTACCGCAACCGTCGCCTCAGCTCCGCCTCAACTCCGCCGCTCGCGGCGAAAACCGGATGAGTGCGCCCGGACCGTTCCGGCGTGGCGAGAACGCACCGTGGCGTGGCCAGCGACGTCGTCTCTCGCCTCGACGGGCAGCTCAGCGCCCGAGTCGGCCAATCTGGCGGAGCGTCGCTTCCGCGGCCAGCTCCGCCTTCTTCTCGGGCGGCGCTTGAATGAGCTCGTTCAGCCCACTGCTCACGACGAAGATCTTCTGGCCTTGCACGACTGCAGTGGTCGGGTAGCCCGCGCCGAGCGGTTGCGTGGCGCGAACCTTGGCGCTCAGCCAGGCGTCGTCGCTCGATAACCACGATGCCGTGTTCGCTGCGGCCGTGGGTGTTTGATTGGCGACGATCAACAGATCCGAGCCGCCGAGCAGCGTCACGCCGTCACCGCCGACGAAGCTTGCCGCTACCTGCACCTTGGAGAAGCTCGCCGGATTGCGCAACGGCACCTTGAACAAGGCACCGTCGCTCTTCTTGACGACGAGCAGGTAGCCATCGGGGTGCACGACCACACCATTCAGGTTGATGCCCTCGCCGGCAAAGCGCGGATCACGCAGAAAGACGCTGGCCTGCCCCTGTTGGCTGATCTTGTAGATGGCCGGCGCGAAGCTATCAGTCACGTAGGCGTTTCCGTCGGCATCGAGCGCCAGGCCGTTCAGCAAGTGAGGGCCCGGCAACAGTGGCGCAAGGTCGACGTAGTCGAGCACGGCGCCCGTCGCTGCGTCGTAGACACCGACGGCCGCAAGCTGCTTGGGCCCCGCCGACGACGGCTTGAGGCTCGCGCCCAGGTCCGAATTGACGGCCCAGAGCTGGCCGCGCTCCGAGTCGAGGGCAATCCCGAGCACCGAGCAAAGCCGCGGATCGTCAACGAGCAAGCTTGCACGCCCGTCGTGGTCGACGCGATAGATGGCGCCTTCGCGAAACGACC
>DATAKF010000422.1:0-54205 GCA_036261775.1 Polyangiaceae bacterium | reverse complement strand
CTGCGGATACAGCTGGCAGTAGCTCTCGCAGTCGCTGCCACATTTGCCGTTACCACCAGGCCCGATGTCCGCACAGGATTCTTCTTCCAGGACCGCGTCCTCGAGGTGAAACATGCGACAGGACAGCGTGTTACCGCTGGTGTCTTCGTCGTCGCCCGGGTCGAACTTGGCGCACACCGCGAGGCAGGTCTTCTCGGTGGTGTAAACGGTGTGGGCGCCGCGACAAGCTGACATCACCGTGGTGCAGTACTCCTCGCACCTCGGGTCGATCGGCGGCTTGTCGAAGTCGGGATCGAACGTGCGATCTTCGATGCCGGCTACGGCTTGGCACGCCGCGAGCGCCAGCACGCTTAAGAAGAAGCCGACGAGCTGGGAAGAACGCTTGGAGGAAAGCTTGGGCGTTTGCATCTCAGAACCTCCCCGAAACGCTGGCGGCTGCCGTGCCTGGTCCGAGTAGTGGCACCAGGGTGACGCGCTCGCTTTCGCTGCGCCCGCTGCTCAAGAACACGATGCCGCCGACCGCGACCAGCGCGCCGCCCACCGCAAAGGCGATGTTCGACGAGGTGGCGTCGGTCTTGGCTTTTTCCGTCAGGTCGATGCCCTGCTGATTGCAGCGGTTGTCGGCTTTGCAGAAGCGCTCTGCGTCGCTGTTCTTGCTGATGGTGCGCACGCCGAAGTACGTGCCGAGCCCCAGGCCGATGACGCCCACGCCTCCCACGACGAGCCCGAGCGTTTGCCCTGCGGTGAGGCCGCGGCTGGGTGGCGGCGCGCTGGACTTGGGCGGCCCCTCCGCGCCAGGCTTGAGCGGCGCCTGGGAGGTCGGAGGCGGAGTGGGCGCCACCTCTGGGCCTTTGACCAAGCCCGGAACGCGCACGCTGGCGCTGGCGCCGCCGGCTTCGACCCTGATCGGCGTGCTCCAGGTCTCGTAGCCCGGCGCCGTGACTTCGATGCGGTATTCACCGGGATCGACCGGTAGAGGCGTGCCGAACAACGAAGGCTCGAGCCGCTGCGTGCCGCGCTTGACGACGACGCCTGGAATGCGCGCCACGTCGGGCGCAAGCTCGACCGACAGCCGGCTCAGCTTGGGCTCCAGTTCTTGCGCGCGGTTGCTGGCGACGCGCGCGCGATCGGGTTGATTGCTGTTGGTGGCGAGCGACGCGGCTTCGCGGAACGTCGCCCAGGCGCTGGCGGTCCTGCCGACGCGCTCGTAGCACTCACCCAAGTAGAGCAAGGTTCCGACAGCCGGATCGATGCGCTCGCTCTCTTCGAGCTTGGGGCACGCTTCCGCGAAGCTGTTCTGCTTCATCAAGCGGACCCCTGAGTCGAACAGCGCCTCGGCCGCAGCCTTGTCGTTCTGCGCGGAGGCAGCGGGCGCTTGCAGCAAAATGCAGCAGATTGGAGCGAAAGCAGCGAAGCGTCGGAGGCGTCCGGGACCGGCCATACTTGGGTTTTTACTCCAAATGCGGCGGCGCTGCGCGCGTCATGCGCGAAGGCTATGCGCTCAGCGACGACCGCCGAAGTCCGTGATGCCACCGGTCTTGCTGGGCGGCGGGGGCGCGGTCTCCGGCTTCTTGGTTTCGGGCTTTTTCGGCGTGACTTTGCTGGGCGGAGTGAAGGCTAGCTTGGGCTTGGCCGGAGGCTCGGTCGCGGCGGGGCCGGCCGGTGTGCCGGCGACGGCCGCGCTCTCGGCGGGGGCAGGCACGAGGGCGGGGGCAGGGGCCGGCTCGACGGGGTCCGGCGCTGCTGGTTTGGCGACAGCCGTGCCATGGGGCTCGGCCGTGGCCGAAGCCGCGGGGGCCGCCGGCTTGCCGTCCTCGGACGAGCCGCGCGCGGCCCAAAGGCCACCACCAGCGGCGAAGATCGCGGCCAGAGCGCCGATCAACAGCAAGCGGCCGCGACGCTTGGGGGCGGAGACCAGGCCCGACTGACCCCACGAATTCACCGTCGGATCCACCGGTTGCATGACCGCAGCCGGCGTCACTGCCAGGGGTGTGATCGGCTTGGAGACCGCCGGTACCGACGACTGGGGCAGTGACGTGCGTTCGGTCAGCGCAATGCCGGACATGGTCACGTCAGTCACGCCCAGCACGCGCTCGGCGCGCTCGACGTGGATGCGACTGTCGGGTTGAGCGTACGGCAAGAGCGCACGTCCCAGCTCGAACACGGTGGGGAAGCGGTGGTTGCGATCCTTCATCAGGCAACGCAGCACGGCTTGCTCGAGGCCTTCGGGCACCTCGGGGCGGTGTTGGCGGAGCGGGATCGGATCGTCGTGCAGGAGCGCTGCGCACAGCTGTGGGATCGACTCGCCGGTGTACGGCGGTTCGCCCGTCAGCATTTCGTACAGCATGGCGCCGAGCGACCAGATGTCGGCGCGCGTATCGACGTCCTTGGCGGAGCGCATCTGCTCGGGCGCCATGTACAAGGGCGATCCGATCAGCGCGGCAGTCTTGGTCAGCGAGAGCTCTTCGACGGAGCTGCCGGTCAGGGCCTTGGAGATGCCGAAATCGAGCACCTTTACGCGGCGCGAGCCGTCGGCGCGACGCGCCAGGAACAAGTTGCCCGGCTTCAAGTCGCGGTGCACCACGCCCGAGGCGTGCGCTTCGGCCAGCGCCTCGATGGCTTGCAGCACGAACTCGACGGCTTCGAGCATCGGCAAGCGCCCCAGGCGGCGCAGCTCGTCGGCGATGTCGTTCCCTTCCAGGAACTCCATGACCATGTAAGGCAAGCCGGTGTCGAGGGTGCCGACGTCGAGCACGCGCGCGACGTGCTCGCTGCGAATCTTGGCAGCCGCGCGCGCTTCACGACGGAAGCGCTCGGCGGCGTCGGGCCGCTCTGCAGCGGCGGTGCCGAGGAACTTTACGGCGACGCGTTGCTCGAGGTCCGTGCGGAAAGCGGAGACCACGACTCCCATACCGCCGAACCCCAGGACCTTTTCGACGCGGTACTTGCCGGCGAGCATGTCGCCTTCTTGAACCGGAGAATCCATGCGGTAACGGCGAAGGCTAGCCCAACTCCGCCAGGAACGCTCACTCCTTTGGTCGATAGGCCGGGCGGGGGTTCGGGAACCAGTCCTCCCCGGCAAGCCGGTAGACCGTCAGGCGCGCGAAATCCAGGCCCAACGTGGCGCCGTACAGGCGCGCGTCGTTGGTACCGATTCCGCCTCCGACCGAGAGCGTGATGCCCCAAGGTGCACCCAGAACCAGCGAAGCCTGGCCGCCGCTGGAGCCTTCGCCCCAGAAGCGCCGGTAGGGGCCGGCGTCCAGCGCCAGACCGAAATTGCCGGTGACGAAGCTGCGCGTGGCTACGCGGACCGACACGCCGAGATCGGCGCCGTCACCGAACAGCGCTTGCAGCTTGAACATACCGCCCACGATGACCGGATGCTTCGGAGCGGTGCCGATGCCGGTCTCGATCGCGAGCGTTGGGTCGACCCTGAGCTCGAGGTTCTGTTGCTTGAGCGAGCTGAGCCCACTGCCAACGTAGGCCCAGGACGAGACGTCGGCGTGCGCGTGACCCGCGCCGGCCAGCGCCGCTACGGCGCCCAGGATGGATGCGAGGCGCTTCATGGCGCTCACACCGAGCCCAACGCGCGCACCAGGCGATCGAGATCTTCGCGGCGGTGCTTCTCGGTCACGGCGATCAGCAAGCGGTCCTTGTAAGCGGCGTCTTCGCGACCCAGATCGAAGCCGGCGATGATGCCCTGCGACTCAAGCTTTTGGCAGACCTTGTGGGCATCGCCCCCGCGCACCTGCACCGCGAACTCGTTGAAGAACGGCGCGGCCGCGAACGCTGCAGCGTAGCCGGGCAGCTTCAAGATCTCCGAGCGCAGGTAGCGCGCCTTGGCGACGCATTGCTTGCCGATCTCCACGAAGCCGCTCTTACCGAGGAGGCTCGAGCGAATCGCCAAAGACAGCGCCAAAAGGCCTTGGTTGGTGCAGATGTTGCTGGTCGCGCGCTCGCGGCGGATGTGCTGCTCGCGCGTCGACAGCGTGAGCACGAAGCCGCGCTCGCCGTCGTGATCGACGGTCTCACCGCAGATGCGTCCGGGCAGCTGCTGTAGGTACTGGCGGTCGTCGCGGCACGCGAACAAGCCCACGCCGGGGCCGCCGAACTGCGGCGGACACGCCAGCGGCTGACCTTCGCCGACCGCGATGTCGGCGCCGAGCGCGCCGGGCGGCTCGACCACCGAGAGAGCGTACGGCTCGCTGATGGTGGCGACGAGCAGCGCGCCCTTGGCGTGCGCCAAGTCTGCCAGAGCCTTCAAATCGGGCAGCGAACCGAAGAATCCGGGGTAGCCGACCACGACCGCGGCGACGCCGTCGTCGAGGGCTTTCTCGATCTGTGCGCGATCGGCCGCGCCGTCGGCGCCGATCCCGAGCTCCTGCACCGACATGTCGCTGCGGCCGGCCAAGTACGTGACCGTGGTGCGGCGGTAGTCGGGGTGCACGCAGCCGCTCAGCAGCACTTTACCGCGCTTGGTCAGGCGACAGGCCATCAAGGCCGCTTCCGCGGTGGCGCTGGCGCCGTCGTACAAGCTCGCGTTGGCGAGCGGCAAGCCGTACAGCTCACTGACGATGGTCTGAAACTCCCAGATCGCCTGCAGGGTGCCCTGGGCGACCTCGGGCTGATATGGCGTGTACGCCGTATAAAACTCGCTGCGCAGGAGCAGCTGATCGACGGCTGGCGGCACGTGGTGCTGATACATGCCCGCACCCAAGAACGAGAGCAGGCTACTGCCCGTGCTCTTCTTGGCTAGGTCGTTCATGTGCGCCATCAGCTCGGGCTCGGCCAGCGCTGGCTCGAGCGCGAGCTTGCGCTCGAAGCGCGCCTCCGGCGGGATGGTCGAGAACAGATCGTCGAGCGACTTTCGCCCGACGACGCTCAGCATCTCGTCGACCTCGCTCTGGGTGTGCGGAATGTAACGCATCAGTGCGCCGACTCTTCGAGGTGGGCCGTGTAGCCCGCCGCGGTAAGCAAGCCCTCCGCCGCGTTCGGATCGTCCGGCGTGATCGCGATCATCCAGGCCTTGCCCCAGCAGTCTTCGTTGACCAGCTCGGGTGCGTTCTCGAGCTCCGCGTTGACGCGCGAGACTTTGCCGCTGACCGGCGCGAACAAATCGCTCAGGGTCTTCACGCTCTCGATGGTGCCGAACGCCTTGTGCGCTTCGACGCGGTCGCCCACCTTCACGTCGAGGCTGACGAGCGTGATGTCGCCCAGCGCGTCGACCGCGAACGCGGTGATGCCCACGACGAGCTCAGCGCCTTCGCTCAGCGTCCACTCGTGGTCCTTCGTGTACTTGCGGTCCTGTTTGACTTCTTTGGCTTGGCTCATGTTCAGGCAGTTCCGGCGCTGGGTTTGCGCTTGTAAAACGGTGGTTTGACGACCTTGGCTTCGATCGATTTCCCGCGGCAGTCGACCAGAAAAGACGTTCCGATGGCGCTCAGCCCGATCGGCAGGTAGCCGAGGCCGATGCTCTTGCCGAGCGTGGGCGAGGGACCGCCGGACGTGCACAGGCCGACGATGGCGCCACCTTGCTCGAGCAGCGGGTAGCCGTGGCGCGCGATGCCGCGGCCCACCATCTCGAACCCGACGATGGTGCGGGTGATGCCGTCGGCCTTCACCTTGGCCAGCGCGTCGCGCCCCAGGAAGCCACCTGGCTTGTCGAGCTTCACGACCCAACCAAGTCCCGCCTCGAGCGGATTGGTGGTCTCGTCGATCTCGTTGCCGTACAGCGACAGGCGCGCTTCGAGCCGCAGCGTGTCGCGAGCGCCCAGGCCGATCGGCTCGACGCCGAGCGGCGCGCCCGCGTCGAGCAACGCGCCGAACAGGCGAGCCGCGCCGGCGCTGGGGCAAAACAGCTCCACGCCGTCTTCGCCGGTATAGCCGGTGCGCGCGATCGTCACTTTGACGTCGGCGATCTTGCCGTCTGCGAAGCGGAACGACTTCAGCTGGCTCGGGTCCAGGCTGCTGCCCGCCAGGCGCAGCAGCTCCAGGGCGCGGGGCCCTTGAACGGCGATCAGCGCCGTCTCGTCGCTCTCGTCGCGGTACTCGACCCGACCCGCGAGCGCTTCGCGGAAATGCGCGGCGATCTTGGGGCGGTTGCTGGCGTTGCACACCACCAGCACGTCGTCGGCCGCCCTGCGATAGACGATCAGGTCGTCCAAGATGGTGCCCTGGGCGTTGCAGCAGCACGTGTAGACGGCCTGCCCATCCTCGGCCTTCGATAAATCGTTCGTGATGAGCGAGTCGACCGCCGCGAGCGCGCCGGGGCCGGTGACGTGTAGCTCACCCATGTGGCTGACGTCGAACAGGCCGACGCGCTCGCGGACGGCGGTGTGCTCGGCGGCGATGCCCTTGTACTGAATGGGCATTTCCCAGCCAGCGAAGGGGACCAGCTTGGCGCCCAAACGGACGTGCTCGGCGTAGAGAGGAGTGCGCGAAAGGGTTTCGTCGGCCAAGGAAGGCCGAGTAGCGCGGCGCCTGCCTCGTTACAAGAGCTGCGGCAGGCCCGCGGCCTAGGCCGACCGGCCGCGCCCCGGCGCAGGCTGAGCCACATAGGCCCCGGCGGGGGCGCCGGTGGTGCCACCGCCCGCGACCGAGCTCTTCCTTTGCCTAAATATCTCGTAATTTCGGGCTTTAGCCGCCGGCATGCTAGCGTTTGCTCGTGGCGCGCGGCCGAGTTCTGATCATCGAGCAAGAGGAGTGGGAAGCGGCTGTGCTCACGCGATTCTTGAGTGAGGCGGGCTACGAGGTGCACGTCGCCGGAGAGGCGCGCGCCGGGTTCGACAAGGTTCGCGAGCTGAAGCCCGACTGCATCTTGTGCAGCGTGAACCTGCCGGATATCGACGGCTTCTGGGTGGCGCGCCGCGTCCGCACCGAGCCGACTCGTGTAGCGACGACACCATTTTTGTTCCTGACCGAAGCAGACGACACCGAGTCGCGCTTGCAGGGCTTGAACGTCGGCGCCGACTTGTACCTGACCAAACCGTTCCGCAACGACGAGGTGGTCGCTCAAGTGGGTGCGCTGATCGACATGGCCAACCGGCTAAGACAGCAGCGCGATTCGTTCTCGTCGGATGGCCCCGCGTCATCCGTGGCTGGCGCTGCCTTTACCGGCGACATCGCCCAGATGTCGGTCGCCACCGTGCTGACGCTCTTGGAGCTGGAGCGGCGCAGTGGGCACCTGAAGGTGCGCGGTGAGGGTGGACGCATCGCGATGCTGGAGCTGACCGAAGGCAAGTTCGCTTCGGGCGCGCTCGACGGCAAGCCTTGGAACTCGACCGAGCTCCTGCGCGAGGTGCTGCGTTGGAAGAAGGGCAGCTTCAGCTTCCGTGGCGGGCAGGGCAGTGCGTCGGATTCCGACTCCGGCGAGCAGCAGAAAATCGGCGGGCTGCTGCTGGAAGCCATGCGCCTCGAAGACGAATCGCGGCGCTGATTTCTCAGCGCGGCCTGCTCAATCGTCGTAGCTGGAAGTGCCGAGCGAGAGCTGGAGCGTGAGTCCAGCGGACACGACGTGGCCCTTGGCTTGAAAGAGCATTCCTTGGCGCTCGAGGCGGCGATTGGGCAAGTGTCCGTAGAGGCCGAATGCGTCCAGCTCCAGCTGGTGCGGCAGCCAGTGGGCGAGCCGCCAGAGCGCGATGCCCGTGCCGAGCGAGAAGACGTGCTCGGAGGCGTCCAAGAGCTGCCCCGTGTCCGACGTGCGAGGTGCGGGGCTGGGTAGGTAAGCGTAGCCGGCGCGCAGCAAGAGCTCACTCGAAGCAGACAAGCGCAGCGCGCGCTCGAGGCCAGCTCGCCAGGTCAGGCGATCGTGAAAACCGGCGCTGGTGGCGGGTGCAAGCTCGGTGTTGGCGGGTAGCGCGAGCGGTAAGCCTGCGGGTACGTCGGCTTCGATGTGCGCGGCAGAGCGCGCGACCGGGCTCGGGTAGCGCGACCACTGTTCGAATCCGATGTCCAGGTTCAGGCGCCACGCCTGCCGCTCTGCCGACACGCCCAGCACCACTTGCCGCGGCTGAAACGCGACCAAGCCATGCGCGTCGAAGCGATACTGCACGGGCACCTGCAGGAAGCCGGCATCCACGTTGCCGCGCAGGGCGCCTTGCAGCGCCTGGGTCAGCGTCGCTTCGTCTCGGAACGCGAGCCCCAAGCTCCAAGCGATGGGAGCAGGGCTCTTCGCCATGAGCGTGGGTAATCGCAGCTGCGCGCCGAGCACCCAGTAGCGTGAGCTGAGCAGCTCGGCCGCCACCGCGTGACGGAGCTGCGAGTCGTACTCGGCGCCTTTGCCATCCGCAAAGATGGCGTCGCCCGTCACCTCGAAGCCGCCGCGCGTGGTCGCCAAGAAGCCAGCGCCGCCGCCCAGCGAAAGCCACGCTAGTGGCCGCAGCGACAGCGCCGCGCGCAGCTCGATCAGCTCGGGCAACGTTTCCTTCAGCACCCAGCGCGGCTCGTCCGGGCGGACGCTCTCGACGCGCGACAAGTGACCGTTGGTGAGCGACAGCCCGAGGCCGAACCCGACCGGGATGCCCAGGAACTGGCCGCGCCCCAAGAGCGCGCCCTCCAAGCTGTGCAGGCCGGCTGCGCCAGTGTCTTGCTGATCCGTTTGGAGCGTCGGGCTCGAGCTGCGGTAGCCGAGCGCAAGCTGGCTCTGCTTTGCGAGCGATAACTGCGCGGGGTTGTAGAAGAGCGAAGCCGCGTTGCCGGCGTCGGCGCTGACGGCTCCGCCCAGCGCGGTGGCGCGGGCGCCGAAGCCGTACTGGTGCGTCGGCGCTGCCCACAGCCTGCCGCTGGCGGCCAAGAGCGGGAGCGCGCAGAGCCAAGCCGCGCGGCGCATCACAGCCTCACCGTCAGGCCGAGAGAAAGGCCGACGGAGCGGCCGCGCGAAGTGAGCGAGGGGGCGCCAGCGTTTTCGGGCGCAACGTCGGCGGCTTTGCGGCTGGTGCGCGGCACCAGCTCGTCGAGCGTGAACGCCGCGTCGAGCCGGAGCGGCGGCAAGGGGGCGTCGAGCGTGACGCCGTAGCCCAAGCCGAAGCGGTGGCGCGCGTTGTCGAGCAGGTTGTCTCGGCCGGATTGGTCCGGCACCGGACTCGGGACGAAGGCGTAGCCAGCGCGTAGCTCCGCCTGCGCAGCGCGCGTCAGCTCGAGCCCTAGCGTGGAGGCGACGTGCAGCTCGACGGTGTCGTGGAAATGCGGCGGCTCGGCCACCAGCGCCGAGCAGTCGGGGCGTTGCTCGGGGCAGGTGACGGTGCTGGGCAGCAGCGTCGGCGTTTGACTGAAGCGCTGGTAAGCAGCGCCAAACATGGCCGTCAGTGGTCCCAAGCGCTGCGCGTACTCCGCTTGTACCGATGGCGGTTCGTAGTGGGCGACGCCCGCCAGGTGAAGCGCCGGCAGCTGCGTCGCGTTCAGGTCGACCGCTTGCAGCTGGAGGTCGAAATCGGCGCGCAGCGCCGCTTTCAGGACCAGCGCGGCGGTGGCGCTCGAGCTCAGGAACGCGGTGACACCCGCGTGCGGCGCAAGCACGGGCTCGAGGCTGTCCGAGACGCGCGTCGTCGTGGTCTTGCCTTGCGTTTGCACCTCCGCGGTGCCGGCTAGCGAGGCCAGCGCGCGCAGCCCGAGCCCCAGCGCCAAGAAACGCCAGGGCCGCACGCCGACGCCCAGGTCGAAGTCGACGGCGCGCTGCCGGCTGACGAGCAGGGGGAACTGCGGCTGCTCGCCCAGCGGAAGGTCGGCGCGCGCGACCGAGCCGCCTGGGCTCAGACTCGCAAAGCCAACCACGAAGCGCTGCCCGAAGGCCTCGAGCGGCAACGTGAAGCCGAGCGTGGCCAAGCTGAGCGGCTCGGTCTCGAAGCGCTGCTCCGCGCTGGCTCCGCGCTGGGTGTAGAGCCACGAGCTTTGAACGCCGTAGCCTGCGCTGAGCGTCAGCTCGGGGCTGAGCGAGAGCGAGGCCGGATTCTGGAAGGCCGCCTCGTAGCCGGCAGCCTGCGTTGCGCCCGCGCCAGCCCAAGCGCGCGTGCTCGGGCCGACGCCGAACACGCTGCCGCTCGTGGCGTGAGCCGCTGACGTGCCTGACAAGAGGCAGAACAGCGTCGCAAACGCAGCGCCGTGGCGCTGGTTCATTCGAGCTTCTTGAGATCCAGGGGGCGGCCGTCAGGCGTGAGCCCGGCGGCGCGCCAGCGTTCAGCGTCGGTCATGCCGGGCGGCGGGGGAGGCGGCGGCGTGACGTCTTTGATCACGAGCCGAGTCTTGGCGCCGTCGGGCAAGACCTCGAGCTGGTACAGTCGATCGGGCGGGCCCGCTTTGATGCGCGCCATCGGAAAAACCGTACGGGCGGCGCCGATCTCGACGTGGGACACCACGACCTGCTCGCGCACGTAGTTGGCCAGGCCCTCGGGCGAAACGCGGCCGCTGATGTAGACGCGATCGACCAGGCGGCTCTCGACCTCCATGCCGCGCGGCACCGGAAAGCCGTAAACCTCGGTCTTGCTCGGAGCCAGCTCGTCGGGCGCCAAGTGGTCGAGCGGCAACCTGGCGCTGGCTACGGATACCGCCGCTGCCGGCGGCGGGGGCGTGCGCTTACTCGAGCAGGCGACGCCCAGAAGGCCGCACAAGCCGAGCAGGAGCCGCGGACAATCTCGCACGAGCGCGACAGACGGTTTGCTGGGGCAACGAAATGTCACGAAGTTGATGACGATGAGCGTCGCCGCGTGGGGGGAGGCTCAGCCGAATTCACTTCGGCTGAGGGGGGCGGCGCGTGCCGCCCCCTCCAGGAAAGCCCCCCATTATTCGACGATGGAGGCCCAGGAGTCTACGACCAAAGGAATGGCCGGCTTCTTCAGGTCGATGGCCGCGCCGTTGCCGCCGCCCAGGTTGATCGGGCTGATGCCCGGCTTGGTGCTGGTGGTGACGCGGTCGCCGGTCGGGATGATCAGCTGGTATTTGCCGGGGGCGGCGCCGCCGCCGGTGGGCCGCATGCCGTAGGCGAAATAGCCGCTGTCGCTGGCAGTGCCGGGGTTGTCGCAGGTGGGCTGCTGCGCCACGCTGACGCCGGACAAGAACGCATGCGCGTCGCTGCCGAGCAACGTGGTCGCGTCGACGTAGCCGTCCGAGTTGACGAAATCCGTCAGCGTAGTCGAGGTCTTCCCGCCCTTGCCCTTGGGCGTGGCAGGGTCGATGTAGTGCATGCCCCAGACCTTGCCGCTGCCTGAGCTACAAGCGTCGGAGCTGCCGGGGCCGACGGTCGAGAAGAACAAGTCGCCGGCAAACAGCGCCATCTCGCCAATGACGCGATCGCCCGCGAACGCGCCGTTCAGCTGCAGGTACCAATTCACCTTGGGGGTGAGCAGCTTGCGGTCGGCGCTGGGGACCTCGGTTAGGGACCAGACGTAGTTGGTCGGCTTGGCCGCATTCTCGCCAATGGATTCTTGCTCACCGGTCGAGAACGCGACCGTGAGGTTGCCCGTGCGGTCCACCGAGATGATGGGGGCCGACGTGATGGGCCAGCCATCGTTGTGGGCGTGGGTGAACACGTCGCCATCGTTAGGGAAGCCGTCGAAGAACAACTCGAACGTCCAGTCGGTGGTCTTGCCGGTGGCCGAAGCGAAGTTCAGCCGCCACAGCGCGCCGTCGCGATCGCCGACGAACACGCGATCGGCCACGCCACCCACGTCGCTGGGGTAGGCGACGGGCTGGCCGGTCATGGGCGAGTCGATAGCGGCCACCGTGGTCACGTTCTTGCCGACGAGCCCCGGCACCTCGGCCTCCGCCTGGCGGAAAGTGCGCAAGATCTCGCCGCTGTCCAAGCGCACCACGGTGATGGAGCGCGACGGTAGAGCCTTACCCGAGTAGCAGGGAACGGCGGAGCGCGGCTTGGGCGTGATGTTCCAATCCAGCTTGGCGCGGTCGCAGGAGGCAAGGTCGTTGATGCCATCGGCGGCGTAGCCACCGGGAAGCACCGCGACCGCCACTTCTTTGCGGTCTAGGTACACGGTGGTGATCAGCGGCGTGCCGCCGCCTTCGCCGAACAACGGCTTGCCCGTGGAGTCGGTCACCAGCTGCCACAAGAACTTGGGGCCGCCGGTGGTGCTCGGCACCGGATCGGTCACGTCGATGGCGAAGTAGCCCGAGTATTGGGTGCCGAAGCTCTGCACCAAGATGTTGCGCCACTCGCCCAGGCCGCCGCGCGCCTGATCCAAGGTGCGCTCGAGCTTGTACTTGTAGGTGGTGCCGCCTGGATCTGCCGAGGCGACCACCTCCTTGATGGTGGGGGTGCCGTCGAGCAAGAGTTGGCGGGTGGACGGGTATAGCCCCGGGATGCCGAGTAGGACCGCCGGGGGCACGAAGGTCCAGAGCTCGTTCGTCTCCTTCTTGTTGACCTGCATGGCCTCGGAGGTGTTGTTCTTGTCCACCTGCGCGATCTTGAAGGCGTGCAAAAAGCCGTCGTTCGACGAGGCGTACAGCACCGACGGCCGTTTGGCCTCGACCTGCTTGGTGGTGAAGGTCTCGTAGCTGCGATCGACCAGGGACTGCGAAGGGCGCCCAGGCACCGCACGCGGGATCGAGTGGTAGATGTCGGAAACCAGGTTGCAGTTGCCGCTGCTCACGCTGGGGCAGCGATGGAACGCGGTGCCGTTGTCGAGGCCCACCAGCCACTTCAGGTAGCGGTCGCGACACTGCTCTGCCGTGGTGCCGTCGCCGCACTTGCCATCCACTACGTCCAATGCGCTAGGCGGCGTGTCGGTCACGAAGTCGGCCGAGCTCTTTGCAGTAGGGCTGAGGGTGCCCGAGTAGGTGCCGACGCCGTCGACCACGCCGGCAGCCAAGTTCGGCCGCATGCTGGCGCCCGACTTGATGGGGGCGGTACCGAGTACGGTGTAAATTTTGCGCGCGGAGGGGCCGGACGCATTCACGTTGTCGACGAACTTGTCGCCCTTGCTGGCGTCGGGTGGCTGGAGCACTGGCGTCGGGGTGCTGTCGACCAATTCGCACACGTAGCGGCCGCGGTTCAGCTCGCCGATCCACGGCTTGTCGAGCTTGCCCGGCTTGAACGACGCCGAAAAGCGAAAGCTCCGCGCGAACGTTAGATCGGAGGTGCTGGTGACGAAGCCGGAGCCCGTGGCGGGCACGACGGGCGTGCGGGTGGTGGAGGTGAAGTTGCCGCCGATGGCCTGTGACAGCGCCGAACGCAGCTCGTCGCGGTTGTCGGCGAAGCGCGCGCGGCGCCAGTCCGGATCGTCGGGAGTGGTGGGCGCGTGGCCGCCGGCCGCGGCGATGCGGTTCAGCGCGCAGCAGGCCTGAATCGGCTGATCCGTCGGGTTCATCTTGCAGATGCCCGTGGGGTTGGCCTCATCGAAGTCCGCCGCCGTGAACGACGAGCACAAGCGCGGGGAGCCATCGACCGTCACGCTCGAGAGCGCGAAGCCGATCACGTAGATCTCGATGCCCTTGCTCTTCAGGTCTTGGGCGATGTCTTCGGCTTTGTCGTAGGGGCAGCCGCCGGGCTCGCAGAAGGGCCGCAAATCCATGTTGGGCTGGCCGTCGGACAGCAGGATGATCGACTTGTGGCGGCACGCTTTGGCAGGATCCGCTGCGGGACCGAACTTCAAGGTCGTGTCCAGCGGATCCGTCGAGGCGTCGGCGATGAAGTAGCTGCGCGCGTCGTCGAGCATGCCGGCGATCGGCGTGGCGCCGTAGGGGCGCGTCGCCAGCAGCACCTGTTGAATCATCGCATTGCGTCCCTTGAAGTCCGTGCTGCCCAGGCTCAAGTCGCCAAAGCCCACGGCGCGGCCCTCCCAGGGCGGCGCCTCGGCGTTGCGCACGCCCACTTCTTGGTCTTGCGGCGTGGTGCAGCCGAGCGGCTCGCCCTGCTTGGAAGCGTTGACGTAGTAGCTCCAGAGCCCGGTCACGTCCTTGGCGGGACGGGGCTCGGTGTCGAACGTCATCAGGCCGAAGCGCACGTCGGGCGAGAACGCGTCCAAGATGCCGTCGGTGGCTTGCGTGAAGCTGCAGCTGCCGGCCGTGTCGTTGTACGGGTGGTACTTGAGGGCGCCGGCGGGGAAGAGCGCGTGGTTGCCGGCGTCGAGCGTACCAGGGCCGCTCACGCAGCCATCGCTGGTGGGGCGGTGGTACGGGTTGGGGTACAGAAAATCGTACGGATCGCTGCCGTTGAGAGCGTACTCGTTGCGGAAGGCGGACGAATTGCGATCCAGCTTCTGACAGCCGTATTTGCTGATCGAGCCCGTCAGCACCTCCACCAGGTCGATCCAGCGGCTGCGCTCGCTGGGGACGTCCATGTCGGTCGAGCCCGAGTATTTGCAGCTCGGGAAAGCGTTGCTGCTCGTCTTGTAGTCCATCGACCCGGACGTATCGACCAGCAGGAGCACGTTTGGTGGGGGCGGCGAGACGTCGGCCTGCGCCTGCGCGCGCACTACGGCCAGCAACGAGGCCAAGAGCGAGCCCGCACCGACGAGCCCCCGCAGCCAGCGTGCAGGTGGGGTGGGGTGAAGTTGGGCGGGGTGTTTCATGGCTCTGTGGTTCCTCAATTCGGAGGCACGATGATGTGGGCGCGCACGACCTTCTTCACGGCCATGGTGGACACGCCGTTGGCGCAGGGGTCGGCGGCGCCGGTGCGCGGCCCTACCAACGCGAACGTGGTCAAGGTCACGTCTTGCGGCGTCTGCGCCGTGCCGCTCGTGTTCGTCAGATCCGTGCCTGCTATCGGCGCATTGGTGGGGTGCCTCTCGGTCATTTCGACCTTCAGCGCCCCGTCAGCGTTGGCAGACACACCGAAGCTGCCCGTCTCGGTGCCCGGCACCGCCGGCTCGAGCAGGGTCTCGCCGTTGTTGGCGGCCGTCTCGCTCTCCAGGTACGCACGCGAAAAGTGGTAACAGGGCCGCGTCGTGTAGCGGGCGTTGGCGAAGCACTTGAAGTCGGAGCTCATCCTGTTCGGGTAGTCAGCGCCCTTGGAGTTGATCTGCGCCATGGCCGCCGTCGTGCCCAGCTCGGCCAGGGCCGTGGCCTGCGCGGACTGGCGGCTGAAGCCGACCGCCATGTCGATCTGGCTGATGTTGCGCACCGCAAAGATGCCGATGGCGGTGATCAGGGTGGTCACCATCACGACCACCAGTACGGTCGTTCCGCGCTCTCCCTTGCGGGTAAAACGACGTCGGCGGCAAATCACCAATTGCTGTTCTCCAGGTTACGCAGGGCAATGTTGCTCTGGAACGTCCGAACTCTCGCAAAAACCTGGGTGTCCCCAGGACCTGCGAGCGGCATCCGGTAGATGTCTCCGGCAGCGGCGGCGATGCCGCGATCACGGTCGGCTTCGCGGGAGCGCATGCTCAGACGCACGTTGAGACCACGGAGTAGGTGTGTGGAAGCGTAGGTGTCGTTGACCGCCACCGCAACGGGTACCAGCGTCGGCGTGGCGGCGTTGGTGGCGCGCCAAGCGCTGATCTGCAGATCGACCGCGTACTCACCCACGATTTCGCGCGTCGAGGCGATCTCGGCGCCAGACGGCGCGAGCTCGACTCGCACCAGCTCGGCGCGCTTGGCTTCGTAGGGCAGGGCGTTGGCGCCGCCGCCCGTGCCCAGCCCTGCGGCCTTGAACAACGCCGCGTAGTTCACGTCGGTGGTCATCGGTCGAATGCTGTAGCGCACTAGGTCGATGACGTTGAGATCCATGTCCTTGCCGGTGCCGGAGATGCCGCACAGCTCAGCCGAGTTGGTGGGGCGGAGCAGCTGCGGGGTGGCCTTCAAATCGACGAGCGCCTCCGCGATTTCGGTGCCCGGCCTGGCCGTGACGCTGCTGACGACGCCGTACTGATCTTGGCCCTTTTTGCGCAGCCGCACGATGCGGCCGTTGCCCTCGCGAGCGATGAAGATCGATTCCAGCACGGCCTGGTTGGCGGCGGTCTGCGTGTTGTCGGTGCTCAAGCCTGCGCGCGCGGCTGCCGGCGTATCGGTGTTGATCGAAATTTGCCAGCCGCCTTCGCCGTTCTCGCCAACCGACGCCGTGGTCAGCACCTCGGGCATGCTCAGGGCGCCTGCGATCACGATGCCCTTCGGCTTGATCCCGGCGTCGCCGAGCTCGGTCGCGTCGCTCAGGGTGGTGTTCTCTTCGATCAGGATGGCGCGCAGCTTCTGCATCATCGCCGGCCAGTTGGGGTCGGGGCGGTTGCAGACGCGCGGATCGGAGTCGATGTTCGGCGTGACCATGTGGCCGGCGCGCGCAATGTCGCTCGAAAGCCGCTCGAAGCCGGACACCGTAGCCAGCGTGGCGTTGGCGACACGGCTCTCGCGTTGATAGAAGCGCGATGCGTCCCGCGACAGCGCGAACACGACGATCGACAGGAACAAGCCGCCGGTCATCGCAACCATCAGCTCCACCAACGTGAAGCCTGCTCGCTCACGCCGATGCGCGCGCCGAAGGTTCGGGGAAAGATGAGGTGCGCGCATCTAGATCTGGGAGTGCTGCCGGACGCCGACAGTTTGGTAGACGAAGCGGTAGCGGTCGGTGGCAAGGCCGATGGCCTTGGCCTGAGTAGCGGTTTGAGCGGCTGAGCAAATGGACGCCGTCGAGTCGAGCGCGGCCTCGCCGTCCTTCAGCCAGAACACGCGAATCTCGGCGCGGAGCATGCCGTTGCCGGCGGTGCCCATGGTGCTCGGGAACAGCCAAGCCATGCGCACGTGGCTACAGAAGGCTGCCCGCGACAGCTCGTTGTCTTTGAGCGGATTGCCGAGCGCGTCGAACGCACCGCCAAACTGGCGAGCTTCGACGTACGGCGGGCGCTGCCACACGTTGGCGTCATTGAGCCAACCGCTGCCAAAACTGGTGCGCCACTCGGTGGCGTCCATTTCCAGCTGCCCCGCCCAGGCCTGCGCGATGCGCTGGGCGATGGCCACGTTCTTGGCGTGGGCGTTGGAGACGATGACGATCTTTTGCAGCGCGATGATGCCGACGACGGCAACCGTGAACAGCGCTAGCGCCATCATCAGCTCGACCAGCGTGTAGCCACGCTGCTGCGCACGGCGCGTCCGACGATGCCCGCTCATAGGCCGAGCCTCGCCATGCCGTTCGGCAGGATGGCAACGCTGCGCAGCAAGCCCAGCCCCTTGCCCGTGCGTTGTACCTCGACCGTCGTTGCTCCGACCATCGACGCGGTGGGGGCGGTGCCGTCGAACGAGATGAAGCTACGGCCCATGGGCGTAAAGCAGATATCCATCTTGGTCTTCGCGACCGCGGATTGGTCTCGCACCGTCACCGTGAGATCCGACTGCGGCATCAGCGTCGTGACCACGCGCGATGTGTCCGGGTCGGTCCACGAGTTCGTGAGGCAACCCAGCCCAGGTTGATTGGCGCACGTGACGCTCCCGTTTGCCGCAGCTGCAGTGGCGCCCAGCACCGATTCGACCACGCTGAAGCCGGTGTCCGAGCGGTACCTCACCATCACCGCCGTGCCGCGACCGAGCGCGCGCATGCGCGAGACGCTGTACAGTTGCGCGATGCGCTGCGCGGTGTCACGCGAGCGCCGCTCGCGCACTTGAGCGGAGACCGTGGGGGTCGCCAGCGCTGCGGTGATGCCCACGATCAACACGACCACCACCAGCTCGATGAGCGTGAAGCCTCGGCTGGAATGGCGCCGCTGTGGGGAAGGTTTGGAAGGTTGCAGAAACACGAGAAGGCTGAACGTACAGCAAGGTACGTGCCCACGCGCCCGGTTTCTAGGTGCCTGAAATGACTAGTATTTGTGCATATGTAGGCATCTCGGCGACTGCTAAGAAGTGCGGCGCTATGTAAAGGTTGCGGGGTCGGGGCCAGCGCTGGTCGCGGAGCCGGGTGCGCTGAGGGGCGCCCCCGCCGGGCGTTTTCCTCGCCAAGCGGTCTCGCGCTACAACCCCCACCATGGTTTGCCGCCCGCTCCTGGCTGTCGCGTGTTGCGCGTGTTGTGTTTGGCTATCAATCGGCTGCTCCAAGAAGGACGACAAAGCCGAACAGGGGAGTGCGCCGCCGCCGGTCGCCAGCTCCAAGCCGGGCGCGTGCGCCAGTGGCGGCGGCAACGTCACCGATAGCGTGAGCTCGGCTTACTTTCCGAAGCTGGCGGGCGGCTACTGTATCGATCCGAACGGTGACGCGCGCACGTACGGCGAGGCCGCCAAGGGCACGCTCGAGACGGTGTGCACCGAGCTGCTCGACGGGGAGTGCGAAGTCTACAAGAACTACGGGCTCAAGCGCGTCGTGACCCTGCGCTACATCGACGGCGCGGGCTCGCCCGGCACCGTGAACGTGGTCGTATCGCGCTTTGCCAGCGCGGAGGGTGCGTTCGCGTTCTTCACCAAGCGCGTGATCGCCGATGGCGATCCCGTGGACGGTACGCCCAAGGAGCTCGCCGCCGGCGCTGAGGGCGCGCTGGGCACGGGCATCGCTTACGTGTGGCGTGGCGAGCTCGTGTCCGAGCTCAGCTACGCGAACGAGCTCGAGACGCCCGATCAAATCAAGCAGAGCAGCGCCAAGGTGCTGCCGGAGCTGGCGCGGCAGATTGGCGATCACTTGCCGGGCGATGCGAATCCGCTGCCGGCCGTGCGCTTGCTGCCGCCGGAGCGCTTGGTACCAATGGGCATTGCCTACGCGCACCGCGACGCCTTGGGTGTCACGGGGCTCGGGGCGGGCGCCATCGGCTACTACCAAGACGGCGCCGCGCGTTACCGCGTGGTGGGTCTCGCGCGCGCCGATGAAGATTCGGCCAAAGACGTGCTGGGCACGTTGAAGAAGCTGCCCGGCGCCAAGCCGCAGAAGGACTTGGGCTTCGACGCCGTGCTGTTCACGACGCGCGAGGGCGAGGGCGCCCCGGCAGCCGAGTGGCTCGCGGGGCGGAATGGTAGCAACGTCATCATCGTAGGGGACGAGCCGCTCAAGCTGAAGGCGGGGGCCGATCCGAGCGCCCGGCTGGCCGGGGACAAACGGCTGAGCCTGCTCAAGGCCGCGCTGAATCCGAAGCTGCCGGTTCAGTAGCCAGCAACTCCGGCCGCAATCTGCCGTAAGTAAGAGTAGCCCCCATGGATTTTGAGCTGAGCGAGCACCACGCCCTACTTCGAAACAGCTTGCGCCAGTTTTTCAAGGAGCGGGTCGCGCCGCACGCCCGGGAGTGGGACGAAGCCGAGCGCTTTCCGAGTGAGCTGATACCCGAGCTCGCGGGCCTTGGCCTCTTGGGTATCAAGATTCCCGAGGCCTACGGCGGCGCGGGGCTCGACATGTCCGCCTACGCGATCGCGGTCGAAGAAGCCGCGCGCGTGGACGGCTCACTGGCGCTCACGATCGCCAGCCACAACGGGCTCGGGACTGGCCACATCTTGGCCTACGGCACCGAAGCTCAGAAGCAGAAGTACCTGACGCGCGCCTGCACCGGCGAGTGGCTCGCGGCTTGGGCGCTCACGGATCCGAGCTCTGGCTCGGACGCCGCGGGTATGCGCACCAAGGCCGTGCGCGACGGTAGCGACTGGGTGATCAGCGGCAGCAAGATGTTCATCACGCAGGGGTCGGTGGGCGGCTTTTGCGTGGTGCTGGCGCGCACCAACTTCGAAGCGCCCGCGCAGCGCGGTATCACCGCGTTCATCGTCGACACCAAGACGCCCGGCTACTCGGCGAGCAAGAAGCTCAAGAAGCTCGGCTGTCGCTCGAGCGACACCGTCGAGATCACGCTCGAGCAGGTGCGCGTTCCGGACAGCGAGCGGCTGGGCGAGGTCGATCAAGGCTTCTTGGACACGATGCGCATCTTGGACGGCGGGCGCATCTCCATCGCCGCCATGGCTCTGGGCCTGGGTCGCGGCGCGCTGGAGATGGCGATCACCTACGCCAAGCAGCGCGAAGCCTTCGGCAAGCCGATCGCCGAGTTTCAGGCCATTCAGTGGATGCTGGCCGACGCTCAAACCGAGCTGGACGCGGCGGAGCTCTTGGTGCGGAGGGCGGCGTGGCTGGCGGACAACGGCCGGCGCTTCACCGCCGAGGCGTCGATGGCCAAGCTGTTCGCCAGCGAAGTGGCGACGCGCGTCTGCAACAACTCACTGCAGATTCACGGCGGCTACGGCTACACGCGCGAGTTCGACATCGAGCGCCACCTGCGTGACGCCAAGCTGTGCGAAATCGGCGAAGGCACCAGCCAAGTGCAGCGTATGGTCATCTCGAAACACCTGCTGCGCGGCTGACGGCGAGACAGCAGGAAGGCGGGAAGGCGGGAAGATCCCGAGAGGAAGGATCTTTGGGCAGGCAAACTGGCAGCCGCGTCGCTACTGGTCGCGTCTTCGCTTCGAGCGCGCGTGACCCGGGCAGTCGAATTTTCGTTCGGCCCCCCGAACGAAAATTGCCCTTGCTGCTCGCCTTCCCGCCTTCCCGCCTTCCTGCGGATTCGCTCTCGCCCGGGCTATTCGGTCCGTTGGATGACGTGAAAGCCGAAAGGCGTCTCGATCAGATCGGAGATTTGGCCGGGGGCGAGCTTGAAGGCGGCTTTTTCGAAGGCCGGGACCATCATGCCGCGGCCGAAGCGGCCGAGGGAGCCCCCGCGCTCTCCGGCGCCGGGCTCGTCCGAGAACTCTTTGACCAAGACCTCGAAGTCCTCGCCGGCCTTGGCGCGAGTCAGCGCCTCGGTCGCCCGAATCTGAGCTTCGGCTTTGCTGCGCGTGACGCTGGGCGAAGCGCGCATGGCGCCTTGGTACGAGACCAGCAAGTGGCGCGCAGCGATCTCGCTCGGTTGCCCCGCTTGCTCGGCGGCGCTGGCTGTAGCGTCCTCGCCGCCGGGGCCGGCAGCGCTAGCGCTGGCGAGCGGGGACACCGCCACACGCGGTGGCTCACCGGGGCCTTCGAAGGTGGTTACTACGCAGCCTGAAAAGGCGAGCGCGCCGAGCAGCGCCGAAAACGCGAGCTTCACGGGTGTGGGCTCGGCTTCGCGGGCGCCTTGGCCTTGAGCGCCGAAGCCGCGGGCGCTGCAGCCTTTTCGCTTTCCTCGGACGCGCCGGCGGAACCGCCGCCCACCAGGCCGAGGCCGAACAGGATGCTCACGCTGACGAGTCCTGCCAGGACCGCGTACGGCGCCCAGTCGGGCAGCCAATCCGCGGCGGGAGCTGCAGCAGCCAATGGCGCGGCCGCTTCTTCGTCCTCTTCGTCTTCGTCCTCTTCTTCGTCGTCTTCGTTCGACGTGGCGGGTTCTTCTTCTCCCTGCTCGTCGGTCTCTTCCTCTTCTTCGTCCTCGTCGTCTTCAGTCGCGGCGACGGGCGGAGCTGCCTTCATCTCCGGAGGGGTCGATGCCTCAGCGGCCTTGGGCGGCGTGCTGGTAGGCTTGGCTGCAGGCGCGGGCTGCGACTTGCTGATGCCTTCGGGCACCTCGCGGATCAGCGTCTGATCGTCGTCACCCCATTCGCCGTCGATCTCGTCGGTGGGCGGCGGGGGCTCGGAAACAATCCTCTTCTTGTCTTCGTCGCTCATCGGTCTATCTCCTCAGGCCACTTCCGCCCAAGCCGACGTCAGCACGGCCTCGGGCCGACCGACGACGCTGGTTTGGAGCACGTAACGTCCCGCTCCGACGTCGAAGCCCTGCGTCGACAGCACGTCGCCGGGCCAAACTGGTTTTCTGAACTGCACGCTGAGCGCCTTCAAGCGGGCGGGATCCCAGCCACAAGCGTGCTTCAGCAGGGCGCGGCCTACGAAGCCGTAGGTGCACAGGCCGTGCAAAATGGGGCCTTGTTCGAAGCCCGCCTGAAGGGCAAACGCCGGATCGGCGTGCAGCGGGTTCAGGTCGCCGGTGAGCCGGTACAAAAGCGCCTGCTCGGGGCGGGTGGCTTGTTCGGCGCTGAAGGTCGGGTTTTCGGACTGACCCTCGGCCAGCTTGGGCACTTCGTTCTTGGGGGGACGCGGGCCGCCGAAGTTGCCAGCGTCGCGCACCAGCAGCTGCCACTCGGTGTCGAAGCAGGGCTCGCCGTTCAGGGTGGTGCGCGTGCTGAGCACCACCTGCGCGAGCTTCTTCATGTCGTAGATGCCGTCGATCTTGCCAGTCGTGACCAGCGTGCCCTCGGGCGGTAGGGGCCGGTGCAGCCGCAAGGTCTGCCCACCGTGCACCAGGCGCGTCATGTCGCACTGGGTTTTGACGAACAGCTGGCTCACCGGCACGTACGACGGAATGACCGCGAACGTGGGCAAGACCCGCGGGCCGCGACCCTCGTACAAGAAGTCGAGCTCCTCGGGTGTTGCGCCAACGGCGAGCGCATACAGAACCACCGTCTTCCAGTCGTAGCTGAAGCTGACTGGTTCCGTCTCGAAGCCGACTGTGGAAGTATCGAGGCCCATATGCGGTCCTTTGAGGCGCGCCACCGTTAACGCGCACCCCGCTCCCGCGTCAACCCGGCTACTTCCCCATGCCCGCTTTGCACCCGTCGACCAGCCTGCTCGACGCCTTCGCAGCCGCTTTTACGGCCGCTGGCGTGGACCCACGGGCCTGGGCGCTGGGATTTGCGCGGGCGGCGCCTGCCGTCACGCTGGTGCCGGCGTTCGGGCTGTCTGCGGTGCCGACCCAAACACGCCTGACCTTGGGGCTCGCGCTCGGCCTGTGCATCGCTCCCGCCCTTGCCAGCGAGGTGGGCAGCAGTGGCCCCTTCGTGCTGGCGCTGGCTCGCGAGGCCTTCGTCGGTTTGCCGGTCGCCTTGCTGGCGTCACTTTCGATCTACGTGGCGGCCATGGCAGGCGGCCTGGTGGACGACTTGCGCGGGGGCCGCGAGAGCGTGACCTTGCCCGCGCTACCCGAGCAGCTGCCGCCCGTCGCCGCGCTGTTCGCGCTGCTAGCGTCGATCGCGTTTTTGGAGACGGGTGGCGCAGCGCGCGTGGCGGCGTCTTTGGCTTCGCCGCTGCTGTCGGCGAGGTTTTCGTGGGCGTCCGTGGCGCAAGCGTTCGCCGGCTCCATCGAGGTGGCGTTCGCGATCGCGGCGCCGCTCGCCGTCGCCAGCGTGCTGCTCGAGGCCGCCAGCGCGCTGATTGCGCGGGCGGCGTCGCCGGCGTTCGTGGGCCCCGTGTTGGCGCCGCTCAAGTCCGTCGCCTTGCTCGGCGTGCTCGCGTTGGTGTTCGAGCGCGTCGCCGAGCTGCTGGCGATCACTTCGCGCGCGTATTGAGTCACAAGCTGATGCGGTAGGCGACGTTCAGACCCAGCGAGAAGACCGAGTTGCGCCCGGTGACCGACGCCTTGTCTTCCAGCGGATCTTGCGCGGGTTTGTTGGGTAAAAACCAGTTGCCGAAGCGAAACGAGCCGCCCAAAGACCAATGTTGAGACAGCTCGTAGGCGCCGCCCAGCGCGATGCCGAGCGTGCCGCCTTCGGTGCGAATCGTAACGCCGGAGGGGCCGATCAACGGTTTGTCGTAGACGTCGACCACTTGAAAGCGGTCGCTGAGCACGACCAAGCCGCCCGTGAGCCCGACCCAAAACTCCGATTTTTCCGCGACGTACGGGTAGTAGCGCAGCGTGCCCTCGAGCGTGAGGTACTTGCGGCTGTGGTTGCGCTCGATGCCCATGGGGTCGCGCGCGGGAGCGTCGGTCGTCGGAATCAAGCCGAGGAGCAGGCCTGCGCCGAACGCCAAGCGCACGTTCTGGCGGTACAGCTGCCAGGCGTCGAGCTCGAAGCTGGTGTCGCCAGCTTTGCAGCCTGCTTGGCTGCACACTTGGGCGCCAGGCAAGGTGAGCCAACCAAAGCCGGCTTCGGCCATCCCGGTGGGACGGTCGAGCGCGTGAAAACCGCTGATGACGCGCGGCTCGCTCTCCGGATCAGCGGCGCTGGCGAGCGCACAGACCCCCACTAGAGCCACCGCCGAAAGCACTCCCACTCGGAAGGCTTGGCTCACGGTTTGGCGTCCCCGATCAGGCGAGTCGTGATGCTGGTGTCTTGCCGTCCGGCGAACAGGCACGCGCTGAGCTCTGCCCCGAAGGCGCGCGCGTTGGGTGAGCGATCCAGCGGATCTTTGGCTAGATTTCGCGCGACGAGCTCCGCCAAGGCGACCGGCGCTTCGCCTCCGCGGCCCACGCTGCGCAAGTCGGGCGGCACGGCGCTCACCTGCTGCACCAAGATCGCGACGGCGCTCGGGGCGTCGAACGGGGTTCGCCCCGCGATGCATTGGAAGAGCAAGGTCGCGATGGCGTAGACGTCGCCTTCTGGACCGACGCTGCCGCCTTGCGCGCCTTCGGGGGCGATGTAGCGAGCGGTGCCGAGGACGGCGCCGTCACGGGTGGCGAAATCCGGGTCGCGGCCGGCGCGCGCCATGCCGAAGTCCAGCAGTTTGACGAAGTCGCTGTCGGCGCCGCGCCGCACCAGCATCACGTTGTCCGGCTTCAAATCGCGGTGCACGATGCCCAGCGAGTGCGCCTCGCCCAGGGCGTCGCACAGCTGCAGCGCGATGTGCGCGGCGCGCACCACGCCGAGCGCGCCTTCTGCTGCCAGCAGCGCCGAAGTCAGCGACATGCCATCCAAATATTCGAGAACGATGAACGGCTCACCGCCGGGCTGATCTGCCGTCGCATCTACCACGCCCATCATTAGCACCTCGGCCAAGTTGGGGTGGCGCAGGCGCGCGCCGATGGTAGCCTCGCGCCGCAGTCGCGCCATGGCGCTTTCGTCTCGGAGCAGCTCGCGGTGCAAAATCTTGAGCGCTACGGGGCGTTCGAGGCCCAGCTGCTGCGCTAGGAAGACCATCGCCATCGAGCCCTTGCCCAGCAAGCGCTCGACGCGAAACTGTCCGGCGATGACGCGACCCAAGTAGTTGTCCGCCGCCACGTTTTCGTGTTCCGGCCGGGTAGGCGTCCCGTCTTTCGGGCAGAACAGAACCACGGAGCCATAGCGCTCTCCACAGCTTACGCAGCGACGGGCCTGGTTGCCGCCTATGCCACCTGCGTCTCCTGGCAGAGCAGTCATCAAAGCGCCAAGTTAGCATCGCCAAAGCCCTATTGGTCATGTACGCTGCGCCCCCCTCATGACGGACGAAAACCCCAGCAATTCTCCACCCGGCGAGCCGCCTTTGGCTCCCCGTCCGGAGGAGGCTGTGGGGGGTGGCACGTCTTCTGGCTACCAGGTCGTCCTGCCCACGTTCGAGGGCCCGCTCGATCTGCTGCTGCACCTCATCGAGCAGCACGAGCTCGACATTCGCGACATCCCGATCGCCTTCGTCGCCAAGAAGTACGTCGAATACATCGTGCTCATGGAGGAGCTGAACATCGACATCGCGAGCGAGTACCTCGTGATGGCGGCGACGCTCACCCACATCAAGAGCAAGATGCTCTTGCCGGTGCCTCCGGCCGATCAAGAAGACGAGGAAGACGAGGGGCTCGATCCGCGCGCCGAGTTGGTGCGGCGCTTGCTCGAGTATCAAAAGTACAAGCGCGCCGCCGAGCAGCTGGGTGGCGGTGACGTGCTGGGTCGCGACGTGTTCGTGCGCGGCCTGCCGGCGCCCAGCGTCGAAGGTCCGGCGCCCCTCGCGGGCCTCAGTCTGTTCAAGCTGCTCGATGCGTTCCAGAGCGTGCTCTCGCGCGCGAACCAAAAAATCGATCATCAGATCGATCTCGAGCGGTTCTCGATCACCGATCGCATCAATCAGCTTGTCGATCTGCTGCAGGTCCACAAAAAGCTGAGTTTCGAGCAGCTGTTCGAGGGCGCCAGCTCACGCGGGGACCTCATCGTCACCTTCCTGGCCCTGCTCGAGATGACGCGCCTGCGCATGACACGCCTCGAACAAGCGGGGCCGCTCGAGCCGATCCACATCGAGCTTGCGCTGGTGGACGCCAGCGTGATCGAAGAAGCCGCGCTGTCGGCGGAAGCCAGCTTCAGCTCCAAACCGGCCGAGGACGAGTCGGACGGCGCGCTCGACGCAGAGGCCGAGGCTGACGCCGATGAAGAAAATGCGCTCGCCACCCGCAGTGGCGAAGCCCGCTCCAGCTTCGAGGACGAGCAGCCCGAGCTGGCGGATCCCGACGACCAAGACCAAGACGAGCCCTAGGCTCCCAGTAGCGATCGAACATGGCAGCGAAGAAGCGACCACAGCCCCAGGTGTCCGCGCCCCAAGGCAACTCCCCCAAAGCCGCCAAGGCGGCCAAGCCCGCGAAGACCGCCAAGCCTGCGAAGGCAGCGAAGACGACGAAGCCGGCCAAGGCCGAGAAGCCCGCGCCCGTCGCGAAGGCTGGCAAGGCCGCTAAGCCAGAAAAGCCCAAGAAAGCCGAGAAGCCCGCGCAGGCAGAGGCGAAAACCGCCAAGCCCGCAGGGAAGGCCGACAAGACCGCCAAAAAGCCTGCGAAGGCGACCAAGCCTGCGAAGCCCGCCGCCACGGCAGCCAAGCCCGCCAAGCCTGCCGCCAAGGCAGCGAAGAAGGCCACCGAGGCTGCCGCGAAGCCCGTGAAGGCAGCGAAGGCTGCCGCGAAGCCCGCGAAGGCAGGGAAGCCAGCTGCGAAGCCCCCCAAGGCGGCCAAGCAGGCGAAGAAAGCGCCTCGAGATCCCGCGAAGATCGAGGCCGCCAAAGCCAAGGCACAGGCCGCGGCCGAAGCGAAGGCGCGCAAGAAGGCCGAAGCCAAAGCCAAAGCCGAGGCGAAGAAGCTGAAGAAAGCCGAAGCCAAGGCCAAGGCCAAAGCCAAGGCGGAGCTGCAAAAGCAGAAGAAGGCGGAAGCGAAGGCCAAGGCGCAAGCCAAGAAGCTCGCCGACGCCGAAGCCAAAGCAGCAGCCAAGGCCAAGGAAAAAGCCAAAGCCGAAGCCAAGGCCATCGCCGACGCAGCTGCGCGGGAGAAGGCCGCTGCCAAGGCGGCCGCCAAAGCCGAGCGGGACGAAAAGGCGCGCGCCGAAGCCGAAGTCAAAGCGCAGGCTCGCGAGGCGTTGGCCGCCGAGCGGCGCGCGAAGGCCGAGGCCAAAGCTGCGGAGCGCGCTGCCATCGAAGCCAAACGCGTCGAGAAGGATCGCGAGCGGATTGCAGCCGCGCGCGCGCGTCGCATGGGACCCGTCGATGACGAGCCGGCCCTGACGCGACAGGAAGCCGCGGAAACGGATTCAGGTTGGGAGGACGTGGACGCTGGCGCTGGCGCTGGCGCGGGCGACGGCGACGGCGCGGAAGAGCCCAGCGCCGAGCAGGCGCTGCTGGGCGAAGGCGAGCCCACGGGCACCGAGACGCTCACGGCCGACACAACGCACTACCTGAAGAGCTTGGTCGAATCGCTGGTGTTCGTCTCCGATCACCCGCTCGACATCAAGGAGCTCGCGCGCGCTGCCAAGATCGATCGCAAGCGCGCGCAGGAGCTGGTCGAAGAGCTGCAACGCGACTACGCCGGCCGCGGCATTCGGCTGGACGAAGTGGCGAGCGGCTACGCCTTCCGCACCAACCCCGAGTACGGCGAGTACGTGCGCGGCTACCTGTCGCTGAAGCCCGTGCGTTTGTCGCGCGCTCAGCTCGAGACCTTGGCCATCATCGCGTATCGCCAGCCCATCACGCGCCCGGAGATCGACGACGTGCGCGGCGTGGACTCGGGTCCAGTGCTCAAGGGCCTGCTCGATCGCGATCTGATCCGCATCTTGGGTAAAAAGGATGAAGCGGGGCGCCCCATGCTGTACGGGACGACGCCGAGCTTCATGGAGGTCTTCAGCCTCAAGTCGCTGCGCGACCTGCCCACGCTCAAAGAGTTTACGGAGCTCAGCGAAGAATCGCGCGAAACCTTCGAGACCGAGATCGGCGAGACGGCCCCCGAGGGGCCGATCGAGCTGCCCTCGGAAGATGGCGACGCCACGCCCGATAGCCAAGACGCTGACGAAGGTACAGAAGAGCCGCAAGAAAGCGCCACCGAGAGCGAAGCTCCGGCCGCTTCCGAGGACGGCGCCAAAGAAGAGTCGGACGACGACGATTCGGATGACGACGACGACGAGGAAGCGTCCGACAAGGACGCGGATTCGGACGACGACGATTCGGACGACGACGATTCGGACGACGACGACGATGACGACGATGACGACGATGACGACGATGACGACGATGACGACGACGACGACGACGATGACGACGAATGAGGGTTGGGCGCCCTAACCCCCAACCCCTAACTCCTCACCCCTTCTTTTCGTCAAACTGCTCCGCGAGCTTGCTCACCTGGTCGTAAAGGGCCGGGTGCAGCATCAGCTTCTTCACGATGGACCAAAAGGCGGGGTCGCTCACCCGATCGGTGGGAGCGACCGCCTTGCCCTTGGCCGTCTTGAGCACGGCGCTCGGTCCCTTGGCGCGGAGCTCGTTCATCTGATCGACGAAGCGCTTGGTTGGGAACAGCTCGCCCGCTTCCCAGGCCAGTACTTCCTTCTGCTCGATGCCGAGCGTGGTCGCGAGATCGCGGGCCGTACAGCCTAGTTCTTTTCGAAGCGCCTTGAGGTCGTCGGGCGTCACGCCGAAGGGTCTACCATTTTTCGCAACCCGCTCCTTGGTCGGCCGATGCAAGGGAGGCATGCGCAACGCAGGTGGGGTTTGGGGGCTGCTGGGGGCTCTTTCGGCGCTGGGGCTGGCTGGTTGCTCGGACCCAGAGCTCGACCTGCCGCGGGGCCCTTCCAGCAGCGTGAGCGTGGACTTCGGGCCTGAAGCTTCGGCCGACGGTGTATCGGGGAGCGTATCGGGTGGCGTTCCGCTGGTGTTCCGCGCGCGGGTGCGAGCCGCGCCCAGCGAGGCCGTACCCTGGCTCTTCCGGGGAGAGCTTTCCGACTACTACGCGCGCTCCGTGCGTCGCACAGAGCTGCCGAGCGCGCTCAGCGAGCGAGCCGTGCCGCTGCGCTACTGGCACGAAGGCTCCGACTGTTGGCTGCAGCCGACCGAGTGGCTCGAGCCGGGCGTAAGCTACACGCTGGCGTTCACGGGATTGGGAGTCCTGACGGTCGTGCAAGCTCGCGAGGCCGAGCCGCGAGCGAAGCAGGTGTTTCCGCCTCCCGGTCGGCAGAAGTACCGCGTCTCGGTGCTGTGCGAGCTCCTCGGTTCGGGCGCCGAGGTGCCGACGCTCGAACCGGGCGGCGTCTCGGTCAGCACCGCGCCGGGTATGCTGGGGCTGCCGGGCGACGGCTGTGTCACCCTTCGGGTTGATGAGTCGCTGACGCAGGCGGTGGTTTCTCCGCCGCTCTTTGCCGGCTCGCTGCTGGAACCGACGCCTTGGTTGCCGCCGCCAGAGCTCCACGTGGCGCAGCCGGAAATCGCCTGCGCGGTGGGCCAGCCCTTCCACGGAGCTTGCTTGGAGGTGCTCGACGATCGGCTGCGCATCTCGGCTGGTGCGCAAGATCTGCTGTTCGCGCTCGGCTCGCCCGAAAGCGCGATGTTGGTGGTTCGGGCAGGTGCTCGCGGCGTGCTCGCGCGCGGCCTCGCGCCCGCCAGCCAAGTGTTGCTGAGCGGCTCGGTGTTGTCTGCCCTTGGAGAGCTCGAGACCTTTCGTGAGAGCGTCACGTTGCGACCGGCGGCGCGGCACCTGGTCTTGAACGAGGTGCTGGCCAACGCGCTCGGTCCGGAGCCGGACGCGGAATGGCTCGAGCTGGTCAACGACTCGGAGCAGCCCGTGTCGCTCGCAGGACTATGGCTCGAAGACTCGGGTGGTCACGTCGCGCTGCCGGACGTCGAGCTCTCAGCGGGAGAGACCGTGCTGCTGGTGGGCGAAGGGTTTCGAGCTTCGGGCTTGGACGTGCCGATCCCCGAAGGCGTACGGCTGCTGCGCTTGCCGAGCCTGGGCACGCGCGGCTTTTCGAACGGTGGGGAAGCGCTGCTGTTGGTCGGTCGCGAAGGCGTCCTCTCGCGCTTTCCGCTGCTGGCGGCGCCGCACGCGGGGCGCAGCGTGGCCCGCCGCAGCTTGGATAGCGCGGACGACGATCCGGCCGGTTTTGGCGAGCACGCGGGGCAGGGCGCGTCACCCGGCGCGCCCAACTTCCTCGACGACGAGTAGCCGCCCAGCTCAGGTACCCGAGATGGTCATGCTCGAGACGCGCAACGTGGGCGACGCCGTGGAGCTCTTGAGCTCCAGATCGTCACCCACCGCGTCGACGGATTTGAGCATGGCGTCGAGCGTCGACGAGATGGTGATCTCACTGACCGGGAAGGCAAATTCGCCGTTTTCGATCCAGAAACCGGCCGCGCCGCGCGAAAAATCACCGGTGACGGCGTTGAAGCCGAAGCCCATCAGCTCGGTCACGTACAAGCCACGCGTGGTGGATTTGACGATGTCAGCGGCCTTGGTGCTGCCGGCCGCCAAAATGAAGTTGCTGGTCGAGGCGCCGATGGAGCCGCCGCTGCGACCGGCCGAGGCCGTGGACTCTCGGCCGAGCTTGCGGGCGCTGTAGCTGTCGAGCAAAAAGCCCTTCAATGTGCCCGCCTCGACGATCACGTTCTTGCGCGAGCGCAGGCCTTCTCCGTCGAACGGGCGCGAGCCGGGGCCGCGCAAGATTAGCGGATCGTCGACGATGTTGACGAGCGAGCTTGCGACTGCGGTGCCCTCGCGATCGAGCAGGTAGCTCGACTTTCTCCACAGCGCGCCGCCGACGACGCAGCCCGCCAGGCTGCCTACGAGCGAGCGCGCCATGTCCGGATCGAACACTACCGGAGCCTCGGTGGTCGGGATCTTGCGCGCGCCCAGCTTACGCAGCGTGCGGCGCGCTGCCTCTTGGCCGATGTACTCGGCAGATTCGAGATCTTGGTGCTGGCGGCTAGCCGAGTAGTAGTGGCCGCGGCGCTTCTTACCGCCTTCGTCTTCGACGACGGGCGCGACGGAGAGCGCGGCATACGAGCCGCGCACGGCGCCTTGAAAGCCCGACGACAGCACGAGCGCGCTGGCGCCGCTGGTGCGCGAATACGTGGCGCCTTCGCTGTTGGTGATGCGCTTGTCGGAGTCGAGCGCCGCCTGCTCTGCCAGGCGCGCCTGCGCGATCGCGCGCTCGGCGTCGATGGCGTCGATGCTCGGGTCGAACAGCTGCAGATCGGGGTGGGGAGGCTTGCAGAGCAGCTCCGCGGCGGCAGGGCCCGCGAACGGATCGGGCTCGGAAAGCGCGCACAGCTCGAGCGCGTCGGCGACGCAGCGCTCGATGCCAGCGGGCGTGAGATCACTCGTGGCCGTGGTGGCGACGCGACCGCCACGGATCACCCGCAACGAGACGCCGTGGTGGCCTGCTTCCTCGACCAGCTCCGTCTTGCCGAGCCGTACCTTGGCCGAGAGCTCCCAGCCGGTGCGGGCGCTGGCCTCGGCCACGTCGGCGCCCAGCTTGCGGGCGCGCTCCACCAGGTCAGCGGCGAGCTCGAGGAGTCGGGGAGTCGGATCGATGGTGGGGTCGGACATACAGGGCTTTCGTCAATCCAGGCGACGCAGGTTCCATACCGCGAATCCGAGCCCCGCGGTGAGCCAGAACCCGAGCAGCAGCACAGCATAGCCGAGGGAGCTGCCGGCCAGCGGCTGCGTGCCAAAGTCGCCGTGAAATTGCGCGTAGGTGCCTTGCACCGAGAAGCGGCGCAGCCCCAGCATGATGGCGCCGAGCGTGAACACCGCGCCGCCGGACAGTGCTCGCAGCAGGTTGCCCTCGTCCCCCGCGCGCTCGAGCAGCAGCCGGCCCAGCAGAAAGCCGCCTGGCACGCTTGCCAGCGTCATGAGCAGCAACGCGGGGGGCAAGGCGGACGACGCCTGGGCCGTGTCGAGTAGGTAGGCCAGGCACCAGTCGGGCTCGAACGCCAAGAAGTAGGCGGCGATGGGCGCGAACACGAACAGGCTGAACAGCGTGGCAATGGCCAGCCCGCGCCCGCCGGCCTCGGTCGCGGCGACGCGGCGCAGCTCGCGTCGGGCGAGCCAGGCGAAGGTGACGCCCAGGCAAAGCCCGAACGGCAGCGCGATCAGTACCGGCATCGGCGGCAGCAGAGCACGAAGCCCGGGCCGGGGAAATATCTGCCGGCCCCTTGGCGAGGCGGCGCTCTCAAGATACTACCCATGCTCATGGACAGGTCCCGCCTTGCCCAGCTGCTGGAGGCCGTGCGCTCGCAGCAGACCGACGTCAAAAGCGCGCTGGCCGAGCTATCGCAGCTCCCGTTCAGTGACTTGTCTTACGCGCGCGTCGATCACCACCGGGCGCTGCGCCAGGGCATGGCCGAGGTGATTTTCGCTCCGGGCAAGAGCGCCGAGCAGATTGCCGGTGTTGCCGCACGCTTGATCGCCGCCGGGCAAGACGTGCTCGTAACGCGGCTCGAAGCGGCGGTGTTCGCCGAGGTCGCGTCGCGCGTGCCAGAGCTGGTGTTTCGCAAAGAAGCGCGAACGGCGTCGTTTCAAGTCGCGCCGCGCTCGCTCACGGCGGAAGAGCGCGTAGCAGTAGTGACGGCTGGCACCAGCGACGTACCGGTGGCTGAAGAAGCCATCGAGACGCTGCGCATGGCGGGCATTGGCTGTCGACGCTTCTTCGACGTCGGGGTGGCGGGCCTGCATCGCCTGCTGGCGGTCTTGCCCGAGCTCAACCGCGCCGAGGCGCTGATCGTGATCGCCGGCATGGAGGGCGCGCTGCCCAGCGTCGTCGGTGGGTTGGTAGCGGCGCCGGTCATCGCCGTGCCCACCTCGGTTGGCTACGGTACGGCGCTCGGTGGGTTTGCGGCGTTGATGGGCATGCTGACCAGCTGCGCGTCGGGCGTCACCGTCGTCAACATCGACAATGGCTTTGGCGGCGCCATGGCCGTCATGCGCCAAATCAGGCAGGCCGAAAGGCGCGGGGAAAAGCCCACGGAGCCGGCGTGAGCGAATCGTCTGGCGACGCCAAAAAGCCGCGCTTTCGCGGCATCGTCGGCCCCGCCGGGCGCGGTCACTCGCACGGTCACGGCCCCGGACAGCACACGCACGACGACGCTCGCCAAGGTGACGCGCTTCGCTTCGGTAACCCACGGCTCGAGCGCGGCGCCGGCCAGGGCAAGCTCTTGTTCTTCGATTGCTTCAGCGGCGTCGCCGGCGACATGACCGTCGCGGCGCTCGTCGATTTGGGCGTGCCGTTCGACGTCGTCAGTGACGCCATCGCGGCTCTCGGCCTGAGTGGCGTCGGCGTGCAGCTCGAGCCGGCGCAGACGGGCGTGATCGGCGGCGTGCGCTTCGTCGTCACGCAAACCGGCCAGCACCCGGAGCGCAGCTATCGAGAGATCGCTCGCTTGCTCGATTCGGCCTCCTTGGACGCCGATACCAAGCAACGCTCCCAAAGTATCTTCCGGCGCTTGGCCGAGGCCGAAGCTTTCGTTCATCGGATGGACCTAGATGCCGTCACGTTTCACGAAGTCGGCGCCGTCGACGCCATCGCGGACGTCGTAGGTGCCGCCGCCGCGCTCGCCTACCTGCAGGCGGAGCTGGTGTGCGCGCCGCTGCCGATGGGGCACGGCAGCGTCGTGTGCCGTCACGGCGTCTTGCCGCTACCTGCGCCCGCCACCGTCGCTTGCCTGCGCGGCGTGCCCACCTACGATGCCAAGGTCGAGGCGGAGCTGGTCACTCCCACCGGCGCTGCCATCGTCGCCTCCCAGGCACGGCGTTTCGAGCGTTGGCCCAGCCTTCAGCCCCTGGCCATCGGCTGGGGCGCCGGCACCCGCCAATTGCCGGACCGCCTCAACGCCCTGCGCGTCGTCTTGGGCGATGCATCCGAGACGGCCGCGCCACGCGACGAGCCCACCCACTTCGTCATCGAAGCCAACATCGACGACATGACCGGCGAGCTCGCGTCCCACGCCATCGCCAAGCTGCTCGACGCCGGCGCCCTCGACGCCTGGGCGCTGCCGATCACGATGAAGAAGGGCCGCCCCGGCTTGCTCCTCTCCGCGCTAGCCACGACCGCTACGGTAGCCGTGATCGAAACCGTGCTCCTCCGCGAAACCAGCAGCATCGGCCTCCGTCGCATCGGCGCGACGCGCACCGAGCGACCGCGCGAGCTCCTCGAGGTCGAAACCGAATTCGGCAAGCTGCCCGTCAAAGTCGCGCGCGGCCCCTACGGCCCGCCGCAACTCAAGCCGGAGTTCGACGCCTGCGCCGCCGCCGCCGCGTTGCACCAAGTCCCCGTGCGCACCGTCCTGGCCGCCGCCTTGGCCGCCGCTTTGGCCACTTCGGCCATCCCAGCCAAACCGTAGGGCTCCAACCCAAGCCGCTGCCCCCTCCGCGTAGGGGCCGCGCTCGTCAGTTTTTCCGCTTTGCCGAGCGCCCAACGATGCCGAGCGGCGAGGGGGCTCCGCGATTCGAAAATCACTTCGCATGCGAAGTCATCGCAGGTGGGGCGAATTGCTACGCAGTAACTGTTGGAAATGATTGGTAAATTCGGGTGCCGCGCTCGAGGTCTCTCCATCACTTCGCATGCGAAGTGATTTTTGAGTTTCAGAAGGGGCCGTCAGGCTTGGGTTCGGCTTGTAGGAAGCCGGCAGCGTGACGCTATCCGTCGAACGCGGGGGCGGATCAATGCTGAGCGCGCGGATCGTCCGGAGGCGTGGCACGCGGCGTGCTGAAGCGCGGGGAATGAGTGGTGGGCGACGGCGTGCCGAGGATTTTGGAGAACCACACCCGTTCTATCCATGGGTGCCACCGGCTGCGGCGCCCGGTGAGCTCGAATCTCTATCGGCGCTGAATAGCTACAAGCTGGCGATGAGGTTTCGGCGCTTGCTCCATCGCCAACTGCGACCTTTGGGTGTTTCGTTCGCGGAGTGGCGAGTGTTGGAGGCTACGTCGCGTTTGTATTCTCGCACCGGCGAGCCGGTGAGTCACCTCGACGTGGCGCGTGAGCTGGACTTGGGTGAAAGCTCCGTTTCGCGCTTGATGTGGCAGCTCTCGCGGCGCGGGCTCCTCAGCCACGATATTGACGGGCTCAACCAGTGCTTTCGAGTGCGAATGACGGACGCGAGCAAGCCCTTGGTAGCGCGGGCTTATGACATAGCGAGGAGCGTGGCCGCGCGTGGTTGTGAGGCAAGCGGCGCGCCCCGGCGTCTAGCCTGACAGCTCAGTCTGGGCGCTCGAGCTTTTGGCCGGCGGCTTCCCAACCGAGGACGCCACCTTCGAGGAACGCCACAGGGAGGCCTTGTTCGGCGAGCTTGGCGGCGAGCTCTTTGGTGCGCTCACCGGAGCGGCAGTACAAGACGGGCGTGGCGGGGAGCATGTGCAGCTCGGCCAGGCGCGTCTCGATTTCTTCGAGAGGCAGGTTGATGGCGGTTGGCAGGTGCGCGCGGTTGAAGACGGGCGCTTCGCGCGTATCGACCACGCTGACGCGCCCCGCCTGCAGCAGCTGCACGAGCTCTTCGGGGCGAATGGCGCCTTCGGCCCGCGGCAGGTACGGCTCGAGCAAGCCGCGCAGCTCGGCCTTGCGCATGGCCCCGACTTTGCCGCCAACGGGGCGTCCGCCGTGGAACACCACGAACGTGGGCACCGACTGCACGCCCATCTGGCGCGGGATGTTGGGCGACTTGTCGATGTCGAGCATCACCACTTTGGCTTTGCCCTCCAGCTCGCGCGCCAGCGCCTGGAGATCGGGTGCCATTTGCTTGCAGGGGCCGCACCACTCGGCTGAAAACTCCAGCAAGACGGGTAGCTCGCTCGTAAGCACTTCTTGCTCGAAGGTGCGCTCGGTGACAACGGGAAGTGCGGCGGCCATGTTGGGAGAGGCTAATATTGTCATTTCCGCGCGAGCCGCAAGCCGTAGTGGTCCCCCAGGCGGTGGAGCGCCCAAGTCAGTGACACCACCGCCACAATCGCTGCGGCCGAGGTCGAAAGGCTGGTGTGGGATCCAGCGCCTGCCACGAGCGCGCCCAGGCTGCGGCTGGAGCTGGCGGCGCCGAGGCCAGCGGCCGTGCCCACGCCGTCGAGCAGGAAGGTCCAGGCCGGCGTGAGGGCTAGGTGGGCGAGGGCCGGGCCGGCGGCCGCAGGCAGTCGCTGATTGAGGAACACTCGTAGCGGCATGTAGCCGAGGCTCCGTGCTGCCCAGGTGGTGTCGACCACCGCGGCACGGAGCAGTGCGCTGCGGACCACCCAGCCCACCTCGAGCGCGCGTAGCAAGCCGAGCAGGACCAAGCCACCCACGGGGGTGACGCCGGCGGGGCGCAGGAAGGCCAGCAGCAGCACGACCGGCACCGCCGCGATCCAGTCGGTGGTGAAGGCGAGCGTGACGTCGATCCATCGCGGCCCGCTGCCAGCCAGCGCACCCAGCGGCACCCCGACGACCAGCGCGAGCAGCAGCACCGCAGCGAGCGCCAAGGCGTCACTGCCCAACCCCACCAAGAGCGCCGGGGCGCTCGGCAACAACGCGCCAGCTAGCCCTAGCGCGAGCCAGAGCGCCAAGATCCATTGCGCGAGGCGCAGCTGAAGCGCGCGACTGAAGTCCATCAGCCGTCCTCCAGCTCGGCGCCGCTTTGCCCGGCGGCGGCGAGGCGCGAGGGCAGGGTGACGAGCAGCTCACTCAAGAGAGTGACGCCCAAGAGCGCTCCCATGGTGAGGTTCACGTCGCCGTGGCGCAGCGCGCGAGCGCACAGTGACAGCGCTCCGCCTTGCCCGCCCTTCAGCTCCAGCGCCAGCGCCAACGTGAGCAGCAGCGGATACGAGGCAACGAGCGACGCCGAAGTGGCGGCGACCCGCGACTTGGCGCGCGCCCACAAGCCCGCCGAGCGATCGAGCAAGGCCGTGCCGAGCGCGATCGTGATGGCAAAAACCAGCAGCAAGAGCACGTGCATGGCGCTGCTGGGCAGCGCTGCGAGCACGACGCTCCGCACTTCCGAGCCATCTTGCGCGCGCCCCAGCTTCCACAGGGACGCCTGCGCCAGCCATTTGCCGTATTGGGTCTCGGTCATCAGGGCGGCTACGCGGCGTGGCCCTTCGAGCACCGAGTAGTCGGAGCCCTCTTGGAGCCAAAGCTCCTGCCAACGCCGGGCCGCCTGCGCGGCATCTTCGAGCGAGGGCGTGCGCCCGAGCGGCTCCCCGCGGCCGGTGATGTGCATCAGCACCGGGTGCAAGCGCGCGACGCGGGCCGCATCCGCGGCACTCTGAACCTTGCCCAACGCCGCTACCAGAGCCTCCAGCGCGTAGGTGTCGGCGTGAATCACGTCGTCGCGCCGCAGCGTGAGGGACCGCTCTGCCAAACGCTCGACCGCGCGCCGCACCGTGGTCGGACGAAATTCGATCGAGCGGTCTTGCCAGAACCTGCCGAAGAACAAGAGAGCGCGCTCGGGCGTCGCCACGTCCTCCACGCTGGCTACGCGCATGCGCAGCGCGAGCGGTCCGAGAGCCATCGCGACTCGCCCGCGCGCGCTCGGCTCCAAGCTGTCCAGCTGCGGCAGCACGTGCGGCAAGGCGGCGCCGCCCAAGCGCAGCAGCTCGGCTCGGGCCCGCGCGGCTTCCGGCCCTTCGTCTCTGGCGGCCGCGCGCATGGCTTGCACGGCGCGTTCGCGCACGTCGACGGGCGCCAGGTTGACGAAGATGGGCAGCTGCTGAAACGCCCAGCCCGAATCGGGGCGCTTGGCGCCGTTAGCGGCTCCGTAAAAGCCCGCTAGCACCACCGCCAAGAGCGTGAGCACGAGCCGCACGAATCTCGGGAAGACCCTGCGGAACGTCAACTTGCCCGCGCGGGCGAGGATCATTGGCTCCGGGCGCGCTCAGCGCAGCAGCAAGAAGCCAGCGATGGCGACCAAACACATGGCGACGAGCACCAGGGTACCGACCATGGATGGCGGCAGGCCGCTGGTCGGAATCGACACCGGGTCGTCTTCGAAGCTGAAGGTGGGCGGGGGATTCGAGACACGCGGTGCGGTAGGCGTACCCGAGGTTGGCGTCGACGCCATCGGGTTCGTCATGCCGACCATGGTGTGCCCGACGCGGAGCCGCCGCGATTCGCGCTGGGCTTCTTGGCTGGCCGGGGGCGTGTAGACGTCGGGGGCGTGCACGCTGGGCGCGCGCACGGTGGCCTCGGCAGGCGCTTCGGGCAGGGCGTACTTTTGGTACGCCAGGACGTCTTGCGGACCGGGGGGGCTGAGGGCGCCTTCGAAAACCGCAACGATAACGGTGATGTTGTCGTGGCCGCCCGCGCGGTTGGCGCGGTCGACCAGCTCTTTGCAGGCGTCGAACGGCTCGCGGTTGCTGAGCAGCACCTCGCGCATCTCGTCGGCGCGCACCATGCCGGACAAGCCGTCCGAGCAAACCAGCAGCGTGTCGCCGAGCCGCAGGTCCACGTAGGTGAGGTCGACTTGCACGGTCTCGGCCGTGCCGAGCGCCTGCAAGATGATGTTGTTGTGCTCGAAGGTTTCGGCTTCTTCTTCCGTCAGCTGCCCGGCCTCAATCAGCTGATTGACGAGCGACTGATCGCGGCTGACCTGGACGAACTTGTCGCCGCGCAAAACGTACGCGCGACTGTCACCGACTTGGGCGACGAACAGGCGCGAGTCCAGCAGGGCCGCGATGGTTGCGGTGGTGCCCATGCCGCGACGCGTGCGGTCCGCGCGAGCTTCTCCGAAAATGCGTCCGCCCGCTTCTTCGACCGAGTTGACCAACCGGCGCGCTAGGTCGTCGTGGTTGCGCGGTGGATCGCCCGCGGAGAGCTTCTCGTAGATGATGTCGACGGCCAGCTGACTGGCGACTTCACCAGCGGCTGCGCCGCCCATGCCGTCACAAACGCCCAGGACGGTGCCGCGCTCGGCGACGGCCTGAACGCGGTCGGTTTCCATCAGACTGCGACTCCTGCGAGTCAGGTCGGCGACGAGGAAGTTGTCTTCGTTGTGTTCGCGGATCTGCCCGACGTCGGTACGTCCGAACAGGCGCACACGGATGCCCGAGCCGTTGGGGGATTCGCCGTTCATCGGTTACGTGACCCCGTTCCGAAATCCAGCCGGAACAGATGCTGGCCAATCCTCACGTGGTCACCGGGCACGAGCTCTCGCTCGCCACGGATGCCGAGGTACGTCCCGTTGGACGACCCCAAGTCCTTGAGCGTGAAGGTATTGGTCGCGGGATCACGGACGATGGCGGCGTGTCTGCGGCTCATGAATGGATCCGTCGTAAACACCACATCCCCCACTTCCCGCCCGATCACTGTTTCTTCTCGGGTGGGATAATAGACGTCGCGGGTGACGCCTTCCACGGTCCGTTGACACAAACGGGCGTAACGCGGCGCAGCGGGTGACCCAAAGACTTGGGTCCCGCGCTCTGCTGCAGGGCCAAGCCCTCGCTCTGCGTCGCTCACGACCTCGAACCTTAACACTTCAAGTCCTACCAACACCAAGTCTGCGTGCTGCAGGCGTTCTGGCGCTCGAAGCCGCACATATACCCCGTTCACCGATTCGAGGTCCCGGATAAAAAATCGGCCGTCCCGGAACTGCAGCCGAGCATGGCGGGGAGATACATAAGGGTCGTTCACGAGGAGGATTGAGCCTTCCTCGCGGCCGACATCGGTTTGCTCGCCTTCGATTTCGTACTCGCGGCCCGGCTTGCCGTCCTGACCGATGACAACGAGCTTGGCGCGGTCCTCGGGCCGTTGCCCGGCGCCGAACTGGAAGCTCGTGCCTGCCCCGGCGGGCGCGAATGGCGACGCCGCAGCCGCGCCGGGCGACACCGCCGGCCCTAAGGCCGCAGCGACGGCGGGCCCGGGCATGAGCAAGGGTGCCGCGTGGGCCGGCGCCACTCCTCCTCCGCCGATGCCAGCCGCGGCGGCGGCATCGGCCAGCTTGGCGCCGCAGTATTGGCAGAACGCCATGTGTGGCGCATTCGCGCCACGGCAACGTGAGCAGTTGAGTACGGCGGGAGCTGCTGGAGGGAGCACCGGCGCGGGGGGCGCTGCGTCTGCGTCTCTGGGCAGCGGCGAGCCGCAGTTCGCGCAGAAGCGTCCGTTGGACGGGTTCCCGGTGCCGCAGCGCGTACAGCGCTTTTCGGCAGGGGGCGCGAGGTTGAGCGGCGGGGCCGCCGGGCGCGGTGGCTCGACTCTGGTCCCGCCCAGGACCAAGCCGTGCGGCCCTGGCGGGTGCGGCCCTGCCGCAGGTGGCGCGGCAGCTGGCGGTGCTGCCGCAGGCGCTGCCTCGGGTGGGGCCGCGTTCAGGCGATTCCCACAATCTTGGCAGAACTTGAGACCGTCCGGGTTGTCCCGGCCGCAGCGGCTACAGTTCACGACGTCGTGGCCTCTTCTGCCGTTCGCACTTAATCCTGCCCTACGAAGCCGCGACGCTACCCGACCCGGCCCCCTACGGCAACAACACCGCTGCCTGGGGCAGCCGGGGGCGTTCTACCAACGCGAAAGAGGGTCGCGAGCCTCGATGATGATCTGTACGGCCAGCCAATGAGCGAGGCCGAAACCGAGCGGGCCAGCAGCCCTGACCTGGTTGGTCGAGTCGTAAAACCGCCGGAACAGGATGGGCTGGTACGTCGGAAGCAGGGTCACGACCGTTCGCTCGCTGATTTGGTACTCGACGCCGACGCCAAAGCTGAGGGCCGCCCCGCCAGAGTCAGCGCCCCATTCGTTGCCGTAGATGGCGCCACCCAGGCCCGCGAGCAGGTAGGGGGTGAGGCGGTTGCCTCGGTCGAAATAGTAGCGCCCCTCAGCCAGCAGCCGCTGCAGGATGCCCAGGCGCAGCAGGTTCGACGAATTCAGCCGCGAGAGTTGAAAGGACGCGCCCAGGTAGAAAGGGCCCCGCGACCGGTATCCGACGCGTAGGCCCAGCCCGCCGCCCGAACCCAGGATGCAGGGGGTGGCGGCGTCTTCGGGGCAGACCGCACCGCCGTCCAGCAGCGTCAAGGTGTGCAGCGACACCCCGTACTGCATGTACTCCACGCTCGTGGGTGGTGGGAGCGCCGTCGTTTGTGCGCTGGCGGGCCGCGCCATGCCGATTGCGAGCAAAGCCCAACACAGCGCCAAGACGACGCTGAAAGCTGGTTTTCGTTGTAACTCGGAGCGCTTCTTCGGCATCTCGTTTTTTCGCGGGCTTGACGAACGCCAAACCATTCGTCTAAAGCCGGGGCAAGCCCGACAGAACAGAGCCGACGATGGAAATCTACCTCGACAAGCGCGCCGTCAAACAGATTCGTTTATCTGCGCAAGAAGCCATCGAAGAGGACGACATGGAGTCCCTTCGTGAAGACATCCTCGAGGCATTCACCGAAGACCAGGTGGAAGAGATCGAACGGCGCCTAGACGCCGGCGACTTTTTCGAGTTCCTGACCGACGTCTTGGACGAGTGGGGCGGCGACGACGTCGACGAACTGCTCGAGCTCCTGGAGACCCAGCTGGGTGAGGTCGGCATCGACCTCAAGACCGACCAGAAGGGTACCGAGTCAGAGGACGACGACGAGGAAGATGGCGATGACGACGTCGACGTCGACGATGACGACGACGAAGATGATGACGACGACGAAGAAGAGGAAGAAGAAGACGAAGAGCCCTGAGGCTCGCTCGGCTTCTGGTTCCGCGCGCCGCTAGGGCAGACCGGCGGCGCGCTTGATGTAGTCGTGGCAAGCGTTGGACGTTGCCGCGAGCCTTTCGCACAGCAGGTGCGCGCAGGCCGCGTAGCGCGAGTCCGGCAGCTGCTTGACGATGATGGAGAGCGGCGCGCAGGTGCCGGCTTCGTCGCCTGCGCTGCGCGCCAGCAGCGCCTCCTGAAACAGCGCATCGTCGACGAGCCGGCTCTTGGGGTGCTTGTCCCAAACCTTGTGTAGCTCACGCCGTGCGCGCGCGGCGTCCTTCAAGACGTCGCGGTAGATCTCACCGAGCTTGAGCTGTGCCTCGGCGTAGCGACCGCGCTCGTAGCTGCCGGTGATGATCGCGCTCTCTTGCTCGGCCAGCATGCGCTCGAGGTGCTGGATTGCGCGCGGCGCGTCGCCGAGCGCGAGCTCTTTTTCGGCGGCTCGGAACAGCGCGTCGTCCCAGTAGGCGCCCTTCGGATAGGGAAAACGCCTCGCGCAATCGAGGTAAGCGTCGCGCGCCTCGCGGAGCTTGCCGGCTTCGTCCAGCTCGCGAGCGCGGCGGTAGCTGAGCGTCTCGCCCAGCTCGCTCGCCGCCAGCTTGGGGGTCTCGGCGGCGAGGAATGCGAGCGCGGCCTCGGGACCGGCGTGCTCGCGCAGGTAGTCCAAGTGCTGGCCGAGCGCGCGGCGTGCCAAGCCCGAATTCGGGCTGCGACGAATCGCTTCGACCAGGCGCGCCTGGCCGGCCTCGACGCGGCCGGTGTCGAGCAGCAGCTCGGCGAGCGCGAAGTCGGCGCGGGTGCGGCGCTCGGCGTCTGGGCCTTGCGTGGCGAGCGAGCCGTACAGCGACTCGGCGCGCTGCGTGTCGCCGGCGCGCACGTAGCTGTCGGCGGCGCGGTAGCGCGCCTCTTCGGCGTCACGCGGCTTTTCGGCCAACGCGGCCGCTCGCTCGTAGTGTCGTGCGGCGGCTGCGTGCTCACCTTTGGCGCGAGCGGCCTGAGCCTGCTCGGTCTCTTGCACGTACGCGGCGGGCGGCGGCGAGCCGCAGCCGAGCACGGCGAGCAGGGCGAGCCAGCTCAGGCGCACCAGCAGCCTCACGGCTCGGCTCCGGCGCCCGCCTCGCGCGCCTCCAGCGCGGAAACGAACAACTCGTAGGAAATCAGCTGCACCGCCTGGCCCAAGTTCACCGACGGCTGGTCTGCAGCCATGGGAATGCGTACGCGGGCGTGAGCGCCCATCAGATCTTCTTCCGCGAGCCCGGTCTTCTCGTTGCCGAACACGAACGCCAGGCGTTCACCCCGCGCCGCTCGCGCTACCGCGTCACGCGCGGCGCTGCGCGCTGTCAGCACGCCCGAAACGCCGCGGCGCGCGGTGGTGGCGTAGGTGAAGTCGACGTCCAAAAGCGCTGTCTTGACGTCGGGAACGACGGGCGCGGCCTCGAGGACGTCGAGCGACTTGACCGCCATCTTCACCGCCATCACGTGCCCGGGCTGAGCCATCTTGCCCGGTTTGACCAAGACGAGGCGCGTGAAACCCATGGTCTTCATGGCACGCGCGGCGGCGCCCACGTTCTCGGGGTAGTGCGGGCGTACCAAGACGATTTGCAGCAGCGGATGGATCGGAAGCTCGAGCATGGGAACGAAGCGGTCACTCGCCGAGTGGCCGGAGTGGCCACACGCAGCGAAAGCCTAGCGTGGGCTCGCGGGTCTCGGGCGATTTGCCGACGCGGGCAGCGCCGCGCAAGAACGCCGCCGAGCTGGCGAAGCTGCCGCCCCGCACCGCGCGGTCCGCGCCTGCCTTGGAGCTGTAGTCGGCCGAAAAGGCGTCGGCCGTCCATTCGGCGACATTTCCCGCCAAATCCAGGATGCCCTCGGGGGTGGCGCCGTCCGGAAAGGACCCCACCGGCGCCAGCTCGGCGAAGCCGTCGCTCGCGTCCGACGGGTCGACGCCCAGGCGGCCGTGATTGGCGAGCCGGCCGTGAAAGGTTTGACCCCAGGGGTAGGGGCGTCGCGCCGCGCCTCGGGCTGCGCGCTCGAATTCGGCCTCGGTAGGCAAGCGGCCGCCGCGGAAGGAACAGTAGTGACGAGCGTCTTCGAACGTTACCAGCGTGACCGGGAAGCTTGGCCGCTGGAAGCGCGCGGCGCCGCCTTCGAAGCCGGCTGGCCCGCAACGTCCGGCCGCGACGCAGCGCGCGTATTCGGCGACCGTGACCTCGGTGCGCGCCATCCAAAATCCGACGACGTGTTCGCGGTGCGGAGGCGTCTCGTTCTCGAAGGTGCCTTCGTCGCAGCGGCTCGGTAGCGGCTCGCGTCGACAACGCACGAGCGCCGCCAGCACCTCCACTTCGGTCGAGCCCATGTCGAAGGCGACGGGGCGCAAGTAGACGGCGGGGCTCTTGGCTTGGCGCAGCGCGAGCAGCCGCGCTTGCGGGCGGAGGGGCGTCGGGGGCTCTGCGCCGTCGCTCGGGCTGGCGCTCAGGGCTAGCGCCGCGAGCGCTAGAAGCGTGAGGCGCGCGAGGCGCCGAGGAGTCATGGGGCGAGCTCGACGGGGGCGGCGCTGCCGTCGGGCTGGGGCGTGGCGGTTGGTGCGGCCGCGGGAGCGGCGGTGGCAGCGGCCTCGGCTGACGCGGCGGCTTGAGCGCGGTTGGTTTTGCGGGCGCTGCTGCTCGGCGCGGGCTCGGGGGGGGCGCGGTGTGAGGCCGGCTTTTCCGCCAACCAGGCGACGGCGACGTGCGGCGTGGCGCCGTCCGCAGGTCCAGTAGGCTCGGGCTCGCGCAGCATGTTCGACAGTTGCAGCGCTGCCACGCCGAGCAAGCCCCCGAGCGCTGCGCCACCCGCGAAGGTGCGCCAGCCGCGATTCTCACCGGGCCCCTGCCAGGGCGCGTGCCGGTGGTGTTGGTCCGGTAAGGTGGGCTGCATCTTGCGCGAGCGAATGCCGAGGGCTTCGGCCAAGGTTTCGCCCAGCTCACGGGCGCTTGGGTAGCGCTCGGCCGGCGCCTTGGTCAGCCCGCGCAGCAAGATGGCGTCGACGTGCGGGTCGAGGCCGCACAGCTCGGCGATGTTGGGCGGCACGTCCGTCGTGATGCGGGTCGCGACCGAGACGGCGTCTTCGCCCGGGAACGCCCGCTGCTGACTGAGCGCTTCGTACAGCGTGGCAGCCAACGAAAATTGGTCAGAAAGTGGGGAAAATGTGCCCTTGGTGATGCACTCGGGCGCGCTGTATGCGGGCGTGCCGAGCAGGCCCCCGTCGCGCGTCAGCGTCGAGTCGGGCACGCGCGCGATGCCGAAGTCGGCGATCTTGGCTCCGGTGGGCGTGAGGATGATGTTCTGCGGCTTGATGTCCCGGTGCAGCACGCCCACGGCGTGGGCGGTGGTGAGCGCATCGCCCAGCTCACGCGCCAAGCGAGCGCCAGCTTCCGCTCCGACCGGACCTCGACTGATGCGCTGCTCGAGGGTGAGCCCCTCCGCGTACTCGAACACCAGGTAAAGTCCCAGCTCCGGATCTTCGCCCATGTCGTAGAGGGCAACGATGTTCGGATGCGATACGCGCGCGGACGCTCGCGCTTCTTGGCGCATGCGGTCGATGAGCGCGTCTTTCTGCTCTGGCGGAATCACCAGATCGTCACGCAGCAGCTTGATCGCGACGCGCCGGTCCACCACCGGGTCATGCGCGAGCAGCACGCGCCCCATCGCGCCCCGCCCGAGCAGCCGCAAGGGTTGGTAGCGCCCGATGGGGGCAAAATTGACGGCGCCGTCGGCATCCATACGGGGCGAGCCGAACATGTAACATAGGGGCCAAGGGGTGAGGGGTGAGGGCGTAGTCGGCGGAGGGGCTAGGGATGAGGGCGCTGACGCGGGACCTAACGGCGCCCTGCGGGGCTCGCTGGCGCGGGGGCCGAGCGACCCGGGCAGCGGCACGGATCCGAGCGGCTTGAGGGATTCGGGCGCCCTCAGGCCCCCTGATTCCCCTCCGCCGACTAACCCCTAACCCCTCACTCCTAACCCCTAACCAGCGCGCGACTCACCTTGGCCAAATCCGACAAGCCCCGCACGTCGCCGGCCATGACGGGCACGAACCACAGGTTTTCCGGTGGAAAAAGCGCGCGTGCCTTGGCGATCTCGGGCGCCTCGGTGCGGGCCCGGCCCTGCTCGTCGGCCTGGGCCTTCAATAACTGCTCGGGTTGGAGCCCGAGGCCGCGCTGGGCGAGGAGACTCGCGACCACGTCAGGCGGCGCAGGCGTGCCGGCGGTGTGGACGCGGTTGAGGACCAGCGCGTCGGCTCGCAGACCACTCCGTCGCAGGCGCTCAGCGAAGAAGCGCGCTTCCTCGAGCGCAGGGGCGCTGGGTGCGGCCACCAGCAGGTAGCCGAAGTCGGGCGCGCGGAAGGCACGCGACACCTCGCTCGCGCGCTCTTTGAAGCCGCCAAACAACTCGTTCAGCTCGCCCACGAACGCGGCCATGTCTTCCAAGAAGCCGCGCCCGGTCATGCGCCCCATCGTGCGTAGGAGGGCTGCGACGCCGCGCGCCAAGAGCCGCATGCTGAAGCCGCCTGTGGGTTGGACGGCTTGGACGAGCCAGCGCATCGCGGGGCTGTCGAGCGCTTCGACCAGTCGCTCCGGCGCGTCCAAAAAGTCGAGCGCCTCCGAGGTTGGGGGCGTATCGAGGACGATCAGGTCGTAGCGACCCGACTTGAGCACGCTGAGCACCTTCTCCATCGCCATGTACGACTGGGTGCCGGCCAGCGAGGTCGAAACATGCCGATAGAATTGGTTTTGCAGGATCTGCTGCGCTGCCTCGGGGGACGAAGCGTGGCGCGTCACCAGATCGTCGAAAGTCTGCTTGGGGTCGAGCATGGCGACGCTGAGGCTGCCCGCCGTCCCCGCCCCAACGGCAGCCAGCCGCTCGGGCGCCACCTCTACCTCCGCGCCAGGCGAAAGCGTGAGGCCCAAGCTGTCGGCCAAGCGCCGTGCAGGATCGATGGTCAGGCACAGCACGCGCCGACCGCGACCCGCAGCGGACAACGCCAGCGCCGCCGCGATGGTGGTCTTGCCGACGCCGCCAGCGCCTGCGCAAACCACCACCCGACGGGTGGCGGTGAGTCGCTGCAGGCGGTCGTCGGGCATCGGGCGCCGTAGGCCTAGCATGGCTGACCACAGCGTAACTCCACGAAATTTGTCCGCCGCTGCAGGCCTCTACCAAGCTATGCGCACGATGTCCCACCGCCCGCTCGAGACCGAACGCCGCCATGGCCGCTCCACCGATACGTTCGTTTCGCTCTGTCGTCTGCTCGACGCGGCGCGACGAAACAGCGGCCTGTCGGCGGTAGCGCTCGCCGACTCTTCGGGGTGCTTGGTGGCCGGCTCTGGCGCGGCTCGGCTGTGCGAGGAGCTGGCGGCGATTTCGACCTTGCCCGCCAACGATCCGCGGCTCGAAGAGCTGGGATTTCGTGGCCCGAAGCCCCCCGTTCGCCAGCTCTTGATCGACGATTTCGAGGTGTCGCTCACCGCGTTGGGCGACGCCCAAGACGCGGACTACGCGCGGCTCAGCGACGGCTGCCGTCGTATCCTGACCGAAAACACAGGCCGCACGGCCGCCCGCTGACGAACGAGAGCGAGAAAACAGGGAGGCGGGGAGGCGGGGAGGGCCCAGCAGAGGCGGGATTTGGGGGTTTCGCGCCAGCGGCCCGCTCGCGACGAGCTGTGCTTCGAAACGGTAAGCGCTCGCCCAACTGTCACCCACCCCAAAAAAGTCCCCGCCTCCCCGCCTCCCTGTTTTCTCGTGCTCGCGTTGCTGAGTGCTAGAGCAGTTCTGTTGATCGACCTGCACTGTCACTTTCTGCCCGGTATCGACGACGGCGCGCCCACGGTGGCCGACGGTGTCGCGATGCTCGAGGGCTTGCGTGCGCTCGGCTTCACGCGTGTGGTGGCCACGCCGCACATGCGACCCGGCATGTTCGACAACGAGAAGCAGGGCCTGACGGCTGCCTTCGAAGGCTTCTTGCCGCAGCTGGTGGGGCGCCAGGTGCCCGAGCTGTCGCTGTCGAGCGAGCATTACTTCGATGAGCGCGTGTATACGCGCCTATTGAACGGCGAAGCGCTCCCGTATCCAGGCGGTCGCGCAGCGCTACTCGAGTTTTACGAGATCGACTTTCCGCCGGTCATCGAGCAGCGGCTGTTCGATCTGCGCCGCCGCAAGATCTTGCCGGTCGTTGCCCACCCAGAGCGCTACCGAAAATTCTGGGACCACCCGGAAGCGTTGGAGCGCCTGGTCGACCAAGGCGTGGCCACGCTGCTCGATTGCATGGCTTTGACCGGTAAATACGGTCGACGCCCGCAGCGCGCTGCCGAAGAGCTGCTCGAGCGCGAGCTGTACCAGGCTGCCTGCACGGATCTGCATCGCCCGTCGGACCTGCTGACGGTCGAGAAGAGCTTCAAGCTGATCGAGAAGCGCTACGGCAAGGACGAGATTCGGTTCCTGTTCGAAGACGGCCCGGCCGCTTTGCTCGATGGTCGTATGCCCGACGCCGACTGAGCGTTTCACCGAGAAACTTGGCCACCTGGGGCGGATGAGGGTAGCCGCCATGCATGGCTCGAAGCCCGCTCAAGTCTTTCGTCGGTGTGCTGGCAGCAGTGGCGGCCCTCGCACCCGCGAGCTTGGCTGACGCACGGGTCGACGGCGGGTCGTCGTACACCAAGGCGCAAACCTACAGCGGGGCGCTGCGCTACGTGCGCGTGGACCTAGGCTACGAGGTGGTCGAGAAGGACCCGGACGCCGCCTACTTGATCTTCAAGTACACGGCGCCCGGCGGCGCCAAAAACAGCGCGGTGACCGGTACGCTGGAAGTGATTGAAGGCACCTCGGGCGTACGCTTGTTCGTGAACTTGCCGCGCATGCCCGAGTACTACGAGCGCGTGTTCCGCGATGGCCTCCTGAAAAAGCTACGCGACGAGTACGGCGCGCCGCCCGTCGCCGCCAAGAAGCCGCCCGAAAAGGCCGGCGAAAAGCCTGCTGGCGACAAGCCGGCGGACGGCAGCAGTCCTGCGCCTTAGGGGTGAGGAGCCGAGGGGTTAGGGGTTAGTCGGCGGAGGGGCTAGGGATGAGGGCGCTGACGCGGGAGCTAACGGAGCCGTGCGGGTTTCGTTGGCGCGGGGCCCTACGGAGCCGGGCGGCGGCACGGAGCCGGGCGGCTTGAGGGATGAGTGACGCCCTCGACCCCCTGATTCCCCTCCGCCGACTATCCCCTAACCCCTAATTCCTCGGCCCCCGAGCCCTCAGCCGCGCTTCCGCTTCGGCGGCTTCGGCTTCGGCGCCAGGACCTTCTTGGTGCGCTCCTTGTAGTGCACCTTGATCGGCACGCCTTCGAAGCCGAAGGTGGCTCGCATCTGGTTGGTCACGAAGCGCTGGTAGCTCGTCTTGATGTTCGCGGCGCCGCTGCTCATGGCCACGAACAGCGGCGGGGAGCTCTCGGCCTGGGTCACGTAGAAGATTCGCGGCGCGCGCCCGCCATCGGTCGGCGGCGGTTGACGCTCGATGACGTCGCGGAAAAATCGGTTCAGCTCGGCCGTGGTGATGCGCCGCTCCCACTCGCGCGCGATGCGGTTCACCTTACTCACGAGCTCGGAAACGCCGCGCCCGGTCTTGGCGGAAATCTCCATGATTGGCGCGAATTTCGCGAAACCAAGCACATCCTCCGCCTGCTCGCGCGCCTTCTTCTGCTCCTCGCGCGACAGCAAATCCATCTTGTTCAGGGCCACGATGATGCCGCGGTTTCGGTCCATGCACAGCCCGAGCAAACGCGCGTCTTGTTCGGCCACGCCTTCGGTGGCGTCGCACATCAAGACGGCGATCTTGGCGCGCTCCACGGCGCGCAAGGCTTGCATCACGCTCGCCAGCTCGACCTTCTCTTCGACCTTGGCCTTGCGGCGAATACCGGCGGTGTCGACGACCCACAGCGGCTTGCCGTCGTAGACCACCTTGGCGTCCAGCGCGTCGCGCGTGGTGCCCGGGCGATCGTCGACCAAGGCGCGCTCGGCGCCGTTCAGCCGATTGAACAAAGACGACTTGCCGGCGTTGGGACGGCCGAGCAGCGCGATGCGCGGGATCTCGTCGTTGTCGACGACGTCCTCTTGGTAGGGGGGCAAGGCGGCGACCACCTTGACCGCCAGCTGCGCGGTGCCGAGGCCGTGCAGAGCCGAGACGTTCACCAGCTCGGGCACACCCAGCGAAAATAGCTCGGTCGCTTGCAGGGCCTGGCCGGCGTTGTCGACCTTGTTGGCCACGTAAACGACCGGTTTGTTGCTTTGCCGCAGCAACGCCACCGCTTCGCGATCGGGCGTGGTGGGCGGCAAAGTGCCGTCCAGCACGCACACGATCACGTCGGCTTCGGCGATGGCGGCCTCGACGTGCCGCGCGATTCCTTGCTGCATCGGGTCGCCGCTGGCTGGATCGAAGCCGCCCGTATCGACGAGCTGAATCTCACGGCCTGCGAGGTGCGCGGGCGCGTAGTGACGGTCCCGGGTAATGCCCGGCTGGTCGTCGACGATGGCCAACGACTTGCCAGCCAGGCGGTTGAACAGCGTGCTCTTGCCGACGTTGGGCCGGCCGACGACTGCGACGATCGGGGTCACTTCTTGTCTCCGCTCAGGCGATCGTAGCCAAGCTCGGCCAGCATGCGCGGCGTCTCTTTCCAGCGCGGGGTCACGCGCACGAACAGCTCGAGCCGCACCTTGCGCCCGAGCAGCTGCTTGATGCGGTTCTCGGCGCCGAGCCGCAGCTCTTTGATCACCGTGCCGCCAGTGCCGACCAAGATCTTGCGCTGCCCGACCTTCTCCACGTGAATGGTGACGGCGATGCGCAGCTTGTCGGAGCCTTCGTCGAAGTTGTCGATGCTGACCGCCACGGCGTGCGGAATTTCGCCGGAAAGATGCAGCAAAACCTGCTCGCGCACGTACTCGCGCACGAAGAACGTGGACGGCTTGTCCGTCAGCGTGTCGTCCGGGTAGCTGGGCTCACCCTCCGGCAAATGCTGCGTGATGGTCTCCAGCAGCCGATCGACGCCGTCGTTCTTGAGCGCCGACAGCGGCACCAGCGCCTGAAACGGCACCGCCGCGAGGTAGCTGTTCAAGAGCGGCAAGAGCAGACCCTTGTCGCGGACGGCGTCCACCTTGTTCAGCACCAAGATGGCCGGCAGCTTCTTCAAGAACTTCATGCCCTGCATGAGCTCGAAGTCTTCTGGAGCCAGCTCCGCGAGCGGCAGCGGCGTGCCGTCGAAGCGCTTGACCTTCTTCTGGACGGCCTTACAGCCGGCGGTCGCATCCGTGACGAACACCACTACGTCCGCGCTCTCGGCCGCCGAGAAGGCCGACGAGTTCATGCGCGAGCCCAGCTCGGTCTTGGGCTTGTGAAAACCGGGCGTGTCCAAGAACGCCAGCTCCGCGTCCTCCCGCCGCACGACGCCGAGTAGCGCGTCGCGCGTCGTTTGCGGAAGCGGCGACACGATGGCCAGGCGCTCCCCCAAGATCTTGTTGAGGAGCGTAGACTTTCCAACGTTCGTACGGCCGACGATGGCGATCGTTCCAGCGCGCATTAGGCGGTTCTCATGTGGACCAAGGCGGCCCCATTTCCCAGAATCTCGGGGGGTGCGCAAGTTGCGGCCGTTCTGCTGCGGGAGTAACCGCAGTCCGTGCGCCGAAATTGGCTCATAAGCCTGGCTTCGCTGCTCGCCGTAGGCGCCCTGATTGGGGGCATCCGGGCCGGCGCGCTGTGGGATCCGCACGAGGTGACGGTGGCGGAGCTGGCTCGGCGCCTCGCCTTGAACCTGCTGGGCGGCGTGGGGCTCGCCATCCCGGGTGCCGATAACAGCGTGCCAATCCGCGCCGACTTGGGGCGCGGAGAGCTGCCGTTCACGTCGGCGGCGCTGGGGTTCCGGCTGCTCGGGCTGTCGGACTGGGCGGGGCGGCTCCCGCTGGCGCTTTGGGCTGTGGTGGGCGTGGCGTCGATCTACGCGGCGGCCGCTCGCCTTTGGAATAGCCGGGTGGCGCTCTACGCCAGCTTGGTGCTGGCCACGACCCCGCTCTACTTCTTACAGGCGCGCGTGCTGCTGGGCGACGCGGTCACCATGGCGACCTTCGCGATGGCCTGGTCGGGTCTGGCGGTGGCGTGCTTGGGGAGCGGGGTTTCTGCGCGCGCCCGCGTGGCCTTCGCGCTGTGGGGCGCCGTCGGGCTGTACGCCGGCTTCTGGTGTCGCGGTCCCATCGTCAACGTCGCGGTGCCGGCGCTGGCCGTGAGCGTGGCTGCTCTCTCGCGGCGCTCGGCGCCCGGCTCGTGGCGTGGGCTGTCGCTGGCCGTCGGCGTCGTGGGCCTATTGGCGTTCGCGCTGGGCTGCCAAGGTCTGGCGCTCGCCGCGCAAACCGGCGAGTACTCCGTGTTCGTCGGCAGCTCGCTGCGCGCTTCACCCGAGCTTACGACGTTCGAGGCCGCGCTGGGCGAGCTCGCCCACGCTGCATTTCCTTGGAGCGGGGCTGCGCCGTTGGTTTTGGCGCTGCTGCTTCGGCCTAGCGACGCTGATGCGCCCGGCAGCGCCGCCGTGAACGCCGCGGCCCTGGCGCTCGGGCTCAGTTTGGCCGTTTCCGCCTGGCTCTCGGCGGACTTGGGCTACCTCGTTCCGCCCGCCGTGGCTTGTTTCGCAGTGCTCGTTGCCGCCGCGCTCGGTGAAATCGAAGCGGGGCGCCTGGGGTCGCCGCTGCTGGGGCTCGCGGTGGCGGCGCTCGTGGCCGTGATCGGCCTCGATTTGCGCGCGTTTCCAGACAAGACGCTGGTCGGCTTCGCTTTGGCCGACGTCACGCTGCCCGACACCTTGCACGAAGCTTCCGGCTCGCTCTGGCTCGCGGGCGCTGCCGCACTGGCAGCCTGCGCCGCGCTCGTGCTCTACGAGCCGCAGCCGACCGCAACGGCGGACGCCGTCGAGGCTCCGCGCAGGTTCGACTTCGCCGAATACCGCCGGCTGCTCGAGACGCTGCAAAAGCTTTGGAACGGCAACTTGGTCTTCGCGCTGTTGGTGCTCGAGGCGGCGCTCGTCGGCTTCCTGCTCTTGTCTGCGATCAGCGAACGGCTGGTCGCGTTGCCGCAGCTCGAAAGCTTCGGCAGCGTCAGTCGCCGGCTGGTGGCCATGGCTGCCATCTGCGTGCCGCTGTCGCCGTTGTTGCCGCTCGGTGCCATGCTCCTGCGCGACGTTTCGCGCATGCTGTTTGCCGAGCGGGCAGGGAAGTGGCGTGCCCTTTCAATGTCGCGGGCGCAGGGCCTGACGCTGATTTTCGCGGCGCTGGGTGGCATCGCCAGTCTCGGCTTCTATCCTGCGCTGGCGCGCCAAGTGTCGCCGCAAGAAGCGCTGGAGACCTATCGGGGGCTGCGCCGCGGTGCCGAGCCGCTCGGCATGATCGGCGAGCGCATGGAAGCTGCGCGCTATCAGGGCGCGCCCCACGCGACCAGCTTCGACGACGTCGAGCCTGCTTTCGAATGGCTGACCCAAGCCGGCGCCCAACGGCGTTGGCTCGTGCTCCGTGAAGGCGACTTGCCGGAGCTGAACGCCCGCTACCGCGCGCTGCACCACAGCAACCTGCCGGTGCTCGACGCGCGCTCGAGCCAAGTCTTGCTGGCTTCGAGCCGCCGCGCTCCCGGCGAACGTGACCAAAGTCCCCTCGCAGCTCTGGTGCTCGACACGCCACCCAAGGTGCAGCACCCGCTCCACGCCGTGCTCGGCGACAAGCTGGAGGTGCTCGGTTGGAGCGTGAACGCTGCAGACGGCTCCGCGCAGTCGAGCGTCGTGCCGGGGACCGTGTTTCGCTTCTCGATCTTTCTCCGCGTGCTCGCGCCGATCACCGGGCCGTGGAAGACCTTCGTGCACATCGATGGATTGCAGCGCCGCTTCAACGCGGATCACGACCCGCTCGACGGCAAGTACCCGCTGCGTCTCTGGCGTCAGGGCGACGTGATGGTGGACACGACCGAGGTGACGCTCGAGCCCAACTTTTCCCCCGGACCGTACCGCGTCTACTTCGGACTGTTTGCGGGGGATCACCGGCTACCAGTCACTGACGGACCTGCGAACGACGATCGGATCGTGGCAGGAACGCTCCAAGTCCGCTGACGGCGGGGATTTTTCGGCGTGACACCCACTCCGCGCGGCGGTAGAGCCTTGGCCGTGAGCGACGAGCCGCCCAAGCCCTCGGAAAGGCCGCCTGTGTCGAATCGACGTGGGTCGGACCGCATCGAGGTCACGTGGTCTGTCGACTGCGAGTCGCGCGACACCTTTTTGTACGCCAGCATCGCGAATATCTCGGAGTTCGGCATCTTCGTCCGCACCCACGAGCCGCTCGAGGTTGGGACCCGGCTTACGCTGAATTTCACCCCGCCCGGCTCGGACGAGCCATTCGTGCTCCACGGCCAGGTCCAGTGGGTCAACGCCGTGCGCATGCTGGCGGACAATCCGAACCCCGGCATGGGCATCCGCTTCGTCGACCTGACGAGTGAGTCGCGTTCCCGCCTGATCGACACCGTCCGGACCATCGCGTACGTGCGCGACAACGTGAACTGAGCGGTGCTCGTTCGCGCGCGGGGGCATGCGCGCCCGCTATTTAGGCCGCGTAAGCGAGTTCGCGCCGCCGAAACTGCGCAATTGCGCACGAATTGCGCCCATTTACTGACCAAAGCGTGACGACAGAGCAGAAACGGGCTGCTAGAGTCCGCTCCGCATGTTGCCCCGGTTTGCCGCTGACTACCGAGCCCTGCTGTGGACGCTGGTTCTGACGCCCGGCTTGGTCG
>DATAKF010000418.1:0-8840 GCA_036261775.1 Polyangiaceae bacterium | reverse complement strand
CAACGCGCGAGAGGACACGATGAGCAGAAAATTGATTGCGGCGCTTCAGGTTTCACTGGATGGGTTTACGCAGGGTTCCGATCGAGGGGGAGAGGAGTGGGTTGACTCCTGGGCGGACGCGCTGGAGCTGATTCCGGACGTCGACGCTTTCGTGCAGGGCTCGGGCATGTACCCGGGCTACGGCGACTATTGGGCCGCGATCGCCGCCAATCCGCGAGAAATTCCGCCCTTTTCAGCGCGTTTGCCCTACGAACGCGAGGCTGCTTACGCTGCGCGCGCGGCCCGCACGCCCCACTACGTGGTTTCCAAGACGCTCGAGCGGGTGTCGTGGCCACCCACGGCCAAGGTCGTTCGCAACCTCGACGCTATCGCCGAGCTCAAGCGGTCACCGGGCAAGAACGTGTACGTCGTCGGGGGACCGACGCTCGTGACGTCGCTACTCAACGCAAACCTGCTCGATGAGCTGCGGCTGATCGTGCACCCGCTGCTGCTCGGCGGCGGGCGAGCGCTGTTCGCCGGCGTGGAGAGCCGACGGGCGCTCACCTTCGTCAAAGCGGAGCCGGCCAGCGGCGGCCGCATCGTGCTCAGGTACGACGTTTAGCGCGGCTGGGAGCCTTCGTGCACTGAAGCGCAATTGGGGTCGCAGGGTCAATCGCAGCGAAGACCGAGCGCCTTGGCCGATTCGCGGGAGGTTTGCAGCGGATGCACGCAGCTGGCTTCGGGTAGCTGCGTGAGGGCCGCGCAGCCAGCTTCGGCCGGAGCGCCCCCGCGGCTCCTTTTGATCACCTTGCTGCAGCAGGCGGCAGCCTTGGCGCAGGTGCCGATGGCCGGCTCGCTCGCCACGACCGCTGGCGGTGCTCCGGCGGCTGCGGGGCGCTCGAAGGTGGTGATCAGGCGCGGCTTGGGGTCGTTGTTACCGATCGTCCCCTCGAAGGTCTGGATGTTGCGACCGTTGTAGACGGTGACGAGGTAGTTGACGGGTTCGCGCAAGCAACTCCGAAAGTTCTGAACGTAGACCTTGTACTCACCGGCTGGGGCCGTACCGGTTTTCCAGAACACGTTTTCGTTGTTCACGCCGTCAATCTGGCAGCCTGCGTTCGAGTCGAGGTCCAGCTCTCCGCCCGTGCGTGACTCGCGCATGCCGAAGAAGATCGATTCCTTGGAGGGCTCGACGACGTGCAGATCCAGATCCGTGCTTCGGTCGAAGGTGAGGCTGACTTTGAGGTCACCGGTACCGGTGCGAACGATCGGAAACGAGCGAAATTCGTAGTTGCTCACGTGCCCCCCGCGATCGAGCAGCGCGAAGCCGATCCGCATTTGCGCGTCGGTCACCGTGTCACGGATGCCGAGCCGAACGCGGCGCTGCCCGCCAGGGCCGGGTTGCGATGGGATCAGGTAGTAGCCTGCGTCACCTTCGGTGACCACGAGGATGCGATCGATGTCGCGCTCGCCGTCTGGGTCTTCGACGTCGAACTCGATGAAGGCCGCGCCGCCGTTGATGAGCTTTTCGGTGGCTCGAATGTCTAGGATGCGCGGCGCCCCTTTGCCCTCGCTGACGGCAGGGGGCGAGGCGGCGACGAACTTCGCGTCGTTGAGGAACAGGTAGCGACTATCTTGCCCGCCCAGCGCTACTCGCACGGGATGCGCGCGCCGATAGGCTGCGACCAGAGCTGACAAATCCGCCGGGTCTGCGGCGCGCCCGTTCACCGTCACGGTGGCGCGCAGATTCGCGCCGCTTGCCTGTAAAACAGCCTCCGGAACCTGAAAGCGCGCTGAGCCGGTGGAGTCAGTCAGCTGTTTCAGCGTCTGACCCCCGGAAAGCCGCACTTCGACTGCGTGACCATCCATAGCCACGACGCACGCCTGCGGTGCCGAGCGCTCGACCTCTTTCCGATTCGCCGTTTCCTTCTCTTGTACGTCACGCTCGCCGCGGATCAAATCATAGATGCCGTAGCCGGCGAGCGCCGCGCCCCCGGCCCAAAGCAACCCGGCTAGTACCTGCTGCTCTTCACGGGTCGTGCATTTGTCGTCGCCCATGCCCTCCGGACAAGTCTTGGGCAGGTCATCCGCTCGGTTCCAGGCCACGTACCCGAGCCCGCCAATGCCGGCACCCAACCCCAAAAACGTGATCGTGCTGGCGGCCGACGGATGCCGCGAAATACGATCCTTCTCCACCACCGGTGTCGTGGTCTGCACCAGACACTTGCCCGGGCTCACGTGCACATCGATGGTACTCCCGGTCACGGCAGTCTTCGTGAGCAGCGGCGGCCCGAGCGCAATCGTCTCCCGGCTCGGCGTGCCGCGCACCACTTGATGCTCCGTGCGGATCTGCGCGCAGCCAATGAGCGCGCAACTGAGTATCCCAACCGCCAGCGAACGAGCCTGTGCCATCTCGCGCGCGTATCACGAGATTCGAGACGGCTTCGTGGCGTTGCACGAGCGCTCGGTCGTTTGGAGCAAGAACGTTCACCAGGGCACGAAGGGTCGCGGGCGGACGTTGCCATAGATCGAGACGCGACGACTGCCGAGCGTGCCGTGCCCTCGCCGATGGAATCCGCGAACATTGGCGATGATTAGGGTGTTTTCGCGTACCTCGAGCGGGCGCGGGGGGGCGAGGCCGAGGCTCTGCAGCGCCTGCTCGTCGATTCGAAACGAGCCGCCCGTGTCGCGCGAGCCGCGTCGCGACGCTTCGACCGAGCGTCGGTACTCCCAACGCAGTCGAGCTGGCGTGAGCAAGTGGCTGCCGACGACGTACTCGAAGGGTCCCTGCGCAAGGGACACCTCCTCGAGGAAGTACCAGAACTTGATGGCTGGTTGGAAGGTGTCGCGATGGAGCTCTTTCTGAAGGTCGGGGTTCTGCAGCTCGTTGCCCTGCACCGTGAGATAAATAGACGCCTTCTTTGCGGCAAGCCGCGTTCCGATCACGTGATGCACGAGCCGCATGAGGCGCGCCTCCTGGACGAAACGCGAGGCGAGCGGGTGGACGCGCGGGTCGATGTCGACGTAGCGATTCAGCGTGCTGCCATCGAAGCGATCGAAGCCGCCCTGGAAGGGTCGTCGTGCTCCGAAACGTCGGTCGGACGCTTCGGGGATCGGAACCTGGGTTTCGAGGGCCGTGAGTCGCGCGGCGACTTCGTCTCGCAGGGCGCAATGGCTCGCCGTGTCGACGAACTCCTCGATCACCGCGACGCCGTCTCGTTCGAGCGTTCGAACGGCATCTTCCACCGGCGACTCCTGCCGAGCGCGCGCGATCCGCAGCGACGCGGCTGCCTGACTAACGAGCATTCGCGAGAGATGGCCGCCGAGTCGGTTGAACGACGCTGCGCCGACCCATGGGTCCGAGAAGTGCTGCTGGCCTCCAAACAGCGAGCGCATGAGTTGTTGTCTACGTTCCGCAGCTGGTGTGTAGGGTCACCGTCTTGGCGATCAGCTCGGCGAACGCGTCGGCGAAGGTGTCGCAATCTAGCGCTTCGGCCGTGATGTCGTCGCCGGCACCAATGAAGTTGCTCGAGACGAGCGGCGCCAGGGACGTCAGCGTGCTGTTGTACGAAAGATCGAGCCACTGTAGCGCCGGCAGGGCGCCGAGCACGGTGACGTCGGTGAGGCTGTTGTTCGACACGTCGAGCTTGGTCAGCTTGAGGAGCGGCGCGAGCGACGCCACGCTACTCAACGTCGTCTGCTTCAGGTTCAGCTCCGTGAGGTTGGTGAGGCCCTCGAGCGGCGTAAAGTCGCTGAGCTGGTTATAAGACAGGTTGAGCTTCTGAAGCTTGGTCAGCTGGGTCAAATCACCAATGCCCGTGATCTCACTCGATTGAAGATCGAGCGACCGCAGGTTGACCAGCTGCGCGAGCGGCGAGATGTCGTCAATTTTACGCACCCCGAACGAGAGAGTCTCGAGCTGTGTCAACGAGGCCAGCGGCTGCAGCGTGCCCGTCAGCGTGCCGAACAGGTTGAGGTTCGTGAGCTTGTCGAGGCCCGCCAAGGGCGCAAGGTCCATGGCCGTAAAGTTGAAATCGCCGTTGTCGGACAGGTCCAAAGTCTCGAGATTGACGAGAGTGGCGAGCGCTTCGATTGAGGTGAGGTAGTTGTCGTGAAGGTCCAGCTCTGTCAGCTGGGTGAGCAGGGCCACGTCTGCGAGCGCTTCGTTCGTGATGTAGTCGCCGCTGAGATCGAGCTTGCGCAAGTTGGGCAGGCTGGCCAGCGCCGATAGCGGCGTGCCGAGCGAATTGTCCGCAAAGTTCACGCTTTCTAGCGCGACCATGCACTCGATGCCGGTGATGGTGATCGTTCCGTCGATGCCCGGCAACGTGAAGGACTTCAGCTCGAGCAGATCAGTCCCGAGGATAGGGCCCGTCGGCTTGCCGATGGCGTCGCGTACGGTGCCTTCGAAGTACTGATCCGGAAACGTGACCTCACCCTCGCACGCGACCAGCGGGCCGCCGCCGGCGCCGGCCATGGACCCGTCACCCGCCGTTGGTTCTGACGGCACGCCGCCGCTGGCGCCGCCTACGGCCGGTACGCCTCCCGTATCGGGTACACCGCCCGTGGCGAGCGCGCCGACTCCGCCGGCGTTGTCGGGCGCGCCCGCGCCACCGTTTGCTGGCACCTGAACGCTGCCACCTTCGCCGGCTTCACCGCCGGCCCCGCCGTCTTGGAACACCGAATGCTTGGGTGGATCACCCTCACAGCCGATGGCAACGGCCCAGGTTCCGAGCAAGCTAGCGACGGCAATCACGTTTCGAGCGGCGCGCGCATTCATGGCAAGACCTCGCTGGCGCACCATATCTTCAGGGCGCTCGCGATACAACGCGATCTAGTTCCCACCAGAGTGTGGCTGTTTGCGTGCTCTACTCCGAAAGCCATGAGCGCCGAACCCGCGAGCAACACCGCCGAGCTGCTGATCGATGGGCACGAGATTCTGCCTGCCGTGCTGGAGGATCTACGGGCCGCGCGGAGCACGGTGCACATCAGCGTGTTTCTGTGGTTCCGCGATCCGATCGGCGAGGAGCTGGCGGATCTGCTGATTCAGAAGGCACGCGAGGGCGTTAGCTGTCGGGTGTTGCTGAATGTCGACAAGACCGGCATGGGCGACCCTTTCTCGACCGGTGAGAAAGAGATGATGGAGCACGACCCTTCGGTCACTCACGACCCGCTGGATGTGAAGCCGATGTGCCAGCGCCTGATCGACGCGGGCGTGCAGGTGGTCAATACCAACATCGACTACGACAAGGTGATCCACGCCGCCGACCCGCGGCTCGTTTCCTTGGCGGCGCAAATCAATGGCGCCATTGCGATCGACGAGCTGCACATCGATCATCGGAAGCTGGTGCTGATCGACGCTCGTGTCGCTTACTGCGGGGGCGCCAACATCGGCGCGCAGTACCTGTATCACGATGCCTTCGACCCCCACTTGGACGCGCGCGTGGAAGGTGAACAGCGGCAGCGCGCGGGGTTGCCGGAGCCGTGGTGGAAGTGGCACGACAGTTGGACGCGCTTCGAAGGCCCTGTCACCCGCGAGCTCGAAACGTACTTCCACGAGCGATTCGTGCTGGATGGCGGCACGGATTACCAGCTTGCGCACGGCGCGAGCACCAGCCCGTTGCCGGCACGACCTGGCGCGTTCCACATTGGCCAAGGGCCGGGGCGCGTGGAGGTTCATGCGAACCAGCCCGACGACCAGCCTAACGCGGTGCGCGAGCTGTATTTGCGGATGATCCGAGGAGCCGTGCGCTCGATCTTCATCGAGAACCCCTACTTTTATCACCCAGATTTGGTGACCGCGCTGTGCGAGGCCAAGCGCAGTCGCCCCGAGCTGGACATTACCCTCGTGCTGACCGCAGCGACCTGGAACGACAATAGCTTTGCGCACGACGCGCAGCAGTACTGGTACGCGAGCTTGCTGGAGCAGGGGGTCAACGTTTACGAGTACCAGAATCACTTCAATCACCTGAAAATGGCGGTCTTCGACGAGCGCTGGTCGATCCACGGCTCGACCAACGGCAACTACCGCAGCCTGGAAAACGACAAGGACTTCGAGCTCGTGGTGCTGGTGGACGATGAGCCGTTCGCGCAGAACATTTTGCAGCGCGTGATGGCCGTCGACGTTCCCCGCAGCCAGCGCATTACGGCCGAAGCGGTGCACGATGCGCTGGGTGGGTTTCGGATTCGCAACCGAGACCCGAGGACGTTGCTGCTGATCTCCAGAGCGTCGTTGTAGGGCGGGAGCGCGGCCTCCCGCGGAAGGGGGAGGGGAGCAGTCTTGCGCACCGGACGCGGCGGCATGTTCGATGCATCGCTACTCCAGGTGGAGATCATCGAAAGCTCGAAGCCGCCGCGTCGTTGGTTGAAGCCACGCGTCATTGTCGTGGTTTCGAGCCTAGTTGCCGCCGTCGCGTTGCTCAGCGTCAGCGTCGTGGGGCTCACCCATAGCTTTGGTTTTGCGATCAGTGCGGCCGACGCGGTCGGGGACGTTGGCGTTGGCGTCGACCCGACCCTCGTCGGGGATCTGGTCGGTCAAATCATCAAGGCGGGCTTTTAGGGTCGACCTGCCGCGCAAGCCGCGGCGCTGCTCTGAGGTTTGGGGCCCCAGCCCCAAACGTCCGCGAGGTCTCGAGGGGCTGTGACAAAAAGAAAAAGGCCCCGGTCTCGATGACCAGGGCCTCTGTTCTTCCTACTCGGTCGGGGCGGGCAGATTCGACGGTCGCGATTCACGCGGGCGCTTGCTCATGCGGGATCGTGATGATTTCCGCGATTTTCGAATCTGCTACCTCGCCGCATGGAGACGCTAGGCAACGGGAAGTTACCCCACGTTGGGTAACTGGTGGGAAACGGTTCTGGTGGGCTGCTATGCTTCGGAGGGTGAACCAACGGCTCCCCCTCGACGAGGCCATCCAGGCCCTCAGGCGCGACCCCACGCACCCCGTGCTGGTGAAAGTCGACGAGGGGCTGACCGTCGAGGTGCGCGCCGTGGAGGCCGCGGGGGAGCCAAAGAAGACGATGGGCGACTTGTTGCGTGAGGTGGGGCGCTGGGAAGGGGAGAGCGGCGCCGAGCTGGACGCGCTGTTCAGCCGGCAGCGGGGCAACCGTCAGGTCCCCGACCTGCCGTGAGGTACGTCATCGACACCAACATCGTGGCCCGGCTGCTGGAGGGCGATCCGCGGGTCGTACCGCGCGTTGCTGGACTCGAGGCCGACAGTTTCGGCATGCCGCTCGTCGTGTTCGCGGAGCTGCTGTTCGGCGTCGAAAAATCGGCTCGTCGGGAGGCGAACCGAGCTCGCCTCGAGCGCTTCGCCACGGGTGTGCGCGTGCTGCCATTCGACCTGCCGCTCGCCACTCGCTACTCGACCGTGCGCGCAGCCCTCGAACGCAAGGGACGGCCCAAGACTGATTTCGATCTCCTTGTCGCGTGCACGGCGCTGGAGCACGGCGCGACGCTGATCACGAACGATGGTGGCTTGAAGGACGGCGCCATCGATGGGCTGCTCGTCGAGGACTGGCTCGAGGAAACCACATGAAGGAGACACCTCATGACCAAACCTCGCGGAATATGGCGCGCTCGAGGTCAGTCCGGTGGCGCAGGAGGAGGTGGTGGACACGGTTTGGGGTAACGTCGTTGATAGGCACGGCTCCTTTCGCGTTTGAATGGCTCGCACGGGGCGGGAACGAGGACGCCAAACCCGCGCTTGATGAGCGCAGGCCGCCATAGGTTTTTGGGGGAGACCTTCAGGGGGAACCAAAACCCGCAGGGGCAACCGTCATTGACGGGCAAGCGGCGCGGGTAGAAGCGCCCGTTCGTCCTGCCCCGAGAGGGTCGCGATGAAGTCGACGCCGACGCCAGACGTTGACCAAAGACACGTTTCCCTCGATATGTGAGGGTCGCGTCGGACCCTCCGGGGGGCTGCGACGTGCGGAGGACCGAAGCGAGAATGATCACGAACCGGACACCATCGGACTGGCGGGACCTGCAGGAGCAGGTCGCGGCGATCCTGCGCGAGTGCGGCTTTGCGGCGGAAGTGGAGAAAACGCTCGCCACGGTGCGTGGCAACACGGCGGTCGACGTCTACGCCGAGGAGACGGTCAAGGGCCGCAAGTACGTCATCCTGTGCGAATGCAAGCACTGGGCGAACCCTGTGCCGCAGCAGACGATCCATGCGTTCCGCACGACGGTCGCCGACGTCGGCGCGAACGTCGGCTACGTGATCTCGTCGAGCGGCTTTCAGTCGGGGGCGTTCGCCGCTTCCGAGCTCACGAACGTCGAACTCGTCACCTGGGAGGAGTTTCAGGCCAAGTTCGAGGAAAGCTGGCTGGAGTATTTTTCAAGCAGTCTCACCGAGCGTCTGGACCCGTTGTTGACTTACACAGAACCACTTTTGCCAAAGTGGTTTGGCGACTTGCCCGAGGACGAAAAGCGCGCCTTCCTTGCGCTTAAGGAAAGGCACGATCCGATGGGCCATCTTGTTGCGTCTCTGGCGACCCACATGCGCATCTTCAACAAGTCGCCGTTCCCTACGCTTCCCCTGCGGTCACACTACGCCGCGCATCCGGACTTCCTCGCGGTGCTGCCCGGCGAGTTGCTCGACATTTCGGGGTACCGGGAGCTGCGGTCCGAGCTCGTGCGGCTCGGGGACGCAGCCATTGCGGAGTTCCGCGCGATTCGCGCCCGTAGAGGGGCAACAACCACCACCGACGAGAGCCATGAATAGCAGGAGCGAGCTCCGGCAAAGTCTGCTTGAGAATGGGCTCGACTTCATCCGGCAGGGTATCGAGTCGGTGTTCGGCGACTACAGCCCGCCGCCGCACGCCTACAAGTTCGGCCTGCTGAACGTCTTCTCCGGCACGCT
>DATAKF010000413.1:0-7733 GCA_036261775.1 Polyangiaceae bacterium | reverse complement strand
CCTCGGCGGCTACACCGGCACGTCGTCAGGCGGCCCCCCCGGCGCCATTACCATCGCCCGAGGCATGGAAAATGTCGCCATCGCCGCACAAACCCTCGAGGCCCTCCGCGCTTCCAGGAAGAAGCGATGAATGGTCAGGGGAAGGCGGGAAGCCCAGATTTCATGGGTTTCGCGCGCTTCGCGCCGCTGCTCGATCCCCCAAATCCTTCCCGCCTTCCCGCCTTCCTGCGGCTCGCTCTCGCGCGGGAATCTGCAGGGGGCTTGGCGCAGTTTTATCACTTCAATGTCGAGATCGTTGAGGTGAGCCGCGAGTCGCTTTTCGCTCAGCTAAGCATGGAGCATGCGATTCGGGTTGAGCCTGGCTCGAGGGACTTTCGCGATCTTGGTCAGCAGTGCCGTAGCGGCGGCCTGCTCAGCAGGAGGTGGCGGCAAGAACGGCGGCACCGGCAGCGGCGCCAACGGTACTGGCGCGGGCAACACCGGCGGCAGCCCGATCATCGGTGTGGGCGGCAGTATGGGCCCGATCACCACCGGCGGCAGCGCGGGCAGCGACGGCAACCCGCCGCTCGTCGACTGCACCAAGACCGCCGACTGCGATAAAGACAGCGTCTGCGTCCTGACGCCGATGGGCGGCAAATGCTCGCCCAACGGCGGCGCCTGCACCGCCGACGGCAACGAGTGCGTGAACGACACGTACTGCTGCCTGCCGCTCGACGGCTGCATGATCGAAGGCGTCAACGAGGGCACGTGCGTCACCAACGCTACCCGCCCCGTCAACACGGAGTGCAAAAACTCCGCGACGGTTGGCCTCTTTTCGCCCGATCTGCAGTGCGAGTGGACGAAGCCCGAAGCCGGTGACCCCTACCCGACCAGCATTCACGTCCTGACGACGCCGCTCGTCGCCAACTTGCCGACCGAATCCGGCACGGCCGGCGAGATCGTGATCGTAACCTCGGATGGCGGCGCCGACGCGACGCTGGGCGGCCGCATCCGCATTCTGAACGGCCAGACCTGTCAGCAGATCGAAGTCATCAGCGCCGGTAACCCAGTGCGCGACGCTGCCACTCCGGCCATCGCCGATCTCGACGGCGACGGAAAGATGGAGATCGTGGCGCGCTTGAACGCCGCTCAAGGTGGCAACGGCGGACTCATCGCCTTCAAGTTCAACGGGACCAAGTACGACGTGATGTGGACCGCGCCCGCCGGCGGTGACCCCGGCAAGGGCGCGTGGGACGGCGTATCGATTCACGACATCGACGACGACGGAAAGCCCGAGATCATCGGGCGCGGCGGCGAAGTGAACAACGGGCAAACGGGCGCGGTGATCGCCGCGGCAAATCCCGCCATTTTCCTGGTTTCCGACCCCGTGGTGGGTGACGTGGACGGCGACAAGAAGGCCGAGCTGGTGGCCAACAAGGTCTTCCGCTGGAGCGGCAAGGCCTGGGCCGAGGCGTACCCGGGCTTGGGCGTCACGAGCGCCGCCGACGCGCCGGCCTTCTACGGCTTTGCCGACTTCGGTACCAGGAGCGGCGCTGGCAAGTTCGACGCTACCAAGAAAGACGGCAAGGCAGAGGTCGTCGGCGTCGGCCCGATTGGCGGCAACGAGGCAACGGGCGTCGTGCGTATCTACACGCTCGAGGGCGAACCGCTGCTCGACAACGTGATGCCGCCCGGGGCCAAGTGCAGCGGTGGCCAGGCGCTCGGTGAGCGAGGTGGCCCGCCCACGATCGGCGACTTCGACGGCGACGGCATGCCGGAGCTGGCCTCGGCTGGTGCCTTTGCCTACCGCGTCTTCGATCTGGGCTGCGCCAGCGGCGGGGCGTGTAAGGACGCCGCCAAGTCGATCTTGTGGGAGTCGCCCACGCAGGACTGCACCTCCGGCATGACGGGCTCCACCATCTTCGACTTCGAAGGTGATGGCACGGCAGAAGCCATCTACGCCGACGAGTGCTTCGTGCGCGTTTACAACGGAAAAACCGGCGATGTTCTGTTCTCGACCTACCGCAACTCGGCCACTTGGTGGGAGCAACCGGTCGTCGCGGATCCGGACAACTCCGACCGCTCGAAGATCATCTTCGGTGGTGCGCCGCTGTTCAACGTCTATTCGCAGTGCGGCAACCCGGCAGCGGCTCGTAATTGCGAGAGCACCGGGCGCGCCAGCGCCGGGTGCGTCGACCCGCTGTGGGCCGGCGTGCGCTGCGCCGCCAACGACGAGTGCGTGTCGAACAGCTGCGTCGAAGGCTTCTGCCGCTGCAGCAGCGACGCGGAGTGCGGCAACACGTTCATGGCCACGGTGCAGAACCCGAACGACCAGCTCTCGGGTCTAGCCTGTCACCCGCCGCTGGCCGGCACGCCCGGCACGGGCAACGTCTGCCGCGCCGAGTTCGGCAACATCACGACCATCGCCGAGGCCAACAAGTGGTTCGCTGGCGTGAAGGTATTCCGCGACAAGCTGGACCGCTGGGCGTCGTCACGCAACCTGTGGAACCAGCACGCCTACTCGATCACCAACGTCAACGACGACGGCAGCATCCCCAAGACCTCCGAGTGGCAGCAGAACTTCGTCGATCCGACGATGAACAACTTCCGCCAGAACCGCCAAGGCGCCACCTCGCAAGAGCTCGCTGACATCACCGGCGCCCTCGACGCCACCACGGCCTGCACGCAAACCGAGGACGGCAAGGTCATCTTCACGGGTCGCATCTGCAACCGTGGCCTGCGCGGCGTCGGCTCCAACATGCCGGCGGCCTTCTACCTGGGTGACGACCGCGCCATGCCGCTGTGCCAGACCGAGACGCCCGGCCCCGTAGCAAAGGGCGGCTGCCAGAACATCCAGTGCACGATCCCGAAGACCGACGTGCCCACCGGCTCGACGATCACGATGATCGTGAACGACGTGGGCGGCGGCAACCGCCTCGTGGACGAGTGCAACTACGAGAACAACACGGCGCAGGTCAAAGTCGAGAAGTGCCAGGTCGTGAAGTAGCTACCAGCGGAGGGTCCCACCGTTCTTCTCCACGAGCGGATGAGCGCAAGACTGCCTGCGCCTGCGACGACGCGCACCTCGGGCGTCAACTGGAGAGCCAGGTGACACTTGGCCCCTGCTGTGGATCACGAAAAAGAACAAGTTTAGCAGCGTGAAGCGAAGTAATCCGTGCGCGGCCTCGCTCGCGGGAGACCGAGTTAGCCTCGAGCTCGAGTAGCAGTGCGCGTCCACTGGACACCGGTGCCTCGCTAGTGCAAGAGGCGAGCATGCGCGCACTCAAGGCACTCACTCTCGACGAAGCGATGCAGATGCTTCGCGTCGTGCAGACTCGGCTCGATGAAAAGCAGCTTGGTGCAGCCGTCGCCGTGGTCGACGCTCATGGCGAGCTGCTCGCGTTCCTGCGCACTGACAGCTGTCGCCTACCGTGCGTCACGGTTGCCATCAACAAGGCGTATACCGCCGCTCGCGAGCGGATCGAGTCGCAACAATTTGGCGCCGACGCGCTAGCGCGCGGGTTCCCACTCACCAACTACGGGGAGCTGCGCTACGTCACTTGGGGAGGCGGCATACCCGTGCGAAGTGGCGGAGAGGTCGTCGGCGCAGTCGGTGTCAGCGGCCTCAGTGAAGAGGAAGACGTGGAGCTCGCGCTGTTGGCTGTAAGCGTCGTGTCGACGTGAAGCGTGACTGACGCGAAGCCTCGGCTCGCAGCGGGCGCCCCATGGCAGCGTCTTGCACTTTCCTGGAAGGTCATCACGATGTCACGGCATTGCGCTGTAGCACTCCGCGTTTGCGTGCTTCTTCCACCACCAAAGCCTTCACGGGCCCAGCACAGACACTGACGCGAGACGTTTAGCCACATCGCCGCAGCCCTAGCCCCTTAGGTTAAATGCCAACGCGAGCTTGTCTGCGTTGACTTCGTTCCAAGTCTTGCCGAGTGTGCGTGGCGCGCGGGGGGCACGAGGTGGCGGCCAAGCGCAGCGGGACCGGCGCAGACGCATTCGACATGCGTCGACTCCGCTACGGACGGGTTCATCGAAGACCGCCACTCGAACAACGGGTGTTCGCCCCGCCGCGAGCAAGAGTCACGAAAGGAGCAACGAAATGGGATATCGAGCGTTCACGAGTCTGTTGTTGTTGGGGGCGTTGGGTTGCGGGGCGGCAGAGGGTGGCGAGAGCCTCGACGAGTCACAGCAAGCGTTGGACCTCTGGTCCAACGGCATTCTGCGTATGTATGACGGCAAATGCGTCTACCCCAACAACGGCAACGGGTGGAAGACCATCGACTGCCCGTTGACGGTGCCGTCCGCCAGGAGGTTCGACCTCGTCTCCAAGGCCAACGGTCGCTTCCTCGTTCGGGACAACAGCAACCAGTGCATCGCCTGGCAAGGGAACAACGTCACCGCGCGACTGATCCCGAATTGCACCGAGGCCGCCGGCAACGACGCGCAGTGGAAGGTGTGGCCCGGCAGCGGCGACCTATCCACGCACTACCAGCTTCAAAACATGGCCGACTCGACTCAGTGTCTGACACAGGTCGCGGCCCCGGGGGCGTACATGAAGTTGTCGACCTGCACGACGGCCTGGCCCGCCCAGGGCACGCAGATTCTCTTCATGGACAACTGGTAAACTGCGCTCGCTCCGCGACTGCCACTCCGTGGGGCAGAAGCGGTTTCGTCTGGAATGTCGACGCACGCAACAGCCCGTTACCCGCCATCAACGGGCGATGGGCTGTTGCGGCTCCAAGCGTCGCCCGGCCAAGCGTGCTAGAGCGACAAACGAGTGCTGGGCCGACGAAGTTCCCCTGCTAGCGACTTCAAGCACCGCCCCGCCGTGGGTCGGTTCACGCCCACCAAGCCCCTCCGACGGCTCTCGACCTCGCTATGGCTCGCCGTGGCCGCGAGCGCGCTCCTGGCGCTGGCCTGCGGCGGCAAAGGCGCGACGGCCGATCGCGAGCCCGCTCCCGCCCCTGCGCCTGAGCAGGTCTGGCTGGACCGGGTCGGCGGCGGACAGGCCCAAACCGCGCGGGTCTGCGCGAAAGGCGCTCGCGATCGGGTGGCCCAAGCGCTCTGCGCGTCTCCCACCCCGGCCATTTCCGGGCTTCAAGAGCTGTATGGCGCACTCCGGCTCGCCTCACCCGATGAACGACGGTTGGCTGCCACCACCCATTCGCTTTCGCTCTCGGGACGCAGCGTTTCTGCGGTTAACCCTCGGGTCATGGTGGTCGCCAACAACAGCGTCGTCGGCGGTTTGTCCTATGAAGGCGTCGTCGCGACGGCGTTCGCGCGCGGCGAGCAGCTGGTCGAGCTAGTGGCGCTGGACCCCGTTACCTACGAGTACAACTTCTATCTGCTGCGGTTCGCCCAGCCGTGCAACGCGTCGCGCTGTAGCCCAGAAGATTTGCTGAGCGAGCGCGTCGAAACCGGTTGGACCGATTGGACGCTCTACGTGGACAGCGACCTCGAGAACACGCCGTTCGACTGCCTCAGCTGCCATCGGCCATTTGGCGGGGATACTCACAAGTTGCTGCTGATGCGTCAGGACCTGGATCCTTGGATGCACTGGAGCGACTTTCGGGTGTTCGACGAGAGCCTGTGCCCGACGAGCCCGCCCGAGGGGGTAACGCCGAAGGTCATCGCCACCTCCGATGGGCTCGACTTGCTGGCGAGCCTGGCAGGTGAACAGGCAACGTACGCCGGCATCCCGCTAGACGAGCTGCTCGCGACCAAGAGCGGTGACGTGTTGTCGGACTTCCTGGTGGATGCCGAGAACCTGATCGTAGACAGCCCGCTTCCGCCGCACCCGTACGCGCAATTGTCCTTGCGCACTCGCGAGACCTTGTGCGAGCGCTTCTACACGGGGCAGAGCCCCAGCTGGGAAGCCGACCGGCTCACTTCACGGGCCCGCGGCTTGCCGTTTCCGTACTACGGCCCGGAGGTGTTGGATCCGGCGGCGCGCTCGGCGCTGTTGTCAGACTCAGCCAATTTTTGGGCAAGGCATCAGGAAGAAGACCCCTTTGATCTGCTTGCCGGAATGCTTGGCGCAGACGTACCAACCGCCGTCGGCTTCGTGCCCCGCGAAAGCGACACGGCGCCGGAAATTCTGCAAGGTATGTGCGGACGCTGCCATGCAGCCGACGTGAACCCGGCGCTCTCGCGTTCTCGCTTCAGCGCCGAAGCCACGGACAGCGTCGACCCCCGGACCTTTCGCGAGGTGCGAGCCCGCCTGTCGCTACCTCCCACCTCCCCCGATGCCATGCCACCTCGACGGGCCGGCTACCTCCCGGACTGGGCCGTCGAGCGCGTTTTGGACCACCTGGCGGCGCACTGTTCCGAGCCCGGCGCCTGTCGCTGAGCTGCACCCTGCTTACCACCTTGGATTTCTTCCTCCGCACTGTACAATATCTTAGGCTTCTTCACGAATTGGCTCCGAGCTGACGCTCCAAGGCGACTTTTTTGGGCAGTAGTCCGCCCCTGTCGTCACTAACAGTCAGCCCATTGGGTTGATCAGGTAACTGCCTGACGCCGCATCCCCCACAACTGCCCTTAAGGCGTGTAAGAAAGAACCACATGAAGCGCGCTATACTCCCGATTCTGCTCGCCTTTCCGACCATTTACATCGCCGCCTGTTCATCTGAGGACGCCCCCGTTGTTGTGCCCGGCGGTGCCGGCACGCCCGCTGGTTCGGCCGGCAGCCCCGCCGCTGGCGGCTCGGTCGGCACGGCCGGTAGCAATAGCCCCACAGCCGGTAACGTTGGCACGTCGGGCAGCACCGGCACGGGTGGCGCCACGGCCGGGAGCACGGGAACGAGCGGTTCGACCAGCGGGGGATCCTCGACAGCGGGCACCGGTAGTGGTGGCGGTAGCGGCGGTAGCGGCGGCGGCAGCGCCGGAAGCGCCGGCGCAGCTGGCTCGACGTCAATGGCTGTCAGCGTCGGGAAGCTCGACGGAATGCTGCTGATGACGCCCTGCGGCGGTGACACCAACACCGATGACTGCCCCGGCGGCATGCTTTACGAAGGGAAGTCCTCGGGCTGCTCCAACAGCAAGCTCGATAGCGACGCGGACCCGAAGCTCCTCGATTTTCCAGTCACCGGCGGTGAGCCGGGTAAGCACTACATGGCGACCATGCACTTCTACGGCGTCATGGAGCCGAAGAACTACGGGCCGAACGTGACGCGCGAGGCGGGCACTCAGCGTCCCAGCCAGAGCGCAATCCCAGCCACGCCCGAGCCGTTCGCCACTGCCCCCGGCGGAACGACCGTCGCGACGACCGAGTACAACAACTGGGAGGTTCACTCCTTCGACGAAAAGGGCATGGAGATCAAGCAGTACTACTTGAACTCCGACACGCAGCAGGGCCACTACACCTTCGCCATCAGCTACGAGCGCCCGATTGAGATCGTCTCGGGCGGCAGGGTTCACGTGCGCACGTACGACAGCAACTGTCGCATGATCAAAAACTGCTTGAATGGTGCTCCCTGCGCCGGCAAAGCCCGCACGGTACCGCTCACGGGGGCGGATCCGATGCCGGCGAACTTCATGCAGCCTGGTTTGGGCAAAGATGCCGCCCAGTCAGGCCAGTGGCTCTTCATCGACGTGAAGGGTATCGTCGCGAAGTAACCTGGGGTCAGCGACAGCAACTGGCAATCACGGGTGCCGAACAGCGGTGTTTGGCGCCCGTGTCTTGACTCCAAATACCGTATCTGCTCTACAGGTGATCAACGTGACTAATCGACGTGTGCCCCTGG
>DATAKF010000265.1:0-10414 GCA_036261775.1 Polyangiaceae bacterium | reverse complement strand
GATCGCGCTTTCGATCTTGCTGGCAGGTTTGACCATCATCTTCCTATTCGCCACCGTCACGTTGCTGCCGTTTGCCAAGTACGCCGCCGGAGCTGCTAGCGGCGCGGTTCCGACCGTCACGGTGCTCGTCGCGCTCTTGGTCTGTTTGATTCCCACCACCATCGGCGGGCTGCTGAGCGCCATTGGTATCGCGGGTATGGACCGCGTGATGCAGCACAACGTGCTGGCCATGAGCGGCAAGGCCGTGGAGGCGGCCGGGGACGTGAACACGCTGCTGCTCGACAAGACCGGCACCATCACGCTCGGCAATCGCCAGGCAACGCAGTTTTACCCGGCAAACGGCGTCAAGACCGAAGAGTTCGCCCGCATGGCGCAACTGGCGTCGCTGGCTGACGAAACCCCGGAAGGGCGCAGCATCGTGGTGCTCGCCAAGGAGCGCTACGCCGTACCGACGCGCGAGCTCAGTGAGCTCGGCAACGCCAAGTTCGTGGAGTTCACCGCGCACACCCGCATGAGCGGCGTCGACGTCGGCAGGCAGGAGATCCGCAAGGGGGCCTCCGACAGCATCAAGCGCTTCGTGGAGGCGCATGGCGGCGTTTTTCCGTCGGACATCCATTCGACCGTGGAGCGCATCGCCCGCGAAGGTGGCACTCCGTTGGTGGTGGCCGAAGGCGCCCGAGCCCTAGGCGTCATCCAGCTCAAAGACATCGTCAAAGGTGGCATGAAGCAGCGCTTCGCCCAGCTACGCCAGATGGGCATCAAGACCGTCATGGTCACGGGCGACAATCCGCTGACTGCGGCGGCCATCGCGGCCGAAGCCGGAGTGGACGACTTCATCGCCGAAGCCACACCCGAGATGAAGTTGTCCTACATTCGCGAAGAGCAGGCGGGCGGTAGGCTCGTTGCGATGACGGGCGACGGCACCAACGACGCGCCGGCCCTGGCGCAGGCCGACGTGGGCGTTGCCATGAACACCGGCACCCAAGCCGCCAAGGAAGCTGGCAACATGGTCGATCTCGACTCCAACCCCACGAAACTCATCGAGGTGGTCGAGATCGGCAAGCAGATGCTGATGACTCGCGGCGCGCTCACCACGTTCAGCATCGCCAACGACGTGGCCAAGTACTTCGCCATCATTCCCGCGATGTTCCTGGTCACCTACCCGGCGCTCGGTAGCCTCAACTTCATGGGCCTCAGCAATCCACAGTCCGCGGTTCTCGCCGCGGTCATCTTCAACGCCCTGATCATCATCGCGCTCATCCCGCTCTCGCTGCGCGGCGTGACGTATCGGCCTTCCAACGCGGTCTCCACGCTGCGCCGCAACCTGCTCATCTATGGCGTCGGCGGTGTGCTCGTCCCGTTTCCCGCAATTTGGTTGATTGACCGACTCGTCGTGCTGTTGAGGCTCGCCTGATCATGAAACAACTACGTCCAGCCATCGTTCTCACGCTGCTTTTCGTCGTCGTCACTGGCCTGGCTTTTCCTGGCGTCATCTGGGCCATCGGCCGCGTCGCGTTCCCGGACCAAGCCGCCGGTAGCCTGATCAGGGATGCCCGCGGCAACGTGATCGGCTCCGCCCTGATCGGTCAAAACTTCGGCAAGCCGGAGTACTTTCACCCCCGGCCCTCCGCCGCGGGCGGCGGTTACGACGCTGCGAACTCGAGCGGCACGAACCTCGGCCCGACCAGCGACAAGCTCGTCAACGGCATCAAGGACGACCCCGCGACCAAAGACGTCGACGAGACGTACCTGGGCTTCGGCGACCTTGCCAAGGCCTACCGCGCCGAGAACGGCTTGCCGGAGAACGCGGTCATCCCTGCAGACGCTGCCACTCGCTCGGCCAGCGGCCTCGATCCGGAGATCAGCCCGGCCAACGCGGAGCTCCAAGTCGCTCGCGTCGCCAAGGCTCGCGGCTTGAGTCCGGAGAAGGTGCGACAGGCCGTCGCGGACAACACCCTCGGCCGCTGGCTGGGCATCATCGGCGAACCCCGAGTCAATGTCCTGCGTTTGAACTTGACGCTCGACGGTCTCAAGTAACCTGGAATCATCGAGGTGGCGAGCGAGCGGCCCAATCCCGATGAGCTCTTGCGCCGCGTCGTGGCCGAGCAAGAGCGCGAAAAGCGCGGCAAGCTCACGATCTTTTTCGGCGCAGCGCCGGGCGTGGGCAAGACCTACGCCATGCTGGAGGTGGCACGCGCCGAAATGGAGCGCGAGAAACGCGACGTCGTGGTTGGTATCGTGGAGACCCACGGCCGCTACGAGACGGGCGCTCAAATGCTCGGCTTGGAGCTGCTGCCGAGGCTCAAGCTCCAGTATCGCGGCGTGGACGTCGAGGAGTTCAACCTCGACGCGGCGTTGGCACGCCGTCCTCAACTACTTCTGGTGGACGAGCTGGCGCACACCAACGCGCAGGGGGCGCGGCATCCCAAGCGCTGGCAAGACGTAGAAGAGCTACTCGACGCTGGCATCGACGTATTCTCGACGATGAACGTCCAGCACGTCGAAAGCCTGAACGACGTCGTGGCGAAAGTGACCGGCGTACGGGTGCGCGAGACCGTGCCCGACGCGCTGCTCGAGCAGGCAGCGGAGCTCAAGTTGGTCGACTTGCCTCCGGACGAGCTGCTGGAGCGGCTTCGCGACGGCAAGGTCTACGTTCCCGCGCAGGCGCAACGCGCGCTCGAGAATTTTTTCAAGAAGGGGAACCTGATCGCCTTACGCGAGCTGGCGCTGCGTCACACCGCCGAGCGCGTTGACGCGCAGATGCGCGAGTACCGCACGGCACAGGGCATCGAGCAGACCTGGGCAATCGCGGAGCAATTGCTGGTCGCCGTCAGCCCAAGCCCCTATTCGGCGCGCCTGGTGCGCGCGGCCCGACGCATGGCGGGGTCGCTCCACGCGCGTTGGTTCGCCGTTTACGTCGAGCTTCCGAGCGCGCGCAAGCTTCCCCAATCGATGCGGGCTCGGCTTTCGCACAACCTGAGGCTCGCCGAGCAGCTAGGCGCCGAGGTCGTCACGCTGTCCGGAGAGAACGCTACCGACGAGATCTTGAGGTTTGCGCGCGAGCGCAATATCACCAAGCTCATCCTCGGCAAGCCATTGTCGAGCGGCTGGCGGGAGCGCTTGCGTCCCTCCCTCGTCGACCAGGTCATCCGAAAGAGCGGGGACATCGACGTTTACGTCACCGCTGGCGATCCGGACGACCAAGAAACGGCCCCCGACCAGGTGGTTCGCCCACCGCTCCACCTCCCGAGCCTGGTCGCAGCGGTCGCGGTACCAGCGCTTGCCACGGGCCTTAACCTGCTGACGTTCGGTCGCGATCAGCTGCCAGACGTCGTGATGATCTACCTGCTGGGCATCATGCTGATCGCCAGTCGCTTTGGTATGGGCACCTCGGTGCTGGCGGCGTTCTTGAGCGTTGCAGCGTTCGACTTTTGTTTCGTACCTCCCTACCTGACCTTCGCTGTCGCGGACCTGCGGCACACGACGACCTTCGGCGTCATGTTCCTGGTGGCGATTCTGCTCAGCGGTCTCACCCAAAGGGTCCGCAACCAAGCCGCAGCCGCGCGCGAGCGAGAGGCTCGTACCGCGATGCTCTACCAGCTGACGCGGGAGCTCGCGGCAGCGCGCGATCCGCAAGAAGTGCTGAAGGCCGCAGCCACTCGGCTCCAAAGCACCTTTGGCAGTCAGGTCAGCGTGTTCGCGCCCCAGCAGGACGGGCAGGTTGCCTGCGTTCACTCGACACTCGAAGTGGGCGACGCCGCCAGCCGCGACGTCAGCATTGCTCAATGGGTGTGGGCCAACAAGCGTGAGGCAGGCTTAGGCACCGGCACGTTGCCCAGCGCCGGGGCGCTCTACTTGCCGCTGAACGCATCCGGCGGTCTGGTTGGGGTGCTTGCCCTGAAGCCAGCGGATCCGGAGCGTTTTTCGGAGCTGGAGCAGCGGCGCCAGGTAGACACGTTCGCGGCCCAGGTGGCGCTGGCCATGGAACGCGCTGCCCTAGCCGAAGAGACCGCGAAGGTGCGGCGCGAAATGGAGGCGGAGCAGCTGCGAAGCTCACTCTTGAGCTCCGTCTCGCACGACCTGCGCACACCCCTCGCCGTCATCACCGGCGCGACCAGCACGCTGCTTCATAGCGCCCAACCCATCGAGACGCCCACCCAGCAAGAACTACTGAAGACGGTGCTAGAGGAAGCCGAGCGACTCAATCGGCTCATTCGCAACCTGCTCGACATGACGCGCCTCGAATCTGGCGCAGTCAAAGTCCGCAAAGAGTGGCTACCGCTCGAAGAGCTCGTGGGTGCTGCGCTGAGTCGTGTCGACGCCCGCTTGTCTGGCCGCGAGGTCCACGTCACGCTGCCTGCTGATTTGCCGCTCATTCCCTGTGACGCCGTGCTGATCGATCAGGCGCTGGTGAACTTGCTCGAGAATGCGGCCAAGTACAGCACGGGGCCGATCGATATCAGCGCGGAGCTCTCGGCAGGTGAGGTCATTGTCGAGGTCGCAGACCGCGGTCCGGGCGTCCCCGTCGGAGAGGAGCGACGGATCTTCGAGAAGTTTCAGCGCGCCGGTCGAGAGGGCAGCCCTGACGGTGTCGGTCTAGGTCTTACGATTTGTCGCGCCATCATGGCGGCGCACGGCGGTCGCATCTGGGTCTCGAGCCGCGAAGGCGGAGGCGCAGCCTTCCGCTTCGCGCTGCCGTTGGCAGGCGCTCAGCCCGCGTTGCCCGCACCCGAGCAACCCGAGCAACCTGAGCCTCGGCTGCAGGAGCAAGGGTCGTGACCGATTCGGGCCCCGCCATCTTGGTCATCGAGGACGAGGCGCAGATGCTGCGGTTCTTGCGAGCGTCCTTGAGCAGCAACGGGTACCGCGTACTCGAAGCGGAAACGGGGGAGGCCGGCATAGCCCAAGCGGCTTCCAGAAACCCCGACCTCATCCTGCTCGATCTCGGCTTGCCGGACATTGACGGGCTCGTCGTTACCGAGCGCCTGCGCGCGTGGTCCAAGACACCCATCATCGTGCTGTCGGCGCGGGGCCGAGAGGAAGACAAGATCAACGCGCTGGACGCTGGTGCCGACGACTACCTCACCAAACCGTTCGGTGTGGGTGAGCTGCTAGCGCGTATTCGTGTCGGGCTCCGCAACGCAGCCCGCGGCGAAGCAGGCGGCGCTCTGTTTTCGGTTGGAGAGCTGAAGGTCGATCTGGTGAAGCGCCAGGTCCTGGTGGGCGAGAAAGAAGTCCATTTGACGCCCATCGAGTACAAGCTGCTGTCTACGCTCGTGAAATATGCGGGCCGCGTCATCACGCATCAGCAGCTGCTCCGTGAGGTTTGGGGACCCGGATCGCGTGATCAGACGCAATACCTGCGCGTCTATATGGGCCAGCTCCGCCACAAGCTGGAGCGAGACCCGAGCCGGCCGCAGTACCTCACCACCGAAGCGGGCGTAGGCTACCGGCTGAGGACGCAAGACTAGCGGGTCCAGCGGGGCGAGTTTTTCGGATTCTCCGGCAAAGTAGGGCCATCTTGATACTTTCTTGATGCCGGCGCGCTGACGGCGCGGGGTAGCGTGCCCGACGTCAAGAAGATGTCAGGTAGCGCGCCCGCGACTGGAACCGACCGCACGTATCAGTTGAAGCTGGCCTTGGGGGCTCTCGGTGTCGTCTACGGCGACATCGGCACCAGCCCCCTCTACGCCATGCGCGAGTGCTTCAACAAGGAGCACGGCGTCGCGCTCACGCCCAGCAACGTGATGGGCGTGCTGTCTCTGATCTTTTGGGCGCTGACGCTCATCATCTCGCTGAAATACGTCGCCTACGTGCTCCGGGCCGACAACAAGGGTGAGGGTGGCATTCTCGCGCTGATGTCCCTGGCCACCGGGCACTTGCGTGGCACTCGCACCTACGCGGTGCTCCTGGCGCTTGGCGTGTTTGGCGCCGCGCTGCTCTATGGCGACGGCGTGATCACGCCGGCCATCTCGGTGCTCTCTGCCGTCGAGGGCTTGGAGATTGCCGCGCCGGGACTGCACCGGTTGGTCATTCCGATCACCATCGCCATTTTGGTCGGCTTGTTCGCGATGCAAAAACACGGCACCGCGGGCCTCGGCAAGGTGTTCGGGCCGATCACGCTGCTCTGGTTCGTGTCGCTCTTCGGCTTCGGAGTCTATCGGACGCTGGAGCACCCGGGCGTCGTTGCGTCGGTCAATCCCGTTTACGCTGCCAGCTTTCTGATCGAAAACGGCACCGTAGGTCTGCTGGTGCTCGGCGCGGTCGTGCTCGTCGTCACTGGCGGTGAAGCGCTGTACGCCGACCTAGGTCATTTCGGCATCAAACCGATTCGCTTGGCCTGGTACGCCGTGGTGATGCCCGCGCTGCTGATGAACTATTTCGGCCAGGGCGCGCTCTTGCTGGCCGATCCTGGCGCGGTGGAGAACCCGTTTTTTCGTATGGTCCCTGACTTTGCGCTCTATCCGATGGTCGCGCTGTCCACGGTCGCCACGGTGATCGCCTCGCAAGCGCTGATCTCCGGCGTGTACTCGCTCACCTCGCAGGGCACCATGCTGGGCCTCTTGCCGCGCGTGAGCATCAAGCACACCTCGGCGCACGAGCGCGGCCAGATCTACGTGCCGTTCGTGAACTGGGCGCTCATGCTCGCCACCATCGGCCTCGTGCTGGGCTTCAAGAGCTCCAGCAACCTGGCGGCCGCGTACGGCATTGCCGTCACGTTGACGATGGTCACGACCACCATCTTGGCCTACTTCTGGGTCCGGCATTTTTGGGGTTGGGGCACGCTCAAGGCGTCCGCCGTTTCCCTGCTCTTCTTGGCGCCCGAGCTGGTGTTCATGGGCGCCAACGCGATCAAGATCGAGCACGGCGGCTGGTTTCCGCTCGTGGTGGGTGTTGCGATCTTCACCATGATGTTCAGCTGGAAGCGCGGCCGCGAGATCTTGGCGCAGCGTTTTCGCGAGCAGCTGCTACCGCTGACCGACTTCTTCGACCTGATGCGCGTGGATGTGCCGGCGCGCGTGCCCGGCACGGCCGTGTTCATGACCAGCTCGAGCGCCGGCACGCCCCCCGCCATGCTGCACAACTTCATGCACAACCGCGTGGTGCATCAGCACATCGTGCTGCTCACAATCACGACGAGTGACTCCGCGCGCGTGCCCGAAGCAGAGCGCTTCGTCGTCGAAAACCTGCCGGACGGCTTCTGTCGCGTCCTCGGCAAGTACGGCTTCATGGAGCAGCCAGACGCCCCCAAGTTGCTCCACGACGCAGGCGTGATCGGCAGCGTGGAGCACGTCACTTTCTTCTTGGGCCGCGAGAACCTGATCGCCACGCAACACCCCGGTATGGCCAGGTGGCGCGTCGCGCTGTTTGCCTTCCTCACCCGCAACGCCCAGCCCGCCACCAAGTTCTTCAACATCCCCCCCGACCGCGTCATGGAAATCGGCGCGCAGATCGAGCTGTAGCCTCGCGTCACGACTGAAGAGCCGCGTCCAAATCCGCAATGAGCGTGAGAAGCTCCTCGTCCGCGCTGAAGTAGGGGACGCTTGCGACACGCTTACGCAACCAGGCGATTGCCTGCTCGTGGGTCTGGCCCCCGCGGCGACGAACCGCGTCGTACTTGTCGAGCAGGATGATCAGCTTCTCCGCGCGATCGAACGCCACGTTGTCTCCAAAGGCGCGGGTGAACCGGCGGTCGGCTCCGACGATGGCCTTGGGGTTGATGTTGTCGAGCAGGTGGTGCGTCGCCGCGGCGGCCACGACGGCGGGGGGGACGCCACCGGCCTCCATGATTTCGAGCGTCCAAGTGCTGTGGAGGTTCCAGAACTCGCGAATCGTGATGCTTGGCTCGAGGCCGAGCGCAGCGAACCGGCGTAGGCGCTCTTCTGCGTCAGTGACGAAATACGTCTTCATGAAGTGCGCGACCGTCTGCTGGTCGTCACCGACACCCTCTACGGCAAACATCTCGACGACGAGCCGCTGCCCGCTCGCGTCAGCGCTCCTCGGCCCAGTCTTCCCAATGTCCGAGAACACGCAGCCCAACACGACGATTTGGCGCTCGCTCTCGGTGAAGGCGTCCAGCGGCTTCGTCGCCTCGTAGTAGCGAAACACTTTCCGAGCGCTCGCGACCATGCGCTCGCAATCGGCAACGGTTTCGGTGTGGTCAGCCAGTAGCCGAAGACGCTCGATGAGCGAGGCCTCCCCCCGAGCTAGAGGGAAGCCCACCTCCGCGCAAATGGCGCTCAGTCGCTCCAGCGTCTGGGCCGAGGTCACGCGTTTCAGCATATCGCCGCGGGCGCGGGCGAACCACACCCCCGGTCGACGTCGTGGCGTACTGCCGCGCTAGGTAGGGAGCCAACGGGCCGCCCCCATGCTGAGCCGCGTCTGCTAGGGCTGCGCTCGGTCGAGCGGCGGTCGCACGGGTGGAATTTTACTTCATCTGGCCTTGGAACGGAGGCGCATGCCGCCAGCAAAAGATCCATGCCAATGGCGTCGCACTCGACCTTGGGCTGAGTGCGCGACGCAGCTGACCTTGTCACTGGGAATGACTCGGCAGTTGCGAATTTGTGCAGCCGTTTTCGGCTTCGTCCCTTCGAAGCAGCGGGCTGAATCGGGAAGCGTCGAATAGGTGATCGTGAATGGCGATGGGTAGGCACATTCAGGTGCGAGCCCTCGTCATGTCCGGAGAATCAACGCTGCCAGGCTGGAAGGGGGAGTCGAACTGCCTGGTCAAGGAAGCTCTATGGTTCCGATGAAACGTACCTATGCGATGGCTCTCGTGCTCCTGGCTAGCGGTTGCTCCTCGGCGGGCTCCACCCCTGGCAACGCGGACCCGAGCGGCGGGGGCGTTTCGACCCAGGGGGGCATGCCCGGAGCGAGCGCCGGAACTGGTGGAGCGGGCGTCACGGGCGGTTCGCTCAGCCAAGGCGGAACGACGGACACGACCGGGACGGCCGGCGCGAAGGCCGACGCGGGCCAGGCTGGCTCTGGTCGTGCCGGTTCGGCAGGCGAGCACGCGGGCGGGTCGTCGGCGGGCACCGGAGCAGGGGCCGGCGGGAGCGCTGGCTCCGGTGGCGGCGCGGGCGTTGCCCAGAGTGAAGGTTGCGGCAAGCCACGCACGCTGCAGAACGGCACCATCACCATTCCGTTTGGCGGCGCATCGCGAAAGTACATTCTTCGCGCGCCAGACGACTACGACAACAAGCACCCTTATCGACTGGTGTTCGCCTTCGCCGAGTCCGGCTCCTCGGCAACGTCGGTAGCGAATCGGAACTACTTCACGCTTGCGACCCTGGACAGCAAGAACACCATCTTCGTCGCGCCCGACGCCGCGAACGGCGCTGGGTCGTGGAGCAAGACGGACGTCGACCTCACCGACGACATCCTTGAGCAAGTCGAGGGTGATCTGTGCATCGACAAGACTCGAATCTTTGCCACCGGCTTCAGCTTTGGCGGCGCCATGTCGCTGGCGCTCGCGTGCACGCGGGCAGACGTGTTCCGGGGCGTCGCCTTCTTTTCAGGGGCTGACCTCACCGGCTCGTGCACCGGAGCGCTGACGAAGCCGATTGCCTACTACGCGTCGCAGGCCAGCCAAGACAGCACTGGTGCGCCCATGCCCAGCAGCGGCAGAGTGAAACAAGCGGAGTTTGCGGCGGTCAACGGCTGCACGCCGGAGCCCACGGCCACCACCTTTCCAGCCGCCGGCCAACCGCACACGTGCACCAACTACAAAGGGTGCTCCGCCGGCCACCCCACTCAGTACTGCGTCTTTGACGGCCCTCACGGCTGGGAGCCCAAGGACCCGGGGCAGGCCATGAGCTGGAACGCTCCCGAAGCCTGGAAGTTCATCACGCAGTTCTGAGGCTGCACGCCAGTTATTCAGTCACCATGTTGCCAATTCAACACCATCCATCGCGCGTTCGTTTGCTCTCGACCATGGGGCTTGGCTTGGCGCTCGGCCTCGGCTGTAGCGTTGAAGATCCCAGCGGAGGACCAGCGCAAGGCGGCACAGGCGGAGGGGCGAGCTCCGCTGGCTCGAGCAGCGTCGCCGGTACCGGCAGCTCGGGCGCTCCCGCCACGGCCGGCGCATCCAGCGGCGGCATGAACGCAGGCGGTACGGCGGTAACCGCGGGCGCTGGTGGCGGCGCTGGCGCGAGCGTTGGCGGTTCGGGCGGGCAGGCCGGCAGCGGCAATTCGGGCGGGGCAAGCCCTGGAGGCGCGGGCGGCGCGGGCGGCACCACGGCTGGTGGAGGACAAAAATCTGCGGGCTGTGGCAAGGCACGCACGCTCCAAGATGGCAGTCGCATGGTGCAAAGCGGCGGCGCGCAGCGCACTTACACGCTGCGTGTGCCCGCGGACTACGATAAAGACCGCCCGTATCGGCTCATGCGCGGTTTCCACGGCGCTGGCGGCAAGG
>DATAKF010000412.1:0-5551 GCA_036261775.1 Polyangiaceae bacterium | reverse complement strand
GGTGTGTCATGCCGGTCCGCGATAACGTCACGGCGAGCGACAGCGTAAAGTCGGGGGGCCCGCCATCACCGGCCGGAATGAACGCCAGCGTCTTCCAGGGCAGCTGATCGACCGTCAACCAAAAGCGCTGCCAGTCCGGATCGGCCCAGGTTTGGAGGCTGGTGTTGGGCGCCAACGCGTTCCCCGCACTGCGGTCGGGGACTGTCAGCGATCGTGACTGCTCGCTCAAACTGGATGCTCCGCGGGAACCATAAGCTGGATCAGGACCGGTCGCCACGATCCCTGACGTTTCGCTCATGTAGCGCCTCTTCAGCGCCCGAGCCGGCCCACGGAGGCCCCTCACCACTGAACGCAAGCGCGGCGGGCCGCGCTTCAAGACAGCGGGTTGATCGGATTTGCAGCTCAGGCCGATTTGCGGTTAAAACGCCGAGCAGCATGCGCTGTATCATTTTGGCCGCCGGCCGCTTCGACGACGCTCACAAAAGGCGCATCGCCGAGCAACTGGAGCCCCGCCTGGACGTGTTCGAGCTGGAGCGGGAGCTGGCAGCCGACGTGCTCGACTACCGAGCCGTCGATGCGTCGCGTAGCCCCGCCGTCAAGCTGGCCGGGCGCCTGGGCGGACCTTCGGCCGCGCTGGCGGTGATCGGGTTCCAAGCGCGCGCCAAATACGACGCCTTCTTCACCACGGGCGAAGACATCGGCCTGCCGCTGGCCGCGCTGATGAAGACCGCGCGTAGCAAGAGCTCGCACACCATGATCGCGCACACGCTCTTCCCCCAGAAGAAGCGCGTGTTCTTCAAGCTCGGCGTCGGCAGCCAGCTGGACCAAGTCTTGGTCTACTCCACGAGCGAAGAGAAGCTCGCCACCGAGGTGCTCAAGCTTCCGCCGAGCCACGTGCAGCGCCTCTACTACCACGCCGACGAGCAGTTCTTCCGCCCCGGCCTAGCCACGATCGAGCCAGACTTGATCTGCGCCGCCGGCCAGCTCTTGCGCGACTACGATTGCTTGGTCGACGCCGTGCGCGACTTGCCGGTCCGCGTGCAGATCGCAGCCGGCAGTCCTTGGATCGACAAGCCGCTTGGCCCGACGCAGCCGCTGCCTGGCAACGTCACGTGGGGCAAGCTCGATCGCCACGCGCTGCGCGGCTTGTACGCCCGCGCCGCCATCGCGGTCGTGCCAATCAAGCAAAATCACTATCAAACCGGCATCGCCACGATCTTGGAAATGATGGCCATGGGCAAATGCGTGATCGCCACGCGCACCCTCGGTCAGACCGACACCATCGTCGACGGCAAGACCGGCATCTACGTGCCGCCCGGCGATCCCCAAGCGCTGCGCGCGGCCATCCAGCGCATGCTCGATAATCCCGCGCAGGCGGCCGAGATAGGCGCCGCTGCCCGACGCTTCATCGAAGAGAACGCCGGCCTCGACCTGTTCGTGAAGAAGACCGTCGCGGCTCTCAAGACCGGCGACGAGCTGCGTCGCGCAAGCTGACGCGGGCTCTATCCAAACGCGGACACTTGGCTCGGCGCGCCGAGCGCCGTGCTAGCCTCGCCCGCGCATCCGATGCCGTTCCTGCTCGCGCCACTCTTCGCCCAATTGATCACGATTGGCGTGCAAGATCGGACCGAGACGCGCCACGTCGCGCTGAACGACCGGCACTACGAGGCGCAGACCTCGCCCGGCGCGAAGCTTACGCTATCGTGGAAGCACTCGGACCTGGCGCTGCGCTACGGCGCTTCTTTGCTGGTCTTGCCGCTCGAATCGCGCTCGCGCGATCTGCTGGTGTATCACACGGGCGGCTTCGACTGGACCTACCGGCTGCGGCGCACGACCTTCACCTTCACCGACACGACGTCCTACGGTGAGCTGAACTTTCAGACGCTGGCCCTGAACAACCCGGCGGCAGCCGCAGAACAGCCAGCCGACGATCCGGGGGCCGAGCCAGCGCCCACCCCGACGCCGACCGATCAACCTCCCGGCACGGTGCGCCAGGTCAAGCTGCTGAATCGCACGATTCGCAACGTCACCAGCGTGACGAGCGTCAACGTCACGCACAAGGCCACGCGCCAACTGCAGTTCGGCGGCGGCGCCACCTACTCCTTGTCCGGCGCCGCGCAGCGCGCGGAGCGGCGTGACTACCCGCTCGTCACCAGTTTGTCGTTCAACCTCGTCGGCGCGCACACTACTCGCTTGTCAACGCACGACTCGCTCGTGTTGAACGCCAACTTGTTGGACACCTGGGCGTCCAACAACAACCACGCCACCACGGCCAGCCTCGTCGACACCTGGCAACACGCCTTCAACCGCCGCAGCTTTTCGTACCTGGGCGGCGGCATGAGCATGCTGCGCCTGTCTCAAGACACAGGCCTGATCGCCTACACCATCTTGCCCACGGCGCTCGCCGGCTTGGGCCACAACGAGCGCCTGGCGCGGGGCACCCTGGCCCTGCAGCTCGGCGTGTTCAGCGCGCCGGTCCCCGATCAACTGCGCGGCACGGTCGATCCCCGAGTCGGCGGTAACGCGGGGCTGGCTTGGACCCGCGATCGCTTTCGGACCGCGTTGGCCGGCAACGCCACGGCGTCGCTGGCCGAGCGCGGCAACGACGCCGGCGCGTTCGACGGCTATGCCGCTTCTTCCGTTACCGCCTACCAGTTCCGCGACTGGGTCAGCGCCGAGCTGGGCGGCCGGCTCGCCAAACAGGTCTTCCAACGTCAGACGCTGCTGCCCTTGAGCTACAGTGTCTTCGTGGCGCTGACTTTCGGCTACGATTGGAAGCTAGGCGGACGTCACTAAGCCGACGCGCGCGAGCCCCCATGAGCACCTCCCCCGCCAAGCCCTCTACCTGGAGCCTGCTGAAGAACGGCGCCGCCATGGTTCGCGGCGCCTACTACCTGCGCGGCGCGACCAGCGTCGGCAGCCGGGTCCGCATCTGGGGCTCTCCCTCCATCCGCAACGCGGGCATCATGGAGATTGGCGACCGCGTCCGAATCATCTCCGAGCCGCTGGTGACCGAGATGGGCGTGGCCGAGGGCGGTCGAATGGTCATCGGGGAGCGCACGTTCATCAACTACGGCTGTTCCATCAGCGCCTGTCAGCTCGTGAGCATTGGGCCGCGCTGCAACATCGGCTCGCACGTCATCATGATGGACAACGACTTTCACAGCGTGGAGCCCGAGCGGCGTGACGAGCTGCCGCCCTCGGCGCCCATCATTCTGGAAGAGAACGTCTGGCTCGGCGTGCGCGCGGTCGTGCTTCGTGGCGTCACCATCGGCGCGGGCAGCGTCGTCGCCGCCGGGAGCGTCGTTTCCAAAGACGTGGAACCGCGCTCGCTGGTTGGCGGCATTCCTGCCAAGCTGATTCGGAAGCTGTAATTGGCTCGAACTGACCCAGTCCAGTAACAATGAAATCTGACGCCTGGGCCCTGCCTGCCGCAAGAAATCCCAATGCGGCGCGGGCGCTCCGTCTGTATAGATGGGTTCCCGTGTGCTTCGAGCTGAGGGGTTAGGTCAGTTCCTCCAATGAAACCGATGTTCTTCGGCGACTCCAAGAGAAAGCTCTACGGGGTCTACGACGCCCCCCGTAGCGCGCAGCGTCGCAGTCACGCGGTGCTCCTCTGCTACCCCGGCGTGCAGGAGTACGGCACCTCGCTGTGGGGCTTTCGACGCCTCTCAGCCATGCTGGCGCAAGCTGGACATCACGTGCTGCGCTTCGACTACTTCGGCACCGGAGACTCGGCTGGCCGCAGCGAAGAAGGCTCGGTCAGCGCCTGGATAGAAGACATTCAGCAAGCCGCAGCCGAGCTCAAAGACATCTCGGGCGCGCGCCAGCTCTCGATTCTGGGCAAGCGTCTAGGTGGCGCGCTCGCCATCAAGGCCTGCCAAGCCGGGCTCGACGCGAAGCGGCTCGTGCTCTGGGATCCGGTCGTGCACGGCAGCGCTTACGTTTCGGAGCTGGAGATGTGGGACACGCGGCGCAACCTGCTACTGCTCCACGCAGACCGCCGCGGCGGTGGCCGCTCGGAGTTGCTCGGCTATCCGTTTCCGCAAACCCTACGCCGCGAGCTCGAGGCGTTGAACGTGATGGGGGAGCTACCGGGTGCAGTCAAGCAGGTCTCGCTGTTCGTGAGCGAAGCGCGCGACGTTCACCAGCGCCTGCACGACCTCTACGTTGCAGCCGGCATCACCAGTGAGCTGAAGCGCGCAGCAGACGAAGGCAACGAGGCTGGGGCTCAGGGGCGCGCGCAGCTATCTGGCTCGATTTTGACGGATATGGCCAATGGTCTAGCGGAAGTGTCGGCAGCATGAGCAGCTCCGAACGTGTCTTGAGCTTTGGCGCGTCGGGCTCGCTGCACGGCGTCTTGACCGAACCCGCGCCGGAAGATCGTCTGGAAGGCGTGCCGGCGGTGCTGTTTTGGAACGTGGGCACGAACCACCACGTGGGCCCGCACCGCGTGTACGTCGACCTGGCGCGGCGCTTGGCCAAGCTGGGCTTCACCAGCTTGCGCTTCGACACGTCGGGCTTGGGCGACAGCGCCGCCAGCCGTGACGACACGCGGCCCGACGCCGAGCGCAACGTGGCCGACGTGCGCGAGGCCATGGCCACGGTCAAGAAGCAGCGCGGCTTCGAGAAGTTCGTGCTGGTGGGCTTCTGCTCCAGCGTGGACGCGGCACACGCCGTCGGGGTCGAAGCCCCCGAGGTGGTCGGCATGATCTACCTCGAGGGTTATCAGTACCGCACGCGGCGCTTCTACCTCGAGTATCCGCGGCGCCTCTTGGAGCGCAATCGCTGGGAGCGGCTGCTGCGCCTCAAATATCCAGATTTCTTCAACGAGCCGAAGAACCTGAACGACCGCAGCCTGGATCCCGAGACGGTGTTCGTGCGTGACTACCCGACGCAGGAGCAGCTGACCGCCGACATGCGAAAAATGGTGAAGCGCGGCGTGCGCATGCTGTGCATGTACAGCGGCGGCGACACCAACTACTCGTACGAGCGACAGTTCTACGATTTCGTGAAAGCGCCAGAAATCGCGCCCGCGGTCGAGCTGGTGTTCTACCCCTCGGCGGATCACACGTTCTATCTGGTCGAGCACCGCGAGCGCGTAATGAGCGGCATCACCGACTGGGTGAAGCGCGAGTTCAGCGGAGACGGTCGCGCGGCGCCGCACAGCGAGCCCCCACGCAGTGTCCGCCTTTGAGACGCGAGCTCGGTAGGGTCGAGCACCAGGTGGCCAGCGCCCACAAGCCGAAGCCGCTAAACCCGGAGAGTTGGATCGATTTGACACGCTTCGAGGCTGCCGTGGCTCGTCCGAGTATGCGAATTGTGCCTACAGGCGGGATCATCGTAAAGGTTAGATGTGCGGCATCTCTCGGATACGTCCGACGTAGCGCTACTAGACCGGGGCCCTTTCGTCTTCCAGCACTCGCTGACAGACCATCCATCGCTGACACTGGAGAGCTTGGCGCGAACGATTCCAGAACTGCCGAGTCGCTGCCTCAATCACTCCAAGGGTCTGGATAGCCTGGCCGTCAACTTCGACCGTTCGTTCGAC
>DATAKF010000405.1:0-4498 GCA_036261775.1 Polyangiaceae bacterium | reverse complement strand
AACAAGCTGCCGTCGACGTAGCGAGCTTCCTTGTACACCGCGCTCTGGCCCGCGATGGGCGTGAGCTCCACGATGTTGGAGCTCTTGACCTGTGAGTAGTTGCCGGACACCCAGACCTTGCCGTCGGAGATCGGCAGGTAGTACTGCAGGCCCACCAAGAACCCTTGCCAGTCGATGGGGCGGACCTTGCCGTTGCCGTCGTAAGTCACGATGCCGCTGTCGATGTTTGGCACGTAGATGGGCGGCGGGTTTGCCGGATCGACGCCGCGGTTTTGCGGGTTGGGCAGCGTGGGGAACAGCGCGCCGCCCGTCAAATCCGAGTTGTACATGTCGGAGATGCCCGAGCCACGCGAGAACTCGGCCGTGATGGACAGCGCGTTGCTGCGCTTGGTCGCGCTCTTGGCGGGAATGACCGGTACGAACGCGTTGACCGCGATGCCCCAGCCGTTGACCTTGTTCGAGCCGCCCGGAAACTCCACGAACTGCGCGATTTCGAAGCGGCGGCCGATGCCGGAGACGCCGAGCGAGAGCGGGCTGTGCTGCGGCTGCCCGTAGCCTTGCTGGCCGATGCCGCTCCAAGGATTGATGGCGAGGCGCAGGCCCACTTCGGCATCGGGCAAGCCGCCCGCGCGCTGCACGGGACGCACGGCGGCTGCCGCGATCTCGAAGTCGACGGCCGAGCTGCTGAGCGTCTTGGAGAGACGGAGCTGCGGTTGGCGGTGGTAAATCTGACCGGTGACGCCCAAGAACGCGAGCGTGCTCGGGTAGAAGCCCTTGCCGCCCCAACCGAACAGGTCGTGGTACTGACCTGCCAGTACGTCCACCACCGGCGTCTCGGCCTTGATGTAGAAGTGCCGCATGCGCAGCGGGTTGGTGACGTACGCGGTCTGCTCGTTGACCTCGGTCGGTTGAACCGAGCCAAAGTCTGCTTCGAGCGTGGCGGACGCTTTGACCCAGCTGGTAGCGGGCGCGCCAATCCTCAAGCCCACGCGCGAGTCGCGGGCGGTGAACTGGGTTTGGTCGTTGTTGCCGCGAAACGTGCCTATGCGCTGCAGCCCGACGTTGCCAGCGGCCGTCGTGAAGCTCTGCGTCGAGTCGTGCATCACGTTCAACGCCGCAAAGCCGTACACGCCGAGCGTCCAGTCGTGAACGCTCACGGTCAGGCCTTCGAGCTCTTTGCTCGCGGGCTTGGTGTCGACAGCGGGCGCTTCGGCTTTGACCTTGGCTCCGCTTTCGGCTTCGACGCCGATCGCCGCGGTGGCGGCAGGCTTGGCTTCGGTGCCGCCTTCGGTAGCGGGGGCCTCGGCCTTTTCAGCGGGTTCTTCAGCCTGGGCGTGCGCAAGCGGGGCGACGAGCAAGGCAAAGGCCGCGGTGAGGCCACTCAACGTACGATGGGTCATTTCCGTTCTCCGATGAGCATGCGCAGAAGCTTTGGGCACTAGAGCGACAAACGGGTTGCTGGGTTACCGATGTTCACGAGTTAGGAACCTCGAGAGTCGCCGCGAGGGGGGCGGCGCGAGCCGCACCCACCAGGAAGGGGCCTAGAACGCGACAGCCGCAGGCTGGTCGGCGTTCTAGGGGCAGGCAGGACATTGGCCCCCGCAGTCGATGCCGGTTTCTCCGAGGGTCTTGCTCTGCACCTTGTCGCTGCACGACGGCGGGCGAAGGGTCAGTGTCTTGAGTGACGTCCGATTGAACAGGTCCGACTCTTTCGTGCCTGTCAGCTGCAAGCTGTCCGGGTTGGCGCAGAAGTCTGCGCGCACTGGCGGCGCCGCCGCAGCGTCGAAGAACGTGAGGTGGCCGCTGTTGTCGGCCGACCAGGGACCGCCCGTGGTGGTGGTCAGCGAGACGTTGTAGTCGCAGAAGCAGCCGCCATCGCTCTGCGGCGTGCACTTTCCGCCATAGACGACGGCCTTCAAGAACTTGAGGCCGTCGAGCTTGTCCTGAACGAACTCGGGCAGCTGCGTGGTGAGGTCTTTGTTCGTCTTGGCCTTGCCAGCAGCCGCGTCGTCGCAGGTCAGCACCACGCCTTGCGCGACCAAGCACGTCGGCGAGAGCTCGACGTGCTGCGAGACCAGCTGCGTCGTGGTCATGGTGTATTGGCTGCTGGTCGTGGTCTCGAGCTGCGCCGTGTACAGCGGAACCGAGGGGAACCAGCCGTTGTACTTCTTCAGCACTTCGTACCAGCCGTCGTCGAAACCCGTGATGCCGCCGTCGGACGCCAAGACCAAGCCGGCGCACCAGTCGATGGTCGACTGCTCCACGGGGCGAACGCCGGCGGGGCGCGGCGGAATCAACGCCAAAGACGGCGGATCCGGCGGGCTCGGCACCTGGTCGATGCAGGCGTCGTCGGGAGATACCTCGGCCGACATGACCCACTCCGTGGAGGGCGTACCGCTGCCCAAGTCCTTGGCCGTCGCGTTGAAGTCACCGCCGCACTTGCCCAGCGCGTCGCAATAGGGCGTGGTCGTGCAACCGCTGAGGGCTGCCCCGAGCAGCAGCCATGCCGGATTGAAGAGTCCGATCTTCATGAACGCTTACCTTCTGCTACGAGCCGTGCGTGGAGTCCTGGGGCGACAAACCGGTTGCTGGTCCAACGAAGTTCTAGGGAGGACAAGGTACGGCGTCCTTGTTGCTGTAGCGTCCCTGGCAGTCGCCTCCGCAGTCGACGCCGCTCTCGTTCGCATCCTGAACCTTGTTCGTGCAGGTACACAAAAGTGAGCAGGTGCCTCCGCAGTCGACGCCTTCTTCCCAAGGGTCTTGAACCCCGTTGAAGCAGGCGCAAAAATCAGCGCAGCTACCGCCGCAATCGACGCCGGTTTCGTCGCCGTTCTGCACGCCGTCGCTGCAGGTGCCGCAGGTGGTGTTGCAAGACTGCGCGCAGGCCGCGTCGTTCTCACCGCAGCAGTCGACGGCGTTGTCGTCGGCTTCGCAGGCACGGCACGGACGACAGCAGTCGATGCCGGCTTCAGCGCCGTCTTGCAGGCCGTCATTGCAGCTGGCGTGGCGGAAGGTCAGGGTGCGCAGGTTGGGGCGGCTGAACAGCTGCAGGCCGTTGTGGCCGGTCATCTCGAGCGTGTCGCCCTTTTGGCAGTAGTCGGCGGGGGCGGGCGGAAGGTTGGCGCCGGATTCGTCGTAGAACGTGACGGTGCCGTCTTTGGCGCCCCAGCTGCCTGGCTGGCTGGTGAACAGGCGCAGGTAGTAGTCGCACATGCAGCCGCCCTCACCGTCGTCGTAGCAACGGGTGTTGGTCACGTTCGACTCGGCGGCGATGGCTTCTTTGATGTGGCGCCCCAGCTCGGCGCAGGTGAACTTGATGCCTTGGGCCGTGCGGCAAGCCTCCGAGAAGGCCATGTGCTGCGGCGCGCCAGCCAGGAAGTGCGCGTCGTAGTGGCCGTCCGGAAACACCTTGAGGTGGGCGTTTTGCAGCGGAATGATCGGAAAGAACGGCTGGTAGCGCAGCGAGCCGTCGGGCTTTTGCGACAGGTTCGAGCACCAGTCGACGGTAGCGGGCGTGGCGCCCTTCTTGGTGGTGGTGCGAGACGGTTGCTGCGCGAGCGACACGGGCTGCACGGGCAGCTGCACTTCGTCCATGCAGGCGTCGCTGGCCGTCGCTACCCACTCGCTCATCGTGACGCCTTGCACCACGGTCGAGCCGGCAGTCAGGTCGCCACCGCATTTGGTCAGCGGATCGCACTTTTGCTCGGCCGTGCAGCCCGATAGCGCGCTGAGCGCCAGCAGGCCGAGCGCTAGGGCACCCTGCGCGAAGCTGGCGGCCCAACCGCCCGCAGCGCGTGGCTTGGGCGAGTCGCCGTTGAGGAGGAGCGAAACCGAAGACATGTTGGGAGTGGCTCGCGGTTCAGCGGTTACTGCGGATCCATCGACTTGAAGAAAGCAGTGAAGGCTGGGATGGCGCTGGACGCCTGATCGGCGTGGCCGAGGCCGCTGGTCGTGCAGAACACCAGCGGGTACTTGCGCGCGACCTCGGGATCGCAGCCCGTGTACTCCTGGCAAATCCCGCCCTGCAGGCCCGGAATGTCTTCGGCGGGTGCCCACGGCTTCTTGGGGCCTTCTTTGTAGTTGCCGGTGCAGCCGTTGGTTTCCAGGCTGAGCTCGAGGCCTTTGATGTTGGTCTCGATCAAGTTCGATTTATCGAGCGCGTCGTGCAGCCAGAAGCCCGCCGAGGGGCCGTTGCACGGCGTGGGCTGGTTGGGCGGGAGCGAACCCGTGACGTTGGCGTGACCGCGGATGGCCCATTTGGGCGAGAATTTGCGCTCCGTCAGGCCGGCGTCGAGGTCGGGTTGATCGAGCGGGGGCGAGGGGGTGCCGCCGAAGTAGCAGCCCCACATGTTGGCGAGCCAGCCGCCGGTGCTGTAGCCAGAGACGTAGATGCGGTTGTTGTCGACGCAGTACGTCTTTTCGATGAGCGTCTGCATCAAGTCGAAGGCTTCCCACTCTTGCGACTCGGGCCCGGTGTTGTTGTCGTAACAGCCGGGGT
>DATAKF010000402.1:0-17943 GCA_036261775.1 Polyangiaceae bacterium | reverse complement strand
CGGCAGCGGCGGTGCTGCGGGCAGCGTCGCGCAGGGCGGCGGCGGCTCGGGCAGCGGCGGCGCACCGTCCAAGATGAGCGCGGGCTGTGGCAAGGCCAACGCCGACAATCCCGCAGCGTGGACTCGTCACGACATCACCGTCACGGTCGACCCGAAGTTCACCGACAACTTTTACAAGCAGCGCACCTACTGGACGCGCCCGCCCAAGACGTACGAGGCGAACACGCCCGTGCCGCTCACCATTTGGGGCCAAGGCTGCGGGCAGGGGAACAATCCCGAAAGCACGCCCATGACCAACGGCCCTGCCGCCGACGGCTCCGTGCAGGTCGAGCTGCTGGCGCCGCAGGGCAAGGACCATTGCTACTACGCGGGGCCCGACGGCGACGACGCCAAGTCGCCGGAGCTGCCGTACTTCGATCAGGTGCTGGCGGAGACGCTGGCCAACTTCTGCATCGACACGACGAAGATCTTTCAAGGTGGCTACAGCAGCGGCGGCTGGTTCTCGTCGCTCATCTCGTGCAACCGCGCGGACAAGATTCGCGGCGTTGCGTGGGCTGCTGCCGGCCTGCAAAAGAACCACGACGAATGCAAAGGTCCAGTTGCGGCCATCATCACGCGCGGCGAAAACGACGGCGGCACGCCGCTCGATCAAACCTTGGCCGCGCGCGACAGCCTGCTCATGCGCAACGGCTGCACCACCGAGACCAAGCCGTGGCTGCCAGGTGAAGCGTCGTTCATGTCCGGCTCCTGCCTGGAGTACCAGGGCTGCATGCCGGGTTTTCCGGTGGTTTGGTGCCCCACGCCGGGCGGTCACTCCAACGGCACCGACACCGGGCTTTCGACCAAGGGGTTCTGGAAGTTCTGGTCGACGCTGCCTTGAGCCGTTGCGCCCTCTCGCGTCACTTCAACGTGTAGTCGAGCACCCAGACGTTCGCGGCGCCCTTTTGCGGGTACACCACGCTGAGCTTGTCTTCGAGCAACAGCCGCGCGCTATCGATCAGCGGATCCGAGAAGAAGCGGCCTTTGTCGGTGTCGTTCAGCAATGACCAGCTTGCAAAGCTGGAGCTGACAGCAGCTGCGGCGATGCGCAAGTCAGGCAAGACTGCATACAGGTTGCCCGAAGACGCTACCGCGAGCTTGCCGCGAAACGCCGCGACGGCCGGCAGTGACATGGCGGTGCGGGTCCACTTGCCATTCGGGTCGCGCCAGTAGTGAAAGTACTGGCTCTTGGTCCTAGCGCTGTCGAAGCTCGCGTCGTCGGCCTGCGCGTCGGGCATGTGCGAGAGCAAGACGTGCACGCGCCCGGCTGCGTCGACTGTCATGGCCTCTTGATTGATCAGGCCACGCTTCTGACCAATCTTCCAAGCTTCGAGGCCGCTGGAGCTGCGGGTGAGGGCGGTGGTGCCGCTGGTACCTATTTTGACCCCGGCGTTGCTGTTCCAGGTGCGGCCGTGGTCGTCGCTGTAGACGTACAAAAGGTCGTGATTGGTGGCGGCGTCGCTGGTGTCGCGCCAGCACCAAGCGGCGTGCAGGCGCTTGCCGTCGGGCGCGTAGCCAATGCTGTGTAGGTAGGCGTTGATGTTGTCGGTGATGCCGTCGATGTACTTGCCGAGCGACGTCCAGGCGTGCGTCGTGGCGCTGTACTCCCACAGGTATTCGTCGCCGCTGCCGCTGGTGCCAAGGCGAGCGCTGAGCAGCGTTTTGTCTCCGCCTGGCTCACTGATGAAGCGCGGGTAAGTGAGCTGGCTGATGTTGCTGCCTGGGACGAGGGCGCTGGCCGTGGCGCCGAAGCTAGAAGCCGCCCAGGTCGCGTTGGCCGGATCGCTGACCAAGCCGGCTTGCGATTTGCGGTAGTGAAGCGGGCTCGAGTGATGGTCGAACGCGACGTGCAGCGTGCCGTCCGCCGCGGTGATGCCGAGCGAGATGGTGTTGTGCGCGTCGGCCTCGGTGTTGGTGTAGTCGCTGAGCTCGATGCTCGACCAGGCGCCGCCAGGTAGTTGACGGCGCGCTAGCACCACGTGCCGTGCCGTATTCCAAAATGCCGCGTATTGGTAACCCTTGTGGGTGACGATGGCGTCTTGCTGAAAAGCTTCGCCGTTCAAGTAGCCGCCGTACGAAATCAGGGTGAGGCCCGCGTCGCTCAGCTTGACCTCGCCGTCCTTGGTCAGTCCCGGCGCTACGTTCGCGGCGCCCGCGCTGCCGGCCGCGCCCTGGCTGCCGCCCGTACCGGCGCCAGCGCCTGCGGTTTCGGTGCCGCCCGTCGCCGCCATGCCGCCGCCGGCGGCGTCACCTGCTGATCCTCCTGAACCACCAGCGTTCGCTCCGGCTAACGTCGCTGTGCTGCCAGCCGCGCTCTGCGAGCCGGCCATGGCGTGCGAGCCAGCGGCTCCTGCGGTTGCGCTGCTGGCGCCGCCACTGGCCGGATTTGTAGTGGGCTTTGTGTCCGAGCAAGCCGCACACACGACCAACAAGCCCAGGGTCGAAGCTCGCAATTGGGTCCAACCACGCATGTGCTGGTTTATGGCGCCCCGCCCCCTGACCTTTACTCTTTTTTGAAGTGTTTCGAGGCCGGTCGACAACTAGTAGGAAGCGCGTACGGCTTGGCTGCCCTTACCCCACACGCACCGGGTTCGCGCCCGATGGGCAGACTCGTTGTGCGCGCAATTCACTTTCAGCCGTTCATCATGCGCGAGAACTTCTCGGTCAAGATGGGATCGGCTGCCATCTTGGCGCCCCAGGCTGTCGCGATCTGCCCGTAGCTCATGATGTCGATGCCGTAGCGGGCTAGCGCGCCCATCATGTCGCCGCCCTGCATGCCTTTCAGGATGCCGACGTAGTCGCTGAGCTTGGCCACCTTCTGGCCCGGGAACACGACCGGATCCGGATCGCCTGCGTCGCCTTGCGCGATGGCGTGCTGCGCTTGCTGGGCTTGGGCCATGCGCAGGTGCATGTCCATGTTGCCGTCTTTGATCTGATCGAGCGCGGCCTTTTCTTCGGCGTTGACGCCCATTTTGGCGAACGTCTGCAGCTCCTGCAGCTCGATGAAGCGCTCGTGCAGCTCGCTATTGGCGTTGAGGGCTTCTTGCCACTCGGGCACGTACAGGTTCAAGTTGCCGTTGGCGTTCTGCAGCGGCCGATTGAAGCGCTGCAGCAGCTGCACCAGCTCGGGCGGCGTCGACCCCAACATGGCGCCGGCCACGGCTCCCACGCCTTGGTGTCCGATGTTGCCCATGATGCGGTCGCGCTCTTGCGAGAACTCCGCGTACTCCTCGAGCGTCATGCCGCCGTAGCGGCGCGTGGGCGGCTTGACGCGGTTGCTCTTGGAAAGATCTTCGTCGAGCTGCTCGATCCACGCTTCGAGACCGGCCTTGGTCGCGTCCGGGTGCTGGCCCAAGCCGAGCCAAACGTACGCCAGCACGTGCTCCCAATCGGTGTAGCCGCGCGCGGGCGCTTGGCTCTTGAGCCAGCCGAACAGCTGCTCGATCTCGGGGCGCAGCGCCGGGTTCTCTTTGGCGCGAAAGCCGAGCGCGATGATGGCCGCGCTGCTGGTCCAGTCGGACGGACCGAACACGAGCGACGACAACGCGCCGCGCCCAGGCCCACTCTCCCAAGGCCCCAAGTGCGAAAGCACCAAGGCGGTTGCGACTTGGCAGCGGTACATCCAGTAAAAGGTCTCGAAGCCGGAGTCCGGCGGCGGCGGCGGCGGATCGGTCATGACGGCCAAAAAGCCGTGCAGCCACGCCGCGCCCCATTGCTGCGCCACGTTGCGCGCCGCTTCGTCCCACACTTCTTGCCGGTACAGCTGCTGCGCAATGGCGGCGATGACCTGCTGCGCGCGCGGATCGGCAGCCCCGTAAACACGGCTGGGCGTGGTGCCTTGGTAGCTCCACAGCCGGTACTGCACCTGCGCCTTGTCGGCGCGCGGATCCGGCTGTTGCACCTCCTCGACCTTGATGTCGAGCGTGCCGCGAGCACCCATGGCGCGCATGGCCATGTCGAACGCCAAGTGAACGCTGGGTGACTCCAGGTACTTGCTCTCGAGCGAGATGCTGCATTCGAGGCCCTGGCCACAGCAACGGATGACCTGCGCCAGCTCGCGCGTGTAGGAGCGCGCGGCTTTGGCGGCGGCGTCGCCCGGCCCTTGCAGGAACGTGTAGTAGACCTGCATCGGCTCCAGCTCTTCACAAAGCTGCCGCGTCAGCTGACTCCACCACTCGCGCTCGCGCAGCACGAACAGCGCCGTGCGATCTTCGGGCGTGTTGTAGCCACGGAAGCGTGCATAGTGAAACGACGGCTTGGCGTCGTCGTAGTCGGGCTCGCGCGACAGCAGCTCGTGAAACACGTGCGTGGCGCGGTCGTACTGCTTGGCGTCCATGTACGCCCAACCCAAATCGAAGAGCGGTGAGTTGTCTTTGGGATCGATGGCGAGGGCTTGGCGCGCGTGCTGCTCGGCGTCTTGCGGGCGTCCGGCTTGGCGGAAGGCGTTGGCCGCTGCGGTTTGCACCTTCCAGTCTTGCGGAAAGCGCCGCACGCCTTCGAGCGCGACTGCCACGGTGGCGTTGGGATCGCCCAACCGGCGGCGCAGCAGGGCTTCACCGAAGTACAGCACCGCCTCGTTCGGGTAAGCAGCGCGCAGCGCCGCGAACAGGTCTGCGCCAGCGCGCACGTTCACCAGCCGCGGATCGTCGGCGTCGGGCTGGGGCGGCACCTGAATGCCTGCTCGCAGTACGGTCCGCACGACGTGCTTGGCGAACAAATCCCAGCCGAGCCGCGTGATGACCTCAGGCTGACACCAGCGCGTCAGCCAAGGCAGGTAACCCAGCTCCGGCGCAACGTTGATGACCTGACACAAAAGGTCGATGGCCTCGGGCAGGCGCTTTTGCATCATCAAGATGCGCGCTCGGACGGCCGCCGTGGCGACGTGCACGGCGCCCGTGGCAACGGGCACCGTCGACAGCGGATCAGGCGATGCCAGCGCCACCTCGTCCGCCAGATCCAAATACGAACGCTCGTTCGGGAACAGCATCAGCGCGTCGGACGCGAACAGCATCGCGGACAGCAGCTCTCCGCGCTGCAGCGTCTCGCGGGCGCGCCCTTGCAGGCGTTGACCTAGCGCTTGGCGGGTCTCGGGGGCGTTCGGGAGCTCGGACGGGTCGAGGGGCTGCGTCGGTTCCATGAAGTCTTTCGTGTGGCGAACGAAGCCGACAACATTAGCCCGAAAGCTCGGCGCGACGGAATAGCGGCCACGCTCGCGAAAACGCCGCACCGCCGAGCAAAGGCCGGGTCGCTCGAGGTCCTAGTGAACGCCTACTGGACTTGCGTCGCTCGCTGCTGGCCGTTCACCTCGAAGGTGATCTTTTTGATGGTCACCGTGCCTGCGCTGCCGTCGTCGAGCTCGGTGCCGACTTCGAAGCGCGAGATCCAAAGACTGCTCGGCCAGCCTTCACTGACCAGGCGCTCGAGGATCTTCTTGACGTCTACGGTGCCGTTGAACTGCCGGGTCGAGCTCTTCAAGCGGTACTGGCGGTACTTCCACTGCTGCGCTTGCCCTGCCGGCCAGTGGTCGTCGGTGTGAAAGAGATCGTAGCTCTGCCCGGCTTCGAGGCTGCCCAGCACGCCGTTCCAGTTGTACTGGTCGCTGCTCCAGCCGAACCAGTTCATGGTTTCGCCGTACGCGGTGGTGTGCGTGCCGGTCGCCGGGTGCTGCTCGCTGAACCACATCTCGAAGTTCATGTTCCAGTTCGCGTCCGCCGTCGTCGCGATGCTAAGCCCCTCGATTTTGACGCTCGCGCTCGTGACGTCCTTCACCTGGATCGGCAAAACGGTCGTCGAAGAATAGTCCGGGCTGGTGATGAGCTGCTGGCTCACCCCAAACGCATGCATCCCGAACTCCACCTCTGGATAGTCGGGCTTCGACTTGTCGCCGCCGCACTTCGTGGACGCTCGGTCCCACTTCCAACCGAAGGTCTTGTCGGCGTTCACGAAGATTTCGTAGGAGGCGTTGCAGCCCAGCGCCTGGGCACCCCAGTTGTTGTTGAGCAGGCGCGCTTCGCCGAGCACGAAGTAGTCGCGCGCGACCTTGCTGCTGGCGGGCGCCGTTACGGTCGGTTTCGTTTCTCCAGGCACCATGGTGCTGCCGGAGCCGGCAGCGCCCGCAGCAGCACCACCACCGCCTGCGTTGCCGAGCCCGCCAGCATTTCCTCCGCCGCTGCCGGTGTTGCTCGAGCCGCCGCTGTTGCTGGAGCCGCCCGCCCCCCCGCTGGTGCTCGTCGCTCCGCCGCCACCGAGGGACACGCCGCCGCTCGCCCCGGCTTGCGCAGGCGCTCCAGCGAAGGCGTTGCCAGCGGTGGCGATGCCAGTAGCTCCTGCCAAGGCACTACTGCTGCCACCAGCGCCGCTCGCTGCGCCGCCCAGAGCGGTTGCGCCGCTCGTTCCGTTGGGCGCGCTCGGCGTCCCCGACGTGCCTTCGCCGCAGGCGATCATCAATGTACAAATAGCGGCCGACCTGTAACGACTCGTGCTGAACATGTCTTGGTCTCCTCCGTGCCCTGCCCAAAAGCGTCGCGTATCTCGTGACCTGGACCCAAGCGCGCGCTCGGCCTCGCCGAGTTTTCTCACTCTGGGCCTCCGTGGCTGATCGTGATCTTATGGTTGAGCGCGTTCCAGCTCGCACGCGAGCGTGCTCGCGTTCTCCGTAACGGTATACGCGCAACACACTCGCAACAGTCGTCAGATGATCGGCGCACGCGCGCGCAGCTACCGCGCTTCGTAAGCCAAGATCACTATCTGTCAGCGGCTTGGAAAGCGTCGCTCGACGAAACATCGGCTGCGGGTTAAACGGGCGGCCGTGCCGAACGAAGCTCTCACGCTAGCCCCCACCTCGGAGCCCACCGTATTTGTCGCGCCAGACGGCTCCAAGCTGCGCGCACCGGTTGGTTGGGGATGCTTACCTCCGGGTGACGCGGGGCTGACTCGGCGAGTGAAGTCGCTTGGCCCGTCATGGGCCATCATCGAGAAGCGCGGGCGCAAAGCGTTCTCGAAAGGGCTATGGGCGCCGCGGGAGAACATCGAGGCTGCCAAGCAGGCGTTGGACGCCGAGCGCAGCACCGAGGCGTACGCCAAGAAGCGCGCTTCAGCCACCGCGCGTCGCGAGCACGAGCAGGCGACGTACGTGGTCTCGTTCGAGGTCGAGATCTTGAATTTCTTGCGCTTCGCGCCGCGGTTCGAGGCCATGGCTCGCAGCATGGCGCGCCAAGTCACCGCGCACGCCACGCCCGTTGGCAGCGGCACGGTGGCGCGCACCAAGCGCATCCCGATCGAGCGCCGAGCCGAGTCCGCCGTGATCGCTTGGATGCGCCACCAGACGACTGCCTACGACTCGATGAAGATCGCGCGTATCAAGGGTGAAAGGCGCGAAGTGCGGCGTGAGCTTGCGACCATTTCACGCGCGGTGCTCGACTTGCACCGGCGCGACGTTGCCCATGCGCCCAGCGCCTGCCCGCTGTGCAAGGCGCTCAGCGGCTCAGCAAGCGTTGACGCGGCAGCGCCACGCTAGTTTGCCCGCCAAATCGGCCTCGCAACGGCAATTGCGGCCGCAGCGGTCTTTGATGCAAATCTGCTCCTCGGACGAGCAGGCGCTACCGTCGGCGAGGTCGTCGCAGCTCTCGATATCGAAGCCTTGGGGCAGGCAGGGGCTAGCTTGCTCGAACCCTGCAGGGCACTCCCCGATCGTGCCGTCGTCCGCGCATTCGGGAACCTCGGTTTGCCCGTTGGGCGAGCAACAGTTGCGTGAGCGGCGAGCGCAGGCGTCCTTCGGGCACGAATCGAGATCGAGCCAACCATTGGGGCACAGGTACTGCTCGTCGGCGACGCATTCGGCGATCGCGCGGTCGAGCGAGGTGCAGTCTTGCACGCACACAGGCTGCGGTCCGTTGCAGATGGGATCTGGCAGGGTCGCTGCTGTGCCGCCTTCAGTCGGTGATGGCGGCGTGGAGCTCGTGCCTGCCGTACCGGGCTGAGGCTCGGGGTTGTGCACGGGCGCAGTCGTCGCGGGCTTGGGCTCCGGCTTGCTGCCGACTGCGTTGCCACCGCAAGCGACGCCGCAGAGCACGAGCAGGCAACTGAATGCGTTCGTCGAGCGTGTCACTACGAGCCAGTGTACCCGCGGCTTCCGGAGCCAACGCAAAAAGTTGATGTGGACGGCATGAATTCGACAGCAATGTGCGCGTTCGAAGACCAGCGCGTGATGTTACCCTTTCTACTGCATGCTTATTCGAATTGCGGGTGGGGCCTGCTTGGCGTCGGTGCTGTACGGAGCGATCGCTCTATCTGGTTGCAGTGACTCCGAGTCGCCGAAGGAGTCTTCCAACGGTACGCAGGGCGGCACCACGGGCACCAGCGGCTCGGCCAGCACGAGCGGCAGCACCTCCACGAGTGGGAGCGGCAACGGCACCGCTGGTTCCAACGCCAACGCAGGCACCAGCTCGTCTGGTCAGGCCGGCGGCAGCAGTGATGGCGGCAGCGGCGGCTCGTCGGCTCAAGCCGGTAGCACCGGCGCAGGCGGCGATGCGCCGCACTTCAGCTTCTTTGCGACCAGCCAAGCTGCGCTGCGCAAGCTCTCGGGCAATCAAGACGGTTTCGGCGGTGACTTGCGGTTTGGCAAAGCCACCGGGCTCGAGGGCGCCGATGAAATCTGCCGCACGATCGCCGAGACCTCCATGCCTGGCAACGGCAAGACCTGGCGCGCCTTCTTGAGTGTCACCAAAGGTCCCGACGGCGAGCCCGTCAACGCCATCGATCGCGTGGGTGAAGGCCCTTGGTACGACCGGCGCGGACGGCTTTTGACCATGAACAAGGCGGGCCTGTTGAAGGCGCGCCCCGAAGGCGCCGATCCGATCATCGCCGATGATTTGCCGAACGAGGACGGCGTGCCTAATCACGATCCGGACGGCACCGGCGAAATCGACAATCACAATTTCATGACCGGCAGCACCACCATGGGTGTGCTGAACGGCATGAACTTGTCCGACACCTGCCAGGACTGGACTAGCAAGGAGTCGAACGGTGGCAAGCCGCGCTGCGGAGTTACCTGGCCCCGCGTGCAGTTCATCAACTGGATCTACGCGCTCAACGAAGGCGGCTGCGCGCCTGGCGCCACGCCGCCCGGCGCCCAGCAAGGCACACCGGGCACGGTTGGTGCGCTCGGCGGTTACGGCGGCTTCTACTGCTTCGCGCTCACACCATGAAAAATCAGCTGATTCGCGTGTTGCTGGCCACGTCGCTCGCGGCAGGCTGTTCGTCGTCGGAGAGCGCAACCCCAGAAGGCGCCGGCGGTGCGGGCGCGGCTGGCGAAACCAGCACGGCTGGGTCGGCGGGGGACAAGGGCGTGGCTGGTGAAACGGGCGCCGCGGGCGCTGCGGGCGTGGCTTCAGCACCCTTGACCGGCACCATCACGCTTCGCCTCAAGGAGGCCAACGCCGCTACTGGCGCGAAAGCGTTCAGCGTGGCTGGCGGCTCGGTGTACGACGGCCCCGTGCCCGAAGCGTTTCCACTCGCTGTCGCGCTCGAAGCGGCGGGCTGTCAGCTGCTGAAGCCAAGCTTGCCGTTTTGCAGCGAAGCCTGCGGCGGCGACGCCGTGTGCGTAGCCGATGAGACCTGCGCGGCGTATCCCAAGCCGCAAAATGTCGGCGTGTTGCAGGTCGATGGTCTCGTCGGCAGCGCGGCCTCGATGGAGCCGTTTCCGCCCAGCTTTGCCTACCAGAGCGCGTCTCTGCCGCACCCTCCTTGCGTCGAAGGCGACGAAGTCACGCTCAGCGCCGACGGCTTCCACGCTTCGGCCTCCTGCGTCGCGCCGCTCATCGTGACCAACACCGAGTTTCCTGTACGGCGAGAGCAAGCGCTGGAGCTCACCTGGGAGCCGCCAGCTGAACCCGACCAGACGCGCATCCTGATCAAGCTCGACGTCTCGCATCACGGCGGCAAAAAGGGTGAAGTCGACTGTGACATACCCGACACCGGCAGCTTCGAAATCCCCGCTTCACTCGTGACCGCGCTGATCGACCTTGGCCTGGCCGGCTACCCCACCATCGTGCTCACCCGCACCGCCGCCGGCGCGGCGTCAGAGCAGCCCGACGTGAAGTTCGAGATCTCTTCTGGCGTCGAGCGTGAGGTCGACACCGGCATCATCTCCTGCACCGACGACGCGCAGTGCCCCACCGATCAGTCGTGCAACATGGACAAGCTCGTCTGCGAGTGAGGGCCCGCGCGTTACTTCACGCGCACCGGAATCGGCACTTGGCACTGCGTGGGCGGGCTGAGCCATTTCAACAAATTCAGCCAAAAATGCTCGACTTGTTGGCCGTCGACGTCGGCCCACTCGCTGTCGTAGGTGACCCATTCGTCGCCCCAGACGGCGACGCGGCCGTGATCGACCTGGGCTACTTGTAGGGCGATCTCGTCGCCGCTACCGTGTGCGACGGTCATGCCCATGGGGCCGTCGGGCTCGACACCGTTGTTGGTGTGGATGTTGGTGACGCCATCGCTGACCGGGTGTGTGAGCCAGTTGCTCACGTCCCCGCTGAGATCCAGCTTGGTCGTGCTGTAGCCCATGCCGAGAGGCGCTAGCAGCTTGTTCACGTTCACGACTTCGTTGGCTTCGTTGCCGGTGTAGCCGATGGTCGTCATCACGCCGCCGCCGCCGCCGCGCACCCAAGCGTCGAACACGGCGGTCTCGTTCTCGGAGAAGGCGTGATGCGCGGGCGCGGTGACGCCGTTGTTCTCGATGGTGGTGGTGTCGGCGTGGAGCACGACGATGATCTGAAACTTCTTCAAGTTGTCGGCGGTGAGCTCGTCGTCGGCGAGCGCCACGGCGCCGAGCGGGCTGCGCGCGTTGAGCCACGTCTTGAAGACGTCGCCGCCGTTGCTCCAGGGCCCAATGTGGCCAATCGTCGCGATGTTGAGGCAGTCGCACACGCCGTCGTGACCGGCGTCCACGTCGTCGATGATGCCGTTTCCGTCGTTGTCGACGCCGTCGCACAGCTCGGGCGTGCCGTCGCCGCCGTTTTGGGCGCTCCCACCGCTGTTTCCGTTGCTTCCGCCCACGTCCAAGATGATCCGGCCGCCGCTGCCGTTGGCTGCGCCTTGTCCGGTCGCGCCGCCGTGATTCTGGTTGTTGCCGGTCTCGGCACCGGAACCGTCGGCACCCGAGCCGGTGGCGCTGCTCGCGCCTTGGCCCGAATTCACCGCGCTGCCGTCGACCTCACTGCCTTTGCCGCCACCGCAGCCCAAGAGCAGCAGACCCAAACCCCAAACTACCGAGCTTGCCGGGAACGCGCGCGCCATCATCGGCAATGTATGCGCCTCGCACCGCTTGGCATGCTTCAATCGGCTGCGAGCAAAAAATTGGTGCGTACACGTAAGTGGCCGCGCCACACACGCCGCCTACATCGTCAAACCCGGGTGTCACATTTCTGCCGGGCGATCGCCTATCAAGCTGAACCGCTTGCCCCGGCGCGCATTCGACCGCGTAGGTGCCGTCCCCTTCGAGCTCGAGCCACTCGGCGAGGCCGAAGTCGACTTCTGTTGGACGCGAGCCCGCGCAGCGCGTCCGCGCAGGACACCGGTTGCGAAGTCGAGCTCGGGCGTCCCGGGCTTCACTAGCTCCAGACTCTGACGCACGAGGCGAATTTGGCTGTACTCGGCACCCAGCGTGATTCGCGCGAGCATTCAACTATGCGCTGAGAGCGCCACCCCAGGGGCTTAGTCAGGTGTTTTGGCTGCAATGTGAGGAATTTGCAGATTAGTTCGTCGATTTGCTGCCATTGATCTGGTCCGAAGCACGTCCAGTTGGACACTGAGTGTTCGACGAGATCCGTCCCCCTTCCCAGGAACCCTACATGCGTACGTCATCCAAACCCTCGCGGTCGTTCACCGGTCCCTTCATCCTTGCAACGGCGGGCCTCTCGCTCTTCGCGATCAATTGCGGTGACGACGCCGCGTCCACCACCGGCACGGCCGGCACCTCCACGCTGCCAATGAGCGGAGCGGGGGGCAGCGCGAGCCAAGGCGGCAGTGGCGCTGGCATGGCTGGCACCACCACCACTGCCGGCACCAGCACGACGGCGGGCACGACCGGTACCGCGGGCACCGCCACGGCGGCTGGCTCCGGCGGCGTGGGCGGCGGTAGCGCTGGCAGTGGCGGTAGTGGTGGCTCGGGCGGCGGCAGCAGCGGCTCGGGCGGTGGCGGCGGCTCCGCCGCGGCCTTTGGCCCCGTCCAATCCCTGCTGGCCATGAGCTGCAAGGGCGGGAAGTGCCACGACGCGGCGAGCATGCAGATGGACTTCACGACAGCCGATGGCTTGTACATGCGCCTCACCTCGCCCATCCCCAACGACATTCCGCATTGTCCCGGTGACGCGCTCGTCAACAAGGGCATGCCGGATCAGAGCCTGCTGGTCCGCGTCCTGAAGGGCAGCACCATGTGCTCCAAGGCCGGCGGCGGCATGGAGCAGATCGCGCGGATGCCCGACCACTGCGGTGAGGGAGGCAACAATCCGCCGTGCCTCACTGAGATGCAGATCAAGGTCGTTTCGGACTGGGTCGCGGCCGGCGCTCCGCAGTAGCGACGGCATCCGTGGCGTTGCTGCCCGGGCAAATTGACCCGGGCAGCCAGCGGCAGGGCAGCGGTGAATCCACGCTTGTGGCGGGCCACGGTTGTGGCTCAATGACGACTAGCCACCGTGCTCCGTCCCCGTCCGAAAACGAAGCGAGCTCAGCGCGCCCCTCGCAAACGTCTAGGTGTACGCGACTGGTCGGAGCTTTCGGACGCCGAGCTGCTCAAGGTGCGGCTGTGCGATCTCAAGCTCACCATCGCGGGCACCGAGCTGCATGCACGCGCGGAGCGGATCAACGCCGAGCTGAAGCAGCGCGGCATCGTGTTTCGACCGCACGTCTGGCTGTCGACCGAGTGGTTCTCTCCCGACGGCATTCCCGGCTTTGCCATCCCGTTCTACCTGGCGCACCCGCGCTTGATGGAGCTGGAGCAGCGACAGATGCACGAGGTCGAGGGTGGCACCGAGCGGGCTTGCATGCAGCTGATGCGGCACGAGACTGCGCACGCGCTGGACAACGCCTACGCGCTGCACGGCCGCGGCGACTGGCGCGACGTGTTCGGTCGCTTCGACAGCGACTACGTCAGCCACTACCAACCCAAGCCCTACAGCAAGCGCTTCGTCCGGCATCTGGAGCTTTGGTACGCCCAGAGCCACCCGGCCGAAGACTTCGCGGAGACGTTCGCGGTGTGGCTCGACCCGCGCTCGCGATGGCGCAGCCGGTACCGCGGCTGGCCGGCCTTACAGAAGCTCAACTACTTGGACGAGCTGATGCAGGACATCGAGGGGAAAAAGCCGGAAAAACGCCGGCGTGACCGCATCGAGCCCATCGGCGAATTGAAGAAGACCCTGGGCGAGTACTACCGCGAGAAGCGCGCGCGCTACCGGCTCGCCCTGCGCGAGACCTACGACCGCGATTTGAAACGCCTTTTCTCGGAGCCGAGCGGCGAGCGACGCGAGAGGAGCGCCGCGTCCTTCTTACGGAAGGAGCGACGCGAGATCCGAAAATTGGTCTCCCGTTGGACCGGCGAGTATCAATACGCGGTGGATCGCGTGCTCGCCGAAATCATCCAGCGCGCCGAAGAGCTCGGCTTGGTGGTGGCATCTGGTGCCTCGCACGTGAAGCGAGATGCCATGCTCCTGGTCGCGGCTCAGACTCTCAAGTATCTGAATCGCGGGCATCATCACTTCCCCAGATGAGGAAGAAGCTCAAAGTCCTCGTCCTGATGCACGAAGACCTCGTGCCGCCCGACGACATCACGGGCTTGTCGGACAAGCAGCTGGCCGACTTTCGCACCGAGTGGGACGTCATCAAGGGGCTCGAGGAGCTGGGGCACGAAGTGCACCGCCTGGGTGTTGGCAGCGATTTGGGTCCCATCCGCCGCGCCTTCTCCGAGCTAGAGCCGGACATTGCCTTCAATTTGCTGGTGCATTTTCACGGTGTGGCCGTGTACGACCAGCACGTCGTCAGTTACTTGGAGCTTTTGCGCAAGCGCTACACCGGCTGCAACCCCACCGGGCTCTTGCTGGCGCGCGACAAAGCGATCTCGAAGCAGCTGCTGGCGTTCCATCGCATCCGCGTGCCGCGCTTCGCCGTCTTTCCGTTTGGCCGCAAATCGAAGAAGCCGCGCAAGCTTGGCTACCCGCTGGTGGTGAAGTCTCTGTACGAAGAGGCGTCGCTCGGTATCTCGCAGGCGTCTTTGGTGACCAGCGACGAGAAGCTCGTCGAGCGCGTGGCCTTCATGCACGAGACCTTCGGCGTCGACGTGATCGCCGAAGAGTACATCGAAGGGCGCGAGCTATACGTGGGCGTGGTCGGCAACCGCCGCCTGCACGCGTTTCCGGTTTGGGAAATGATGCTCGACCAGCTGCCCGAAAATGCTCCCCGCATCGCCACCCGCAAGGTGAAGTGGGATCTGGCGTATCAAAAGAAGTATCACATCGACACCGCCGCAGCCGAGCTGCCGCCCGGCACCGCCGAGCACATCAACAAGCTGTGCACGAACATCTACCGGGTGCTCAAGATGAGCGGCTACGCCCGCATCGACCTGCGCTTGGCGGCCGACGGCAAAGTCTACGTGCTCGAAGCCAACCCGAATCCGGACCTGCAAAGGGCCGAAGATTTCGCGCAAAGCGCGCTGGCCGAAGGCGTCGAATACCCGGTCTTGATTCAGCGGATCGTCAATCTGGGGCTCAGCTATCAGGTCGAGTGGGACACGGCTGACGCGTAGCGGTGCCGTAGCTCGAAAGCCGCGAACGGCCGTGAGTGGCCGATTCAGAGTAAGCTGGGGGCATGCGCACCGGTATCCTGGTAGCCCTCCAGCTGTTGCTTGGCGTGTCGGCGTGTGGCGGTAGCTCGAGCAAGGCCCCGGGCGCCGGCACATCGGCTTGTCCCGCGGCTGCGCCCGACGACGGCAGCGACTGCGTGTCGCCCGGCGGCGGGGGAACGGGCTCGGGTTTCAACGTCGCAGACTGCAGCTGGGGCGACGACGTCAGGCCCCACTGCCGCACCACGGGTGTTTGCCAACAAGGCAAGTGGAGCCTCACGGAGCCCGGCGATGGCTGCGCCGCTCCACCGCTGCCCGCCGCCTGCTCAGCCGCGCAGCCTACTGCTGGCACGGCGTGCTCCACCGCAGGGCTCGCGTGTTGGTACGAGGACGGCAGCGTGTGCTCGTGCAGCCCCTGCAAAAACGGAGCTGAGTACCCGATCTGTCAGACCATCGATCCGCCCGAGTGGGCGTGCGTGAAGCCGGCAGCGGGCTGCCCGAACCCGCCGCCCCAGGCAGGTACACCCTGCGACGAGGATGGCCTGCAATGCGGCACCAGCTGCGAGCTGCCGATTCGCTGTGAAGGTGGCGTCTGGCAGTGGGGCCAGGAAATGTGCCCGATCTGCGCCGCTCCTGACACGCCCATTGCCACGCCGCAGGGAGAGCGTGCCATTGCGGAGCTGCGCGTGGGGGATCTTGTCTATAGCGTCGACGACGGCGCGATCGTGGCAGTGCCGATAGTGCGAGCCGGCAGCACGCCCGTGCAAAACCACCGTGTGATGCGTCTCTTGCTGCAGAGCGGTGCTCGGCTGGAGATCAGCCCCGGCCATCCGATGGCCGACGGCCGGCCGCTCTCCGAGTTGCAAGCGGGCGGGCGGCTCGACGAGCAGCACGCCGTCGTGTCGGTCGAGCTAGTGCCGTATGCGTACGCGCGCACGTACGACATCTTGCCGGCCTCCAGCACTGGCACCTACTTTGCCGCTGGCGCACTGTTAGGAAGCACGCTTGCGGTCGGCCCCCGTCTTACCGGGGGCGGGTTCGCTCGCGCGCGTGCCAGCCAGTAGGCCACCATGCCCATGGGCACGGCCAGCAGGTCCGTCACGTCGGCCGTAGCGCGCACCGGGTGCACGTGAGGCAGCGCGTGGCCCGTGAGCAACGCCGCGAGAGCGCGAAAAGGCCACCGCGCGCCGCCTAGGCCGTAGCGGTAGGCGAGCTCGGCAGCGGGTGAGACTTCAGGCAGCGCGAAGGCGAGCAGCGACACCACCACGCAGCGGAGCAGCCAACGGTCGCTGGCTGCGGCGCTGAGCGGTTTTCGTCGCACGTGCGCGGCTGTCAGCTCGACCAGCGCGTGCAAGAACACCGGCAGGAGAACCACCCCAGCAAAGTCGGACAGCTTGCCCGTCACGACGCCGGGGCAGACGCGCTTCAGCACGTGATCGTTCAGCGCCAGCGTGACGAGCGCCGTCAGCGTGACGGGGTGCAGGAGCGCGCTGCCGGGTGCGGGGCTGCGCCTCATCACTGGCTGATCTCGACGCTCCAGGGGGGATCGAACGGGCCTAGCTCCTTGTCTTTGTCGGCGCTGTTGCTCAGCCTGCCGATAGCGGTGGCGTCGAACGCCCAGTCGAAGCGCAGGCTGCCGCCGTTGTCGCCGCCGTCTGCGCGCACGACATCGACTCGAAAACGCGCCGTGCAAGCCGTGCCGCCCTTGGGATTTTCGCAGTCGCCGCTGAAGAACACCTGCTGCGGTTCCTCGAAGTGAGCGTCCGTCGAGCGCAGGATCTTTTGCGAAGTGTCTGGCGAGCTGAGCGTGATCATCAGCTTGGCCGGCAACGTCGGGTCGTCGAGCTCCGACGCCGTCACGTCGCCCTGCACTAGCACTTGGGCTTCGTCGGTCGACGGCGCACCATCGGGACCCAGGTCGTCGGCGCGCAGTGTCACGAAGAAAGTCGCCGAAGGCTGATCGCGCGTGAGCTCGGCGAAGCCGCCGTCGATGGCCAAGCGTTCGAACCTGTATGACGTGTAGCTGAGGGGAGGGCTGTCGTCCGACGTGCCGAGCAAGGCCGCCGCGCTGGCAATCACCACCGCGCTCATCAGCCAGTTTCGAAACCCCGCGACACTGTTGTCAGGGGCAAGCGCCGTCTGGTTCTCACGTTGTCGCCGAAATCCCAGCCATCCCGCTTGCATGAACGCGGAGCTTAGCAACAGGCGTGCCGCAGATTCTATTCAAGCGCGACGGCGTGACTGCGCATGACGTCCAGCTCGGCATCCGTGATGCCAATGCTCTTCAGCACTGCCTCGGCCCCGCCCTGCTGCGCGATCTCGTCGAGAACGGCGTCCAGCGCGTCGGGGTAAGCCCCGACATTGGGCCGAGAAAGTAGGTATTCTTCCATCACCACCTCGCGTGTTGCCCCGAGCGCCTGCAGCAGGAGAGCACCCACGACGCCCGTTCGGTCGCGCCCGAAGGTGCAATGGAAGTAGATGGGGTAAGCGTCCGGATCGCCGAAGGTGTGGAAGACGGTCGCGATCGACTCGGTCGCGTGCAGGTCGTTCAGGTAGTCCGTCGCGCTCAAGCCATAGGGTATCGGCAGAGGGGCGAAGACCCGCGTCGCGGCGACGCAGTCGGAGTCCGGCGACCCGGTGCGCTCGCCCTCGATGCGCAGGTCGATCAAGGTGCGCAGACCGAGGCCGGCGACTTCGGCGCAGCCAGTCTCGGACACGCGCAGCGGGGCGCCGCGGTAGATGGCCCCGCACGCGACCGACTCGCCCGTCGCTAGTGGCGTACCGCCCAGGTCGCGGGCGTTGGTGACGAGGCCGCTGAGCACGGTTTGGTTTGGCTTGCAGCTCGTCTCGGCAGGTGCGCCTGCCGCACCCCCGTCCGAACCGGGCGCGCTGGTGTCGGGCACCATGACGTCGCTACGGGCCAAGATGGGTCGAGCGGTCTTGTGGTCGATGATCTCGCGGCCCACTACGCCGGGCAGCGGCTCGAGCGTTATCTCCGACGAGCAGCCACCCACGGCGAGCACGAGACCGAGCGCGCTCCAAAAGGAAGGGGCCCAAAGACAACAGGC
>DATAKF010000397.1:0-35057 GCA_036261775.1 Polyangiaceae bacterium | reverse complement strand
CATCGACCGCGAAACAACGCTATTTTTGCAGCAATGGGCGCGCAGCTCCTCGTTCCACGAATTGCTGACGCTGCCTCGCGGCTACGTCTCGCGCAACAACGCCTGGATGTACGGCGTCGCGGATGATTCCCCGTTGTTCATCGACGGCGCGCCTGAGTTCAGCGCCGTCGACCTCGATCCGCGCACGCGCGCGGGTGTGCTCACCTTGCCGGGTTTTCTCGGCTCGCTCGCGCACGAAGCGGCAAGCTCTCCTGTCCTGCGCGGCGTAGCGGTGATGCGAAAGCTGCTCTGCCTTCAGCCCCCACCCGTGCCCGCCATGATTCCGCCGTTGCCGGCGGCAGACACGAGCGCCACGCCCACCACGCGGGCGCGCTACGAGCAACACACCTCGGTCGCGCTCTGCTCGGGCTGCCATCAGGCGTTCGACCCAATGGGCTACACGTTCGAGCACTATGACGCGCTCGGCGTCTATCGCGACGTAGAAAACGGCGCCGCGATAGACTCGAGCGGCGCGCTAGTGGACGGCGAGAGCTCGGTGCCGGAGGTTGCCGACGCGGTCGCGCTCTCGTCGCTGCTCGCGGTAAGTCCCCACGTTCACGAGTGCTTCGTGCGCCAGGCGTATCGCTTCACATCTGGACAAAAGGAGTCCGACGCCGACGCGGACGCCCTTTCGGCGGAAGCCAGGGCCTTCGAGACGAACGACCTCATCGTCTCGGAGCTGATGCTGAGGCTCGTTACCAACCTGGCATCCGTGCCACGCGGCCCCTCGCGAGCGGAGCCCTGAATGCGACGCTATCAGGCTCACTCCAGCGTGTCCCGGCGAGCGTTGCTCTCGACCTTCGCGGGCTTGGGCGCCGCCGGCTACTTCAAGAGCTTGCTCCGCGACGCCTTCGCGAGCGACGTAGGGACCCCGCGCTTCGTGCTGCTCTGGAACCCGCACGGCTGCGCACCCGAGCTGTGGCGACCGCGATCGGCTGACGGCGGGCCAGCGCAGCAGAAAGATTGGGTGCTCGACTTCGATCCAGACGCCTCGTTGGGCCCGCTCGAGCCCCACAAGGATTCGCTGTTGATCGTCGAAGGTCTGGACTTCAGCTGCAACTACCAAGACGAAGACTGGCCGCTGCTCGGGTCACACGACTCCGCCAAGGTCGCAAGCATCACTGGTCGCCGGCCGCGTGACCTCGGCGACGGGCTGCGCACCACCGGTCCTTCGCTCGACCACGTCATCGCCAAAGGCCTCGGGACGAGGCCGTTCTATTTCAAGCCCCTCGGCTACCCGCTGAACTTCACGTCGGTCAGTTACGACGACGCGGGGGAAGAGATCCCATTCGAGTATGATCTCCTCGAGAGCTTGCGAGACTGGTTCGGGGTCGGCCCGGCGGCGGTGAAGGTCGAGGAGCAGCTCGACGCTGACTCGGCCGTGCTCACCTTCTTGCGAGCTGATGCGGGGCGCCTACGTTCTCGCCTCGCGGCGCCCGAGCGACTCAAGCTCGACGCCCATTTGGATGCGCTCCACGTGCTGGAGCAACGCCTGAAACGGCCCGTGAAGGCTGACTGTGCTGCGCCCGGTCTGCCGCAGGTAACCCTCGGTGACGAGGGCTACCTGCGAACGGTCATGGACTTCAGCCTGCAGCTCTTCAACTGCGGGCTGACCGAATGCGTGACCCTCAACCTGGACGTCGGGCAGACCATGCCTTGGATTGGTCTCGGCGACGTGCAGATGCACGATGACGTGGCACACCAGTATCGGCCCGATGACCCGCGGCGCGTACGCGACTTGTCCAAGCTCCAGCATTGGTACTCTTCCCAAGTTGCGTACTTCATCCAAAGCCTGAAATCCCTCCCCGAAGGCTCTGGCAGCGCGTACGACAACACCATCATCCTGTGGGCGAGCGAGTTCGGCGACCCCGGCCGCCACATGCAAACTCACGCGCCCTTCATCGTCGCCGGTGGCGCTGGAGCGCACCAAAAGGGGCGATTCTTACAGCTTGCCACCACTGGCGAGTACTCCGACACGACACACCCGCACAACCACCTGCTCACGTCCGTCGCCAACCTGTTCGGCCTCGACCTGCCCGGCTTCGGTGATCCTCGCTTTCCGGGTGAGCTCAGCGGCTTTCTCGGCTAGCGTTCAACCCGTCATGCGCTCACGTTCGCTACCGATCGCAGCTTTGGTCTGCGCGCTGGCTACCGCCTTCGCCGGCAGCGTCCACGCGCACTCGCTACTCGACCAACCCGCCCCCCGAGACCAACAGGACGGGTACAAGGATGAGTCGCCCTGCGGCGTCGGCTTCGACGCCGCACAACCGTTGACTACCTACGCGCCGGGGCAGGCCGTCAACGTGCGGTGGCTCGAGACGGTGGATCACCCCGGCTGCTTCTTGGTTGAGTTCTCGGCAGGCGGCGACCAAGACTTTCAAATCCTCGGCCGCCTGTCGCACAGCAATCCGCCACTGCCCGAAATGGCGTCGACGGCCGAGCCCCGACACTGGAGCTTGGATGTCACGCTCCCCGCCACCGCATGCTCGGGTTGCACCCTGCGCCTGCGTCAGCTGATGATGGACGCCGACGTGACCGCCGATGCCTGTTCGGCGGTGAACGCACCACCTCGTTCCATCTACACGACCTGCGCCAACGTCGCGCTCGAAGGTGGCGGCTCCGCTGGCAGCGCGGCGGTCACCCCGGCGGCTACCGACAGCGGCTGTAGCTTGGGCCCCGCGCGCGATGTCTCGCTCGCGCCGGCGCTCGTGCTCGGCGCCGCCCTGGCGACCCAGGTGTTGCGGCGACGCAAGCACGACGCTGCCCGGCGCTCGGCTCAGGCGTAATCGTCGTCGTCGTCTTCGTAGAGGTCTGGACGGTACGGCGTGAAGCTGACCGGCTGCTGATACTTACGCACCAAGATTGCCTGTGTCGTGAGCATGAGGCCTACGACGTTGACCGCGCACTCCAGGGCGCTCTGCACGACTTTCGTGGCATCGAGGACTCCCGCAGCCTGCAGGTCGCAGTACTCACGGCGCGCGGCGTCCCAGCCGAACGCGCCCGTGCCGGCGCGCACCTTCTCGACCACCACGGTGCCGTCCTCACCGGCGTTCTGGGCGATGCGCCGCAGGGGCTCCGACAAGGCGCGGCGCAAAATCGCGACGCCGAGCGCCTGTTCGCCCTCACCCTCACCCTCGCCCACCCGCAACGCGTCTAGGGCTTGCTCACAACGAAGTAGCGCAATCCCGCCGCCAGGCACGACGCCTTCGGCGATGGCTGCCTGCGTCGCGCACAGGGCGTCCTCGACGCGATCTTTGCGTTCCTCGAGCTCGCTGTGGCTGCGGCCGCCGACTTTGACGATTGCGACGCCCTGCGTCAGCCGACGTACTCGTTGCTCGAGCGCAGTAACGTCGTTCTTGCTGGAGCGCTTGTCGTCCTTCAGGCGCTGCAGCTCTTTGGTGAGCATCGCGACGCGCGTCTTGGTGGCATCCGCGTCGCCCGCGCCACCGACGAGTGTGGTGACGTCTGGCTGCACCACGACTCGGGTGCAGCGCCCCAGATCTTCGAGGCGCAAGCGCGGTAGCGTCAGGCCCGTTTCGCTGCTCACGATGGTCGCTCCGGTCACGACCGCCAGGTCGCGAAGGTGCTCGAGCCGCGTGACACCGAGGCTGGGGCTCTTCACCGCGCAGCACGCCAAGGTGCCCCGCGCCTTGTTCAAGACCAGCGTCGCCAGGGCGTGTTCGTCGAGATCCTCGGCGATCACCAAGAGCGGCTTCTTCGACTCGAGCACCGCCTCCAGAATCGGCACCAAAGGCTCGACGCCGCGAATGGCTTGGTCGCACACCAAGATCCAAGCGTCTTCGAGCACGCACTCCACGCGCTCGGGATCGGTGATGAAATAGGGGGAAAGGTAGCCGCGCTCGAACTGCAGCCCCCGCACGGCGTCCGTCGTGGTTTCGACGCCCTCGCCGGCGATCACACTCACGACGCCGTCCTTGCCCACCTTCTCCAGCGCGGCGGCGACCAGCTCGCCAATGGCAGTGTCCCCGTTGGCAGACAGGGCTGCGACGCGGCGAATCTCGTCTGCTTCGCCGACAGGGCGGCTCATACGCAAGAGCTCGGCCCTGGCTGCGACCAGTCCTTGCTCGAGGCCTCGCTTGAGCGCGAGGGCGTGATGGCCTGCAGCGACGAGCTTCATGCCCTCGTGGCACAGCGCCTGCGCGAGCACGATGGCAGTGGTGGTACCGTCACCCGCCGCGGCCGCCGTCTTGGAAGCGACTTGACGCACGAGCTCTGCCCCGACGTTCTCGAGCGAGTCGGCCACCTCAACCTCGAGCGCAACCGTGACGCCGTCCTTGGTAAAGCGCGGGGCCTCGCCCGGTCGCTCCAGGACGACATTGCGCCCCCGCGGCCCCAGCGTGACCCGCACGGCGTTCGCGAGGGCGTCGACCCCGCGTAAAATGCTGCGTTGAGCGTGTAGCCCGTGGGCTATCGAGCGAACGACCAAGAGGTACTTGCGGTTGCGAGCTTAGGGCCAGTCCAAAGCCCGAGCCTCACCCGCCAATAGGGCGCGTGGAGCTCGAGGCTCGAACGACAAAGTGTACTGAAGTACGCCCGGTAGGAGCAACGACCGAATGCGGCGCGGCTCCGAACCGAGCGGACGGGAGGGACCTTCGTACCTAGAAGCCCTAAGGCGTCGCCCAGAGGCCCGGGATGGTGGCCGTTTGGGCGCTATCCTTCAGGAATTTCTCGTCCTTCAGCACGGTCTTCGGGTCGGCGTTCTTCAGCAGAGCCTGCGCGCAGGTCAGGAACAGGTCGGACTGGGGTCGACCCTGCCCCGCAAAGTTCTGGAACGTGCCGTGCTTGAGCCCGAGCTTGGTGCCACCGAACAGGAAGGCAGGCTTGGCGTTGCGCGCGTGGTTCGATTGACCCACCTCGGTAATGTAGGGCATCACCGTGTAGTCGAGCACGCTGTTGCCGAAGCCGTCGGTCGCCATCTTGAACTTCTTGACGATGTCGGCCATACGCGCGTTGTACCAAGTGAAAACGTTGGCCAAGAACTCATAGCGATTCTTGTCATCCGCGCTGAGGCCCGACGGATCGGCGCCCGCCGCGGAGCCGAGGAAGCCGCCTTCGTGACTCACGGGGTGGTGCATGGCGATGCGATTCGGGTCGTTCGGGAACATGCCCTTGAACGAGACGTGGTTCGTGCCCGGCGAGAACTGGAACGTTCCCACGCGGATGAGATCGAGCTGGAAGGCGGCGAGCAGCAGCGCCGAGTGCGCTTCCGCCACCTTCTGGTGAGTCGGAGCGTCGTCCGCGTTCGTGTTGCTCGAGTAGTTGGAGTTGCCCTTCTTGCCCGTGAGGCTGGGATCGGGCATCGGGGGCGCCATGCCAGTTGGGCCACCACCGCCGTTGGTGATTTGCCCAGCGAGCTGCTGCTCTACCTTGCGAATCGCCTCGGTGTGGATGTCGATCTTTGCTGCCTCGGAGCCCGGCGAGAGCTTCTTCAGCTCGGCCAGCTCCTTCATCGAGAAATCGAGCACACTGCGGCGCATCTTCAGCGCTTTGAGCGCCGCCGCCTGATTGTCCGGCGTGCCGCCGCCCGGCATGAAATTGGCGAAGAGCTGCGCATAGAGCTGCGACGGGCTGAGCTGCGGCAGCAGCGGCGTGTTCTCGGTGATGTTGCAACCCGGGTTGGCCGACGCGATGGACCGCGTCGTGTACCCGTACGAGAGGCACTGCGTCGAGGTCTCGTTCGAGTCCACGCGAGCGTCGCAAATGGCGTTGGCGTAGCCGGCGCCCGGGCGGACCAGGTCCGGCACGTTCTTCAGGAACACCTGGTCGTAGGACGGGCCGCCCGCGACGCCGTCGTCGTTCTCGCCGTCGTTGTCGCGCGTACCAGGCGCGCTGCAACCGGTGGTCGTGAAGGGCGTCCCCGCTTCGTGACCGCCACCACCGGGGCACCGCAAGTGCGCGTCGGAGAAGCCCATGAAGATCGTCATGTCCTTACGGAGGCCAGCGTCTTCGAAGGGCTTGGTGATGGGCGAAGGCGTGTAAGTGTCACCCGAGCCGCCCGGGGTGAAGCGCACCTTCAGCGTCCCGACCGGGAAGTGCGTCATCAAGAAGCGCGGCGGCGAGCTCATGCCCTGCGCCATGCTCTCCAGGTTGCGGAGCATGATCTTCAACCCAAAGGCTCCCCCGACTCCAGCCAGGAACGCGCGGCGAGCGAAGCGATACGACCTCATTGAGCAACTCCTTCGAGACCCTTGGAACGATTGCCGAACGCAACGGAGGTCGCGACGGCCTTCACGAGTGACGAGAACGACTGATCGGAGCTCGCAAACGCTTCTCCAATCTTCTTTGCGGCGCAGCCGTCGATGTCGGCCGCGCCCGCGCTCACGTCTGCGTAGGAATAGTTGACTAGGTTCTTGCCCATGCACGTGGCAAAGGAGCCATTTTCCGCCAAGATCTTGCCGACCTCGACGATGTCCTTCGCGGTTTGGCCGCCGATCTGCTGGGGCAACGTGACGGAAGGATCGATGGGCCGACCCTTCGCGTCCATGGCGCGGAAGCGACCGAGGACGTCGAACGTGTCGAGGGCGAGACCGTAAGCGTCGAAAGAGGCGTGGCAGCCGTTGCACGGCGCCGTAGTGCCGCGAATCTCGGACAGCTTACGCTCGGTGGCGTCCGGGTTCTCAGCCGCGATCCGATCGATCTCGGCGCCGACCGACGCAGGAGGCGGCGGTGTCTCGGTGCAGAGGAAGGCTCCCTTCACGAGGAGACCACGCCCCACCACCGAGGTGCCGTTCGGCCGCGAGCGGTTGGCGAGGAACCCGGCCTGCGTCAGCATACCGGTGCGCTCTGCCGGGAGGTCGACCTGGGCAAACATGTCCGCGCCCAAGGTGACGCCGGGAGGCGGGAACTGGACACCGTAGAGCGGGGCCAGGGTCGCGTTGATGAAGCCTTTGCGCGAAACCAAGAGCTCGCTCAGCTTGCCGCTACCCCACAAGGCGTGGTCCAGAAAGAGCTCGGCTTCGTGGAACATCGACTGGCGCATCTCGCCCGTGAACGCATTGTCCTGAATGACCTGCGTCTCGAGGTTCGGGTACGAGAAGTACGAGATCATCGCACCCCTGAAGTTCTTGCGGGCGGCCTCGGTCTTGAGAATCCGATCGACCTGGACGCCCACGTCGGCCGCGTTGGCCAGCTTGTTCTGCGCAGCCGCGTCGAGCAGCTCGGCGTCCGGCAGGCTGTCCGTCAAGAAGTAGGACAGCGCGCTGGCAAATTCGTAACCGGTGAGCCCACCGTCCACCTTCCAGTCGCCGCCGATCTCCGTGCGATAGAGGAACTGCGGCGCGCTCAGGATGCCGTACACGCTGTATTGCACCGCCTCGTTGACGGTCGCGCCAGCGTCGGTCTTCAGCGCCGTGCTGTAGAGGGCGGTCACGCGCGTTTGCTCTTCCGCCGTGAGGGGCCGGCGGTACGCCTTCTGAGCGAACTTCGTCAGGTACTCGGTGGCGCAAGCATCGGTCGGGGTGGCGCCACAACCGGTGACGGTCGCAAAGTTGTCGAAGACGTACTTGCCAACGCTCGAGGCAATCTGGTCGGTGACGCCCCAGCTCTGGTCGGTCAGCGAGGCGCCTTCGCGGGGGCTCTGCAGCGGAGGGAACGCCCGATGCTCGGCGTCCAGGAGCTCGAAGTCCGTCGAAATCTTGGTGCCAAGGGCGCTGTCGATGAGCGCGCCGACGGAGTTGGCCAGCTGGTTGAACGACAGACGCACGATGCGCTTGGCGACCGGCAAGTCCGTCCCGGCGCAAGCTGGATCCGGATTGATCGGCGCCCCACCACCCTGTCCGGTCGTGCCAGCCTGCCCTCCCCCGGGGGGGGTGGTGCTTGCCATGCCGCCAGCAGCGCTCGGGGAGTCTAGCGTCCCGGTGCATCCCGCCAATGCGGCGAGACTAGTGAGCGCCGCAGTGAATAAGGGGCGGCACGTTAGCGGTAGATGGGCTCGATGCATAGGTTGGCCTCCGGGGTCACGCGAACGCTCGGGGTAGCAACCCGCGTCGAGCATGTGGTGACCCGCAATGGAGAGGTGCCGATAGCCGACAAGTTTCGATCTAAAATCGGCAATAAAGCTACACGCGGCGCCCGAGCCGCCCGTGCCTGCGCCAACCGCTACGCCCCGACCGGATCATTCAAGCATCACTACGCAGCCGTCCAGGTTGGCGGCACAAAAACTCATCCGCACGTCGGTTCGGTGGATCCGCATTCCGGGTCCCGGACCACCTGTTGAGTTGGATCTCAGAATGAAGACAGACCTCGTCACGCCTCCGACCTTCACCGCCATTGTGTCACTTCTGATCACCTGCTCGTGCGGCGCTGACCCAGCGCAGCCGCCGGTTGGGAGCGCCGGTACGCCCAGTACGGCGGGGGCCTCGTCGGGCGGCGCCCCGTCCGGCGGTACTTCGTCGGGCGGCACTGGGGCTGGGACCGGTCCCGCAGTTGGGGGCAGCGCGGGCACCACGAGCACTGCAGGCACCGGCGGTGCGGGCGGTGGGGCTGGATTCGGCAACGGGGGCGCCCCCCCAGGTTCGCCGACGTTCACGCAGGTTGCGGCGATCCTCCAGGCCAACTGCGGCTCCAAGTGCCATTCGGGTGAGCGGCAGGACATCGTCAACCTGGCTGCAACCGACCCCGGGGCCTTGTACGCCCGCCTGACCTCGCCTCTAGACACGGACCTCTGCTACCAAGCCGTCCCGGTAGAGCGCGGCTCGGCTGCCGCCAGCCTGATCGCGCGCGTCGTGAAAGCCGAGGTCACCAGGCCCTGCGTGTTACCGCGCATGCCGGCAGGTTGCGCCGACAACAACGAGTGCCTCAGCGACGCCGACATCGCGATCATCGACGGATGGATCAACGCCGGGGCGTTCCAGAACTAAGCAACACGCCGCGCGCTACGCCCGGACTGGAACCGTTTCCAGCCCACATAATCGAGCAGACTTGCGTCGATCTGACGGCGAGTGCCGTTACTGCCGGATGAGGGGCCGTGGTATGTGGCGTAGGTCGGGTAGCCGGCGGCCGCTGATGGTCGCCCACAGCTCGTCGGTCAGCGAGGACTCATGCTGCGCGTCGAAGCTTCGAACCTCCCCAAGCCACGTGGTGCACCGCGCCCTCGGCGCCTCTTGCCGCTGCCCCCGAAGCCGCGCCGAGGAGACACCGCGCCTCGTGTGGGGTTGCTGCTCCCGCCCGCCGACGGCGACGTCGCGCCCGAGACCTCGCTCGCGCTGAGCGGCGAGCTCCAGCGCCCCACGCTGCAAGAGCGCTGGAGCGTGAAGCTCGAGCTGGGAGACGACGAGATTGCCAAGCTCTACGGGCAAGGCATGGCGCGCGGCGCGGTCGTTTGGAAAAAGGGCATGCACGAGTGGCGGCCCCTGTTGATCACGCCCGAGCTGTCGGGCCTCTTGCGGCGCACGCGCATCACGCTCACCGAGACTCCCCCACTGCCGACGCTGGCGCAGCTCGCGGCTCCGCTCGAAGAGCCCACGCTGCCGCGCGCCGCGCGCGTACCGTTCGAAACCCCGCCCCAGCTGCTCGAAAAGCCAGCCGTGCCCAGCGTCGCGCCGACGGCCTTGGACGTCGAGCCCAGCCCCAGCAAGGCGCAGCCGCGGCGCCCCATCGAGCTCGCTCTGGTCGGCCTCGGCGCGTTCGCGCTGGCGTGGCTCGGCCACGCCACGCTCAACGCTCGCTCTCCAGCGGAAATGCCGCCAATCACCGCACCCGCGGCCGCCGCGGTGGTTACGCCCGCGCCCGCCTGTGAACCCGCGCCGGCCGCCCCGACCACGCTCTCGTCGAGCCCGGGCATTCCAACTGTCTCGGTCGCAGACCTGCCGCTGGCTGGCGCGAAAGGCGCGAGCGCGGCGACCGTTCCAGCCGCGCTCGGCGGAGCAGGCAAAGCGTCGCGCGCGAGCGCGTCGAGCGACGGTCGCCCCAGCCGTTCGGATCTGGTGGCGGCGCTCGGTCAGGTTGCGCGGGCGGCCAGCAGCTGTGGCGAGCGGGGCGGCCCCGTGCGCGTCGTGGTGAGCTTCGCCAACTCCGGTGTCGCGCGCAGCGTGCAGGTGTCGGGCGCCGACCTACCGTCGACGACGCGCTCATGCATGATTGGCGCAGCGTCGCGGGCGCGCGTGCCGGCGTTTACGGGTGACCCTGTGACGGTGAGCAAGACGCTATAGCCCGTTTCGGACGCGGCGCAGCCCGAGAGCAACGGCATGGCTGAGCAAGTAGGTCGATTTCTGATCTATCGTGCCTAGACGCGCCCACTTTTGAGAGGTGACGTCCTATCGGTTTCGGCGTCGCTCGTTTCTGGCGTCGCTGGGTGGGGCCTTCGGGCTGTCGACCTTGCTCTCGAATCTAGAGGCTAGCGCGGAGGGTGCGGGGTCGCCGCCGCGCTTTTTGATGCTGTTCTGGCCCGTCGGGACGGTGGCGCCGTTGTTTCGCCCTCAGGGCGCCGGCCGCGACTACACGCCGTCAGCCATCCTACAGCCGTTCGAGACCGCTGGCCTGCGCGACGACACCATCGTGCTCTTCGGTACCGCCGACCACGGGGTCTCGACCGGCAATAGCGGTGGCTCGGAAGGCGGAGTGGTGTTGCGCACGACTGGTGCGCCAATCCCCGGCACCCGCGTCAACGGTGGAGAAGCTGACGACGCGCTCGCGGGTGGTCCGTCGTTCGACCAAATCTTTCTAAAACACGTCCCCGAGCTCAGCCGAGCCGACTCTGCCGTGAAATTCGTCAACGCCATCGGCGACGCACGGGTGGATTCGAAAGAAACGTCGTCGGTATGCCTGTCGTACGGGTACGCGACGCGCACGGTGACCAGCGTTCGCAACGGCGACGTCACCGAGAACATCCCGCTGCTGCCAGAGCTGAGCCCCGCCCAGGCCTACGCCAAGACGTTCGCTGGCTTCATGCCCGGCGGCGCCACCGACACCAACCGGCAAGAGCTCATCCGAGCCCTGCAGCTCCGCAAGAGCGTGCTCGACTACGCGCTGGGCGAGCTCGCACGAATCAAGCAGCTCGCCCCCGCCGGCGAGAGCGACAAAATCGACTTCCACGCCGAGGCCATCCGCAAGGTCGAGCAGCAGCTCACGGACGAGCTGCGCGGCGGCTCGGGCAGCTGCGCCCTGCCCCAAGAGCCCGACCCCGCGCTGTCTGCCTCGAGCGGCTCCAAGTTCTACTACGGCAACGCCGAAGCGGAAGCCGACGAGAGCGCGCGCTTGGCAGAGCTTGGTAGCCTGCATTTGGGCATCATTCGCGCGGCGTTCCAATGTGACGTGCTGCGCGTGGCCACGTTCATGTGGGCGTCGTCAGTGAATCAAGTGGCCTTTGGCGGAATGCACCCGGCCTACCCGGACAGATTCTTTCGCCATCACCCGCTGAGCCATCAGGTTTCAGTCACCCCGGATCCCCTGCCCGCGCCGGGGCCCCTCCGCGACACCGTGGAGTTCTTGGCCAACGTTCACACCTGGTTCAACCAACGCACCGCCGAGTTTCTCAAGACGTTGAAAGAAACCCGCGACGTCTTCGGTGCAAGCCTGCTCGACAACACGATCATCCCGTTCGTCACGGACACGGCGAGCACGAGCCACGCCCGTTCTCCCCTGCCCAGCCTCATCTTTGGCGGTCGCAAGCTGGGCATGCAGGGCGGGCAGTACCTCAACTTCGAGGGAGCGGTGCGCAAGCACAACGACGTCTGGCTCAGCATCGCTCAGGCCTATTTGCCGAACGTCGACGTCATGGCCACCCTCGCGGACGAAGCCTTCGCCAAAAGCGCGAGCGGCTTCACAGGGCCCATTCCGGGTCTATGGAGCAACCCTGTATGAACACTCGCAGTCTTTGCGCACTCGGAGCGCTGCTACTCGCTGCCTGCGGCAGCACCAACCGGAACCCCAACCAGAACAGCTCCCATGGTGGCAGCAGCGCTGGCGGTGCAGCAGCGCTGGCCGGAAACGGAGGTGAGGCCTACGGCGGCGACGAATCAGAGGCATGCAGCTCGACCGCGGGCGTGAATGCCCCAGCAGGCCTCGTGCGCCTGTCGTTCGGGGAGCTCAACGCAAGCTTGATCCAGCTGTTTGGAGCCGAAGGCGCAGCCGTAATCGGTCGCGAGCTGGAGCTCGACTATGAGAACGAGTCCTTCCAACCGCTGTTCTCGTCGCGCGAAGGCTTCAGCATCACTGACAGCCAGTTTCTGATCGGCGACCACATGGCGCGGAACGCTGGCGCCTACGTGCGCGACAACTTCGCCGCCCTCACCCAGTGCACAGCAGACTATGCTTGCGTCACCGACTTCGTGAACACGTTCGCGCAGCGCGCGTTTCGCCGCGCCCTAACCGACGAAGAGCAGGCAACGCTCGAGAAGGTCGTGTCCGGCGCCGAAGCCTTGGGCGCGCCGCCGGAGCAAGGCGCCGAGTACGGCGTCTACGCGGTGCTCGAATCCCCTCATTTTCTCTACCGCACGGAGTTCGGCCCCGCCGCCGCCGCGGCTCAAGCCGGCGAAGTGCGGCTCAGCGACGACGAGCTGGCCAGTGCGCTCGCGTTCTTCTTGACCGGCGCTCCGCCAGACCAGGGCCTGCTCGACGCCGCTAGCGCGCACGACTTGGGCGGGCCCGACCAGCTCGCGCCTCACGTCGAGCGAATGCTCCTCAGTCCCGCTGCCCGCCAGCACCTGCAACGCACGCTCGGCAACTACATGGGCTTCCCGCGCCTCTCGACCGTCGTCATCGACGGCGCCATCTACCCCGGCTTCAGCGGAGACGTGAGGAACGCGATGAGCCACGAGCTGAAGATGTTTCTGCAGGACACTCTTTGGACGCAGCCCGTCTCGAGCCTGTTGACGTCCCGCACCGCGCACGTCGACGCCTCGCTGGCCGACGTCTACGGCGTCGAGCTGCCAGCCAGCGGGCTCGACGCGAACGGCTTCGCCCAGCTCGAGCTGCCCGAGAACCGCGCTGGGCTGCTGACACGCGCGGGTTCGCTCACCGCTCGCTCGCGTCCGGACGGGCCGTCCGTGGTCGGTCGCGGACTCTGGGTCGCCAACGCCTTCGCCTGCGCCGTGACGCCACCCTTCCCCGACATGGCCGGCGACCTGATCGACCCGCTGCCGCCAGGCTCCTCCCAGCGCGAGATGGCCGAGCAGCGTATGACGACGGCCCCCTGCGACGGCTGCCACGTCGAGTTCGATCCCTACGGCCTGGCGCTGGACGAATACGACGGTGTCGGGCGGTTCCGCAGCCTAGATCCGGAAGGCAGGCCCATCGATACCTCCGTCGAGTTGCCGGCCGCCGTGGGCGGCGGCACGGTCAAGGGCGGGGTTGGGTTGTCCAAGGCCCTCTCGGGCGAAGTCTTCGCTAGGTGCCTAGCGCAGAACTTCTTGCAATACGCGCTGCCTCTGACGTCGGCGCCCGACACCAAGGCCATACGCTGCGCTGCAAAGTCGCTGGCTGGGCCGGAAAACCCGACCTTCACGGACCTGCTCAGCAACGTGGCGTTGTCGCGCGAGTTCGCGACTCGCACGCGCTAGGCTTCGTCGGGCTCGTCGGGCGTGGCGGCAGCCCGCTCGGCGTCTACCTCGCGGAGCAGCTCGGAAACACGCTGCTGCGCGTCGGGGCCCACGTCGTAGTGGAAGCGCAGCTCGGGGGCTCGCTTCAGCTCCAGGCGTGGCGTGATGACTCGGCGCAGGCGCGGCGCGGCGCGGCGCAGGCGATCGACGATGCTCTTGCGCTGACGCTCATCGTCGTCGGCGACCAAGAGGCGCACGCCAATCTTGGCGATCATCAAATCGTCGGAAATCTCGACGCCCGTGACCACGACTGCGGCCAGCCGTGGGTCGTCGACCTCGCGCCGCAAAATCTCGGCAAAATGGCGCTGAATCAGCTCGGCGACGCGCTTGGTGCGCCGGCCGTCGTTGGTGGGACCCGGCATGGTTAGTCTTGCTCCTGATCGTCGTCGTCGGATGCGAGCGCTCTCGGCGCGCGCTCCAGCGCCTGTTCGATGCCGCCACGGATGCCCGAGCCGCCGCCGCCGAACGGCACGATCTCGGTCGCGACGTCCGCCAGCACGGCGTCGTTCGCCTGCTCGGCAGCGCGCGACACCGCCGACAGCACCTCGGAGCAGCGCGCGGCTTCACCCGACACGACCGCTACGCCCAAGGTCGCGACCTGCCAGCGTGACAGGTCGCCTACCTCGGCGATCGAAACCGGAAAGCGCGCGCGCACGCGGTCCTTGAAGCTCTTCACGACCCGTCGCCGATCCTTCAGCGACGTAGCTCCAGGAATTTGAAACACGAGCCGCAATACTCCAATGAACATTCAGGTCGGGGGTTGCGCGCGTGGGGGGAGGCTCAGCCGAATTCACTTCGGCTGAGGTGGGCGGCGCGTGCCGCCCACCAGACCAGCGCGGGAGCTGAGCTCCCGAAGGAAAGATGAGCGAGAGACCTGGCCCATGCAATGGGACAGGTCTACAGCGTCTGCTTGACTTCCTCGACCTCGAAGGCCTCGATGATGTCGCCTTCTTTGAACTCGGAGTAGCCGTCGAGGCTGATACCGCACTCGAAGCCCTCCTTGACGTCCTTGGCGTCGTCCTTGAAGCGCTTGAGACCGCCGATTTTGCCGGTCCAGATGGCGGCGCCGTCGCGAAGCAGGCGTGCTCCGCCCGAGCGCTTGATGACGCCTTCGATGACCATGCAACCGGCAACGGCGCCGGCCTTGCTGGTCTTGAAGACTTGGCGAATCTCGGCCTTGCCGATGTTCTTTTCGACCATCGTCGGCGCGAGCAGGCCTTCCATGGCCGCCTTCACTTCATCGACCACGTTGTAGATGATCGTGTAGTGGCGAATCTGCACCTCTTCCTTTTGGGCGAGAGCTGCAGCCTTGCCGGCGGGGCGCACGTTGAAGCCGATGATGATGGCGCCAGCCGCGACGGCCAGGTTCACGTCGCCTTCGGTGATGGCACCTGCGGCAGCGTGGACGACGCTCACCTTCACCTTTTCGGTGGTCAGGCGCGTGAGCGAATCGGACACGGCTTCGACCGAGCCCTGCACGTCTGCCTTGATGATCAGCTTCAGCTCGGCCTGTTCGTTCTCGGCCATGGCCTTGGCCAAGTCCTCGAGCGTGGTCGCGCGGGCGCCGGTGCCAGGGGCCAGGCTCTTGCGAACCTTGGTCTTGCGGCTGTCGGCGATCTCCTGCGCCTTCTTCATGTCATTCAAGACGTGAACAGGGTCGCCGGCGCTCGGCACGTCGGCCAAGCCGATGACGACCACGGGCGTGGACGGACCAGCGCTTTCGAGCTGATTGCCCATCGCGTCGTGCATCGCGCGGACTTTGCCGTGCGCGCCGCCCGCCAAGATGACGTCGCCGCGGTTCAAGGTGCCGTCCTGAATCAGGATGGTCGCAACAGGGCCGCGGCCACGATCGAGCTCGGCCTCGACGACCACGCCGGAAGCCGGCTTGTTGGGGTTGGCGCGCAGCTCGAGCACCTCGGCCTGCAGGGCCAGGGTTTCGAGCAGCTTGTCGACGCCCAAGCCCGTTTGAGCCGAGACCTCGACGTAAAGCGTGTCGCCGCCCCACTCTTCCGCCACCAGGCCCGACTCGGACAGCTGACGCCGCACGCGCTCGGGATTGGCCTCGGGCTTGTCCATCTTGTTGATGGCGACCACGATCGGCACGTTCGCCGCCTTGGCGTGGTCGATGGCTTCACGGGTCTGCGGCATCACGCCGTCGTCGGCCGCGACCACCAGCACGACCACGTCGGTCGTGCGGGCACCGCGCGCACGCATGGCCGTGAAGGCCTCGTGACCGGGCGTGTCGAGGAAGGTGATGAGGCCTTGCGAGGTTTGCACCGAGTAGGCGCCCATGTGCTGGGTGATGCCGCCCGCCTCGCCGCTGACCACGTTGGCCTTGCGGATGCGGTCGAGCAGGCTGGTCTTGCCGTGATCGACGTGACCCATCACGGTCACGACCGGCGGGCGCAGCAGTTTCTCGGCTGCGTCCTCGGCCTCCAGGCCCTGATCCGCCTTGATCTGATCTTCTTCGCTGACCGCGACGTCTTCGACTTCCCAGCCGAACTCGTTGGCGACGATCTTGGCCGTGTCGGCGTCGAGCGTGCTGTTGATGTTCACGCCGGTCATGCCGAGGCGCATGAGCTTCATGAGCATCTCGGTCGACTTGATGCCCATCTTGCCGGCCAGGACTTGCAGCCCGACCGACTCTTCGATGCGCACGACCTTTTTGTGAGCCGAGCGCTCTTGCGTCAGGATGTTGCCGGGCGTCTTGGTGCGCGGCGGACCGACGAAACGGCCACCACGCATGCCAGGGCGCTGCGGCCCACCGCGGAAGTTACCCTGCGGGCCGCCGGGGCGACCGGGACCACCAGGACCACCTGGGCGCTGACCAAAGCCGGTGCCGGCCTTGGCGTCGTACTGCACGCGGCGCGGCAGCGGACCGGTGCGCTGCGGCATCGGCACGCCGGGGCGGCCGCCCCAAACGTCGATACCGGTCTTGGGCGCCGTCGAAGGACGCGGCGCGTCCGGCGTCGGATTCGCGCCTGTCCCGGACACAGCCGGTGCCGGTGCCGGAGCAGGTGCAGGTGCTGGCGCAGGTGCAGGCGCTGCCGCGGCGACCGGCGCCGGAGCGGGTGCGGGCGGCGGTACCACGACGGCAGGCACTGCGGCCGCTGGCGGAGGAGCCGGCGGAACCGCGTGACGCGGCTCCGACTTGACCACCGGAGCGGGCGCGGGCGGAGCCGCCTCGACCACAGGAGCCGGAGCGGGCGCGGGCGGAGGAGCCGCGGCGGGCGCGGACGCGGGTGGCGGAGGCGGCGGAGCTGCCACGACCGGCGGAGAGATGAGGATGGGCGACGCCTCGGGCGGCGCTGGCGCCGGAGCCGCTGCCGGACGCGACTTGGCTTCCGCCGGGGCGGGCGGAGGCGACGCGACGCGCGGATGCGACGGAGCCGAAGCTTCCTCGCGCACCGTCTCGAGCGGGCCTGCCGACGCCATGGGCGACGACGCTTCGGTGCGAGCGCCGGTGCCACCACCAGCCGCCCGACGCTTCACGACGGTCGGGCGAATGCGCTCTTCCACCGTGCTGGGACTCTTGGCCTTTTCCAGGTGCCGCTTCACGCGATCGACCACCTCGGGCCCAATCGCGCTCATGTGATTGCGCACGTCTGGCACACCCACAGACTGGAGGAGCGACACGAGGCTCTTGTTGTCCATGCCCAAATCACGAGCCACCTCGTACACACGCAGCTTAATCGTCATCCAACCTCCGTCAGTCTGTGCGCTCTTCCGGGCTCTTCGAGCTCGGACACCGAAATCATGCGGGAGACCTCTTGAGAGAGGTCCGGGGAAAGTATGCCAACCAGCGCCAGCTCGTCGCGCTTGAACGCGGCGCCGAGCTCGGCTTTGGTCTTGAAGAGGCGAACGCGACCGCGTTGCCCCAGGCGCAGCACCGGTGACAACGTGGCCGAAGCCTTGGCGTCACCAGCCAGCACCAGAAGCTGCACGCGATCGTCACGCTCGGCTTCCTCGAGCGCGATGGTGCCGACCGCTGCCAGGCGCGCGCGCTGAGCCGCTTGGAGCAGCGACAGCGCGCGACGCGACGCTGCGTCGCGCAGCGTGCCGAGCAGCTCGGGCAGGGTCGTCGTCACTTTGGTCTTCATGCCGCGGCTCAAGCCACCTCGCACCGCATCGGCCAAACAAGCCGGACGGGCGTGTACCCAGGCGCCTCGGCCAAACGCGCCGCCGCTCAGATCTGGCACGACCATGCCATCATCGCTGATGACTAGGCGCACCAGATCCTGCGGCGACCCGCTGGCTCTGCAACCGACGCACGTCCGAAGCGACGACACTGGGTGGGCTTGCTCCGTCAGCTGTCAGGCCTCTTCCGACGCCTGGCCAGGCGCTGCCGCTTGGGCCGCGCGAGCGGCCGCCAGCTGAGCGCGGGTTTCTTCGATTTCGCGGGCTTCCGAGGTCAAAAAGTACTCGGCGCCCTGCTGGATTTGACGGGCCTTCTTGATGCCCAGGCCGGTGCGAATGGCCAAGCGGTCCGCGTCCTCGCGGGCCAGGTCCGGCACCGTGCGGTAGCCGGCTTCTTCGAGCAGCTGCAGCGTGCGCAGGCCAACGCCCGGCACGAAGCGCAGCTTCTCCCGCTCGGTGAGCGGCTCGACCTGCGACGACGCGCGCTGGATGCGCTCGCGACGCAGACGCTCGGTGGTCGAGTCGGCGGCGCGCTTCAGCTCGGCGGCGCGCTCTTCGGTCTCCACGCCCTCGATTTGTGCGAGCTCCTCGACGGCGGCTTCCGAGATCTCTTCCAGGGCGCGGAAGCCCAGGCGGAAGATCGACTTGGCGAGGTTCTCGTCCACGCCGTCGATCTCCTTCAGCACCACCAGCGCCTCGTCCTCCATTTGGCGGAACTTGCTGTCGCTGATGATGTCGAGCTTCCAGCCCGTGAGCTGGGCGGCCAGGCGCACGTTCTGGCCCTTGCGGCCGATGGCCAGCGAGAGCTTCTCGTCCGGCACCACCAGCTCCATGCGGTGGTCCGCCTCGTCGACGATGACCTTGTTCACCTCGGCCGGCTGAATGGCGTTGATGATGTAGCGAGCCGGATCCGGGTCGAACGGCACGATGTCGATCTTCTCGCCGCGCAGCTCTTGCACGACGGCCTGCACGCGCGAGCCCTTGATACCGACGCACGCGCCGACCGGATCGACGTCCGAGTCGCGGGTGGTGACGGCTATCTTGCTGCGCGAGCCGGGCTCACGAGCCACGCCCACGATCTTGACGATTCCCTCGTAAATTTCGGGGACTTCGGCCTCGAACAGCTTGTCGACCAAGGTGGGCGACTGGCGGCTCAAGATGATCATCGGGCCCCGTGACTCACGGTCGATGTTCTTCACGAAGGCCACGATGCGATCGCCCGGGCGGTACGTCTCGCGCGGTGTCTGCTCGCGCGCGGGCAGCACGCCCTCGGTCTTGCCTAGGTCGACGATCAGGTTGTGACCCTTCTCGAAGCGACGCACGATGCCGCGGATCAGCTGACCCTGACGGTCCTTGTACTCGTTGAAGATGATGTCGCGCTCGGCGTCGCGTACGCGCGAGAGCAGCACCTGCTTGGCCGTCTGAGCGGCGATACGACCGAAGGCGCTGCGCGCTTGCTTCATGTCGAGCACGTCGCCGAACTCTTTGTCCTGCTGGCGCGCGCGCTCGGCGTCGCGGGGGTGCCAAAACACCTGGAAGCCCAGCTCTTCGCCCAGCTCGGCCTCGAGCCCATGCTCCTTGGCCGTGTCCAGGTCGATCTCGCGCTCGGGCAGCTGCACGTCCTCGACCACGGTCATGTACTGGAACAGGTCGATGTTGCCGCTGTCCTCGTTGAAGCGCGCTTCCAGCTCACGCGTCGGGCCAAACACGGCCTGCGCAGCCTTGAGGATCGCCGCCTCCATCGTCTCGATCAGGACCTTCTTCTCGATGCCCTTCTCTGCGGCGACCTGCTCCACGATGGAACCGAGATCCACTGCCATACCGGCTGATGCTGCTGCCATCTCTACCTTCTCCGTGCAGACCGCTGTTCGCGGCCGTGTGGGCGGCGCGCGCCCGCGCCACCAGATCGGGAGCCACCGGACTTCCAATCGAAGACCAAGTGACCGTTGTCGATTTCGTCGAGCGAGAGCTCGACGAGCTCCCCCCGTTCGGACTGAATGACGACGCGCTTTTCGGGCGAAAGCCCGTGCAACGCGCCAATTACCGTGTACTCGCTGTTGCGGGGCTGCTTGAGCTTGAGCTTGGCGGCTTGGCCCGCGAAGCGCTCGTAGTCACTCAGACTGTAGAGCGCGCGCTCCACACCAGGCGAGCCGACCTCGAGCCGGTAGCGCTGCGGGATGCAATCAGCGACGTCGAGCGCGGCCGAAAGCTCACGCGAGATGTCGGAGCACAACTCGAGCGTGATACCGGCGCCCGGCATGCGCTCGCCGATCTTCTCCAACGTCACCTCGAGCACCCAACCGCTGCGATCGGTCTTGAACACCAGCTCCACCGCGTCGACCCGATGCGCCGCCAAAATAGGCTCCACCGCGGCGAGCACGCGCTCGCGGTCGAGGCCTGGCAGTTTTTCGTGAGCGATGGTCATGCGAAACGGTGTGGGCGAGCGAGGTAAACTGGGTCGGGTACGGGTTGCGCGGGCAAAAAAAAACGGACCCTCTAAGAAGAGCGGGTCCGAGGGATCCACCAAACTTGTGGGGCGCATAGTAGCCAAGGCGAACACCCTGCGCAAGGCACTGAACGACTGGGGGCCGAGGGGTCAGGGGTCAGGGGTCAGGCAGCGGAGGGGCAAGGGATTTGAGGGCGATTTTCGCGCTGCCGAAGCCCCTTCCAGACGTCCCCTTCGCGCCCGCTCGCGCTGGACAAACCGAGGCCCGCGCCAGCGGGCACCCACCCCTGACCCGTGACCCCTGAGGCCTGACCCCTCGGCGCCTCAGAATACCTAACGATTACGCCAAATTGGGCAACGTCACCAAATCAACATGCAAGACTTCGCCCGAAAACGCCATGATTTCCGACAAACAAGCGTCGCTGGGGCGGCTGGAGAGGCGGATTTTGGCGCAGGCGGCGCGGGCGCCCTCGAAGACCGTGTTGTCCAGCTCCTGGACGTTGATGCCGTGGCGCTTGAGCACCGCCAGCACGTTGGCCAGCGCCCCCACTTGGTCCACGTGGCGGACCACCAATTGGTAGCGAGACCAGGAGCTTTCCGCGATGTTCACGACGTTGGGCACCTCGCCCTTCGTCAAAAAGCTACGCAAAATCCGCACTGTCTCGTTGGCGATGGCAATTTGGGCCTCGTCGGTCGACGCGCCGATGTGCGGCACCGCGTAGACCAAGCCCGTCTCCAAGATAGGGTGACGGTAGGTCGAGCTGCGGGTCGTCGGCTCGTTGGGCAAGACGTCGAGGCCCACGCGCAAGCTCTTTTGGGGGATGAGCTCCTGGAGGGCATCGTAGTCGACCAGCTCGTGGCGGGCGGTGTTGATGAAGAACGCGCCTTGCTTCAGCTGCGACAGCACCTTGCGATCGACGATGCCGCGCGTGCGCTCGGTCAGGTCCAAATGCACGCTGAAAATGTCCGAAACCTTCGCCAGCTCGCCCGGCGTGGATACGCGCGTCACGCCCAGCTCGGCGGCCTTGGCTGCCGTGAGCGAGCGGCTGCAGGCAAAGCAGGAAAGCTCGTAGGCGTGAGCGATTTTGAGCACGGCGCGGCCGATGTGACCGAGGCCCAGGATGCCGAGCGAACGGCCTCGCAGCCCAGCCGCGCGCGCGTATTCGTTCTTTTCCCAGCGGCCCGCGCGCAGGCTGGCCACGCCGTCGGGGATGCGGCGATCGAGGCTGCCAATCAGCGCGAAGGTCAGCTCGGCCACGGCGGAAGCGTTCTTGCCCGGGCAGTTGGCCACGTAGATGCCGCGCTCGCTCGCTGTCGGAACGTCGATGTTCTTCACGCCGGCGCCCGCGCGGATCACCAGGTTCAGCGCGCTGCCTGCCTCGAACGCGGCCTTGCTGACCTCCGTCCCGCGCACCACGAGCACGTTGATGCCCGCTAGCCGGCCCGGCAGCTCCGACGCTTCGAGGTCCGGCTCGTAGCTGACCTCCACGCCGAGGGTTCGCATTTCATCGAGGCTGCTTTCGGAAAGACGGTCGGCGACCAGAACTCGCATAGGGGAGCCCCGAGACTTATCACGACAACGGCTGCCGTTGGGATCCGGCCGGCTCAGGGCGACGCGGCGCCGGCAATCGGCGAGAACAGACCCTCGATTTCGAGGCCGATCGCGCCGTCCTGCTCGCGGAGCCAGGGCGCGAGCTCGAGCTGCGCCGCGGGCGTAAAACAAGCCTGCTCGCCCTCGGGCAGCCGTAGCCACAGCTTGCCCTCGGCATCACAAGTCAGCTGGCTGGGGTCGAGCGGCAGCTCGCTCCCGTCGAGCAGCGTGAGCTCGGGCCGCCCTGCCCTGCTCCGGGCCGACTGCACGAATCGCTCGGCGCCCTCGACCGTCAGGTAGGTCCAATCGTAGCCGTTGCTCAGGATGGGGCGGTCGTCGTCGGGGTGACGGCGCAGCCACGACGCGAAGGCCTTGCGCATACCCGCGTGCTCCACCGGCGCGCCGTCGTGAAAGAAACGCCCGTCGCGCGTGAGCACGATGCTGCTCTCCCGCGAGCGCCCCTCCGGCGCTGGGAAGCGAAAGAATTCGGGGTGATCACCGGGTTTCATCGGCTTGCGGCGCGTGGCCGCGCTTTGCTGGGTTTGGGTGCTTGAGCGGAGCCGAGCGCGTAGCGACGGCTGACATCGACCAGAAACTTGCGCTCGAGAGCGCTACGGCCGAGCAGCATGCGGTAGAGCATGTGCCGGCGGTCCACCAACCCTACCTCGATCTGCTGCTCGCGCCCGCCGAGTCGTACATGGGCTTTGACGAACAAGCGCGCCTCGGTCTGACCTGTGCTGGATCGCACCGGGGCACGCCGCGACAGCTTCGTCTCCACCGTCACTCGCGCCGACGGATCGTCCCGGCGCAGTCGCACGTCGAAGCGCACGCGTGAGCCGGCCAGCAGGCGCACGTTCTCGACGTGGAGCGCGCTGGTGCGGGCGCCGGTGTCGACGCGAGCGCGCAGGCTCTTCACGCCCCAGTCGGGAAAATCGACGTATTCGGCCACGCCGATGATGCGGAGTTCGGAGCGGGATGAAGAGCGCTCACGCATGCGGCCCGAGGGTACTATAAGGGGAACGTGCTCGACGAGCTTCCCAGTTTGGAGTTGGCGGCGACCGCGGTCGCGTTGGTACTGGTGCTGCGCGCGGCTTCGCTGTCAGGCGGTGGCCCCGGTCTCTTGCGTCGGACCAGCCGCGTCGAAAGCGGCCGCGCGCGCGACTTGGTCGGCATCGCCATCATCGCCTGCGCCATGATCTACGCGATTCGCGTAGAGCGCGCTTCGACCTGGTTCTTGGTAGCGTGCAGCCTGGCCGTGGTGGCGCAGCTCGTCGGCTTCTACTTCCGCAACGTCAAGCAGACGCGCCCCGCCCCAGCGCCCAGCGCCCAGCGCCAGGAGAACGGCGCCAGCACCGACCAAGCCGACGACGACGACGACGACGACGGCGACGGCGACGGCGACGATGACGGCGGCTGTCCCAATTGCGGACATGCCACCCTCATCGAGCTGACCGACCCCGCGCGCCTGCTCGGCGGCCTCCACGCGCTCTCGCCTGTGACGGCGGCCGTGTGTCCCCAGTGCGGCGCGCTGAGCGGTCACATCGAGGCTCCAGGCAAGATTCCGCTTGGTGACGCGCACGGCACGCGGCTGCGCAAGAGCCCCAGCGGAGACGACGCCGAGGCGCTGCAGGACCCAACCGAGCACGACGGCTGAGCGCAGCCACTTGCCAGCGCCTCCGAAACGGGGGAAATGACGCGCCCAGTATGGACGCTTCAGGCAGCCGCGACGCCAACCGTGAGTACTACGACGCCTTCTCGGCTGACTACGAGCGCGAACGCGGCAAGAACGACCCCGGCGGGTATCACGAGCTGCTCGACGAGCTCGAAGCCGGCTACGTGAAGCGCTTCGGTCAGGGGCGCGACGTGCTCGAGGTGGGCTGCGGCACCGGCCTGGTCCTGCTGCGCATTCGCGAGTTCGCTCGCCAGGCGCGCGGCGTGGACCTCTCTCCTGGCATGCTAGCCAAGGCGCAGGAGCGCGGCCTGGACGTCACGCTCGGTTCGGCGACCGAGCTGCCATTCGAAGCCAATACCTTCGATGTCACCTGCTCGTTCAAGGTGCTGGCGCACGTACCCGAGATCGAGAAGGCTCTGGCCGAGATGGCGCGCGTCACGCGCCCGGGCGGCATGGTGTTGGCCGAGTTCTACAACCCGTTCAGCCTGCGCGGCTTGCTCAAGCGCCTTGGACCGGCCGGCAAGATCGCCCAAAGCGCCAACGAGCACGACGTGTACACGCGCTTCGATTCGCCGGCCCGCGCCAAAGCGCTCACGCCGCCCGGCTGCGTCTACGTGGGCGCGCGCGGCGTACGCATCACGATCCCGAGCGCCAAGCTGATGAAGCAGCCGCTCGCGCGCAGGCTCTTTCGCAGCGCCGAGCACGCCCTGTGCGACTCGCCGCTCAAGCGCCTGGCCGGCTTTTACGTCGCGGCCTACGAAAAGCGCGGCTAAAGGGCGACGCCCTTAGCCCCAGGTGACGGTCAGAAACGACCGACGATATCCAAGCCACCGCCCTGCGCGTTGATGGCCGGCAGCCACGTGACGTCGACGCGGCCTCCAAGCCGCGTCGTGGGCGTGACGGCTGGCGGCAAACGTCGCTGGCGCGTCTCGCGAAATTCGGGCACGTAGGCGAACTGCGCTTGGACGACGCCGCCCACCGCCAAGGCCACGAAGGTCCAAGCCGACACGCGCTTGACGACGCCCCAGCCTGAAATGAGCCCCGCGTTGTCGACCACCCTGCCGTCGCGCGCTTGATTTTCGCCCTCGGTCGCGAGCTTACTTTGCATCGCGATCGCCGCGATGCTCAGCCCTCCGACGATGACCTGGCTGGCCATCAAGGTGTAGCCCAGCGTCTCCTCGCGGTTCTGAATTTGCCCGACCCCGAACGGCACGAACGACAGCACACGCCGATTGCGCACCACGACCGATTCTTGCGTGGCGAGCAGCTCCAGCTGGCGCAGCCGGTCGCGATCCCGATCGAGGTCCTGCTTCCGCTGTCGAGCTTCTTCCTGGGCCTGTTTGAAGCGCGCCTGCTCGGCCGCGCGGATCTCGTTCACGAGCGAATCGCGCACTTGCAGGAAGCGCTCCACGACGGGTCCCGGAAAGACCAGGCTGTCGGGCGGCTTCATTTGCGGGTTCTCGTGGATGGCGGCGCGCAGCGGCGCGTCGGCGGCTTCCCGTTCGCCTGCGCCCAGCAGGCACGCCGCCCAGTACACCCGCGCGTTCTCGACGATCGAAGGCTGCCGCAGCGGATCGCGGCTCGTCGGATCCAACAGCCGCTCGACCTCGGTGCTGCACTCGGTGTACTTGCCGGCTTCGTACAGGCCGACGATCCGCGACAACTCCGCCTCGTCGCTCAGTTGCTCCCCTGGTTTCGCCTCGGCAGACTCGCCCGAGCCCTTCGGTCCCACCGCCGGTTTTGGGGTGCCCGGAGTGGTAGCGGGCGCCCTGGTGGCCGCGGGTCTGCCAGCTCCCTTCGCGGGTTCCGGAGCGCTGGTCGCCCCGGCCTTTGCTTGTCCAGCCGCGCGAGCGGGCAACAGTGCGCCTACGCTCAAGAGCACGACCGTTAACAGGAACCTCTGCATGCGGACGCCGGGACCCACCCCGGCACGGGGTCAGGGAAAGACCGAGGTTCGTCCGGGGATTAGGGCCACGTCAAATGCTTTTGGGGCTTCGCCAGAGTCGAGGGCCGGAATCACCCGGCAATGAGCGACTTGCCGCGCCGTTTGCATGCTGATCTGGACCGAGCCGGGCCGGCTAAAGCTCGCCACTTCGCCACAGCTTGCCGTGCTCAACGGGGCACCCCGAAACTCGAGGGTGGCCGGGTTCCAATGGATCACCCCTTTGACGGTCTGGGCTGCCCCCGGCCGCACGTTCACCGTCTTGGAGGTCGCGCCGACACAGCACTCGGTGTTTGGCGGGCGAAACTCGAACGTGTGCTCCCCAGCTGGCAAGTCATGAGCGACCCCGAACCAGGGTTCGAACGGCTGGCCGTCGACCCACACCGTCGCGTTCTGAGGGCCGCTGACGGTCACCCGGACGCTGCCGGTGCCAGTCGCCTCGGTGGGCTCCTTCGGTGGCTCCGGCGCAACCTTGGGCGTCTTGTTCTTTTTCTGGCGGGTGGTGGGCGCGGGCTCCGCGCTGCCCTCGGGCTGGCCGACCGCGGGCTGCTTGGCCACGTCGGTCACGTTACCAGCTCGCGCCGTCGCCGCCGGGCGCTTGGGCTCGGAGCCACGCAGCTTGGCCACAATCTTGAAGACCCCGCCCAGCGCCGCAGCGATGATCAGGCTACCGGTCAGGATGACCGCGCCCTGCAGCAGCGCGCGCCGAAATCGCTGCCGCTGCGCTAGCGACGAAACCTCGCTGATCAGGTCGGTATTGTCGGGACGGAACGCGAGCGCACGGTTGAAGCTCGTGGTCGCGACCAGAACGTCGCGGTCCTCCCGCGCCTTGCGGCCTCGCACCACCAGCGCGTCGACGACGCGCTCTTCGAACTCCACCCGGTACTGCTTCGGATCCTGCAAGAACGCCGCGATCTCCGCGCCCGGGTCATCGAAGCCGAGCAACTTCAGCTCGGCGCGCAAAGCATCCGCGAGCTCGAGCGTCGAGGCGTAGCGATCTTTGGCTTCCTTGGCCAACGCGCGATCCACGATCGCGCCGAGGCCAGAGCCGATGGTCGGGCGCGCGCGCTCGGCGGGAGTGAATGCGCCCTCGAGCACGCGTCGCAGCACCTGCGCGGGGTTCTTGCCGTCGAACGGCAGCTTACCGACCATGCACTCGTAGAGCAGCACGCCGAGACCGAACACGTCGGAGCGCGCGCTCACCTCGCCGCCTTCGATCTGCTCCGGCGCCATGTGCGCGGGCGACCCCAGCACCTGGCCCGTCGAAGTGACGCCCTGCGCGTCCAGCAGCTTGGCGATGCCGAAATCGGTCAATTTTACGAGCTTTTCCCGCTGCTCGCCCGAGGTGCGGCCTTCAGGCAAGCTGCGCAAGAGCACGTTCTCGGGTTTTACGTCGCGGTGAATGACGCCCAACCCGTGCGCGTGGTCGAGCGCGAGCCCGAGCTCGATGCCGATGGCCGCAGCCACCTCGGGCGGCAGGTTCTGCTCATCGGTCAGCAGTTGGCGCAGCGTCTTGCCGCGCACCAGCTCGACGACCAGGTAGCGCTCTTCGGACTCGTCTTCCGAGACGTCGTACACCTCGACGACGCCGGGGTGCTTGACCTTCGCGACAGCCCGGGCCTCGCTGGCGAAGCGCTGCCCGACTTCTTTGTTCTCGCGCAGGTGGCGATGGATGATCTTGACCGCGACCTCGCGCCCCAGGCGCTTGTCGCGAGCGCGGTACACGGTGGCCATGCCACCGTGCCCGATCTCTTCCAGGAGCTCGTACTTGTCGAGCTTGGGAAACGAATGCTCTTGCGCGGCGCTCAGTCAGACCTCCGCCGCGCAGCCATCACGGAAGCTGCTCCACCCGCACGCCGTTGGTTGCGCCTCGTACTCCGACGCGCGCGCCGTAGACCATGACGTAACGCTCACCAGACTTGACGAGACCATTGTCGCTCAAGAACTGGCTAGTGTTCTTCACCTGGTCTTCGACCGTCAACGTCTTACCCACGAGCGCCCTAGGAGTTACGCCCCAATATAGCGCGAGACGCCGCAAAGTGCGCTCATCGGAAGCAAAGGCCAGAATCGGCGCGGTCGGGCGCGCCTTGCTGACCAGGCGGGTGGTCAGGCCCGTCTCGGTCAGGGTCACGATCAGCTTGGCGCCCACCTCGCGCGCGATGGCGCAGGCGGCGTGGGCGATCGAGTCGGCCGTGGTGTGGTCGGGCTCGGAGGGATTCGGCGCGAAGAACCGGCTGCCCTCCGCCTGACGAATGATGCGATCCATCATCCGCACGGACTGCAGCGGGAATTTACCGCTGGCGGATTCTGCCGACAGCATGACCGCGTCCGCGCCGCCGAACACGGCGTGGGCGACGTCGCTGGCTTCGGCGCGGGTCGGGCGAGGCGAATCGACCATGGAGGCGAGCATTTCGGTCGCGACAATCACCGGCTTTCGGTGAATGCGACACGTCCCGATGATCTGCTTTTGGATCACCGGCACCGTCTCGGGCGGGAGCTCCACGCCCAAGTCACCGCGCGCCACCATCGCGCCGTCGGACGCGCGCACGATCGAGTCCAGACGCTCGACGGCTCCGGGAGTCTCGATCTTGGCGATGATGGGCGTGGGCTTGCCCTTGCGCTCGCAGATCTCGCGCAGCTCTTGCACTTCTTCGGCGCGGCGCACGAACGACAGCGCCACGTAGTCGAGGTCCATCGACAAGCCGAAGTCGAGGTCCTTCTTGTCCTTCTCGGTCAGGGCCGGTAGGCGCAGGCTGCCCGACGGCAGGTTGACGCCCATCTTCGGGCGCATGGGTCCGCCGTGCTCGACGATGCACTCGACGCGCTCACCACGCACACCGACGACGCGCAGCTCCACCTGTCCATCCGAGAGCAGAATGCGATCGTCGGGGCGCACGTCTTGCGATAGCGGCTCGTAGGTGATGGCGATGGTCTTGTCGTCGCCCACGTCGCCCGCAATCATGTCGATGCGATCCCCGTTGACGAGCACCGCGGGGCCGACCTTGGCGGTGCGGATCTTCGGACCACACAAGTCTTGGAGCAGCGCGACCTGCTTGCCTAGGGCGGCGCTCTCTTGACGGATCATCTCGATGCGCGCGCCGTGCTCTTCGTGAGTGCCGTGCGAGAAGTTGAGCCGCGCGACATCCATGCCCGCCTCGATGAGGCCACGAATGCCTTCACGGCTTTCGACGGCAGGACCAATGGTGCAAACGATTTTGGCGCGGCGGGAGATCATCTAGGTTCCGATTTCTTCTGGGGGATGGAGCCGGCACTGGGAGGAGCCGGCGGTGGCCGAGCATGCCACAGCGGAAACCGTAGTGTGGCCAGATCGGAACCGTTCGCCAACGGCCCCGGACAACACCGCTTTGGCGAGCGGCCTTTCGGCCCGGTCGTGGTAGAGGACGCGCATGACCGGATTTCGACGCGATGCGCAAGACAGCGCGGTCCTAGGTTCCATGCGCCTGTCTCAAGCGGTTCGCGAGGCCGCGGTAGAGCTGCCGGCATACGTCTACGATGTCGACGGGATGACCGAGACGCTGCGTTCGCTACGCCACGGTTTCGGTGACGCCCCTCACCTCGTCGCCTACGCCATCAAGGCCAACAGTGCGGGAACGGTCGTTCGCGCCTTCGCGGCCGAAGGCGCCGGCGTCGACGCCGTGTCGGGAGCCGAGGTCGAGCTGGCGCTGTCCTGTGGCGTGCCCGAAAAGCAGGTCGTGATGAGCGGCGTCGCCAAGTCCGACGCCGAAATCGACCTGGCCTTGTTCAAGGGCATCCTGGCCATCCAGGCCGAGAGCGTGGAGGAGCTGCAGCGCATTTCAGCGCGTGCCCTGGCTGCGGGCCATCGGGCCGACGTTTCGCTGCGCGTGAACCCTGGCATCGAGATCGACTCGCACGCGCACATCGCCACCGGCCACGACGCCGCCAAGTTCGGCATCAGCGAGAGCGACCTGGGCGCTGCCTACGCGGTCATCGACGGTTCGGAAGGACGCCTGTCGCAAGTGGGCGTCTCGGTGCACCTGGGCTCGATGATGACCTCGACCGAGGCTTACGCCCGCTCGGCCCGCAAGCTGTGCGACCTGGCGCGGGAGCGTCGGGGCGCCGCCCCCAAGCTCAAGTACGTCGACTTCGGCGGCGGCTTTGGCATCGACTACGGCAACGCGCCCAGCGTGCCCCCGTCCGAGTTCGCGCACACCTGCGTGCGCACGTTGCGCGACGCTGGCCTTTCGGATCTCATGATCGTGGTGGAGCCTGGCCGCAGCTTGGTCGCGCCGTACGGCGTGCTGGTCGCGCGCATCGTGCAGACGAAGCGCAGCGCCGAGCGGCGCTGGACGATGATCAACGCCGGCATGAACGACCTGATCCGCCCCGCCCTTTACTCGGCCAAGCATCGCATCGAGTTGTGCGACGCCTCGCCGCAAGAGCCCGAGTGGCGCGTGGTCGGTCCCGTCTGTGAGAGCAGCGACGACTTCGGCGCGCACGCGCTCGGCCCAGATCCCCAGGGCCTGGTCGCGATCCGCGACGCCGGCGCCTACGGCTTCGTGATGGCCAGCGAGTACAACGGCCGCGCCCTGCCGAGCGAGGTCTTCCTCAAAGGCGGCAAAATAGTTTCAGTCAGCCGCAGCCCCGGCCGCAACGCCTGGCTGCAAAGGCGCCTGGAAGCCTAGCGAGCAGGAATCCGCAGGAAGGCGGGAAGGCGGGAAGGATTGTTGGGGTCGAGAATCGTGTTCTCGCCCGAGTGTCCCGTGTGCTGAACAGAAGGAGCTCGCGCGAAGCGCGAGCTGGCACGACCCTCACCCGACCTTGGCGAGAGCAGATCACGATCACCCAAAGAGGACCGTAGTGAACCAAACTCGGCGAGGCCGAGCGCACGCTCCCCCTCAGGTTGGATGCGTCGCCACGCGCTTTACGCGGAGCGCGGAGGCAACCCAAGACCCCGTGAACCAAACTCGGCGAGGCCGAGCGCCCGCTTCCTGTCAGGTCGACTCAGCCGCGAGGCGCCCAAGCGAAGCACGGAGGAAAACAAGGACCCGATTGAGCGCGGGTCTAAGACCCGCGCTTAATCGGGTTTGCAGGAGGATGCGTGGGCGCCGAGGTGCGGCCGCTGCTGGACGGATTGGGCGTTGGCGAACGCCTGGCGGGGCCGCGCGTGCCGCTCCCGGCGCTGGGCGCCGGGCGACTGACCGTGGCGGGAGCCGGCGTGACGCCACGGGGCGGCGGACGCGAGCTGCGCAAGGCGGGCATGCCGTTCGACGACTCGAGCCGGCGAGCGCCGCTGCCGCGACCCGGCGGAATCGAGCGCGTGCGGTACACCTCGCCCTCGACCACGACCTCGACGCCGAGCGAGCGACAGCGCCGCGCCAAGCGCTCGAGATCGATGCCCGGCACGAGCAACAGGCCCGACGGTGGCGACGGATCGACGAACAAGTCTTGAGTCTGGCGGCGCGTGCGAAGCAGCTCGCGAACTTCCGGATCCTCGACCCACAAGAAGCCGGAGGTGGAGACGAACTCGGCGCGGCCGATCACCGCGCTGGCTTGAGCCAGCGTGCGGGCGATCGGATCCGGCAAGCTGGCAACCTGCTCGATGCGAGCCTGAATCACGTCCGCTTCGAAGCCCGCGCCCAGCGCCGCCGCCAGCGTTTGCGCCGTAAGCAGCACGTCGAGCGTGCCCGTGACGGCGCCGACCTCGACGAACGGCGACAGCGATAGCACGTGCCCGGTCTTGGTGAGCGGACCGATACGCAGCGCTTGGTTGTCGGTGAAGCGGCTGAGATCGCTGCTCGACTTGGGACCGGCGCTGGCCACGCCGTCCGACAAGAACGCGCGACCGCGCGGCGTGATGCGCAGCGTGGGGCCGAGCGAGTCGGCTTCGTCCGAATCGGCGTCGCCGATGTCGACCACGCCCAAGGCGTGCAAGCTCTCGAAGGCGATGCGACGGGCGATCTCGGCGGGCGTCGCGGCTTCGACGCCCGCGCGCTGCGCCCAGCGCTGAATCAAGCGCGCCAAACCGGCCGCGCGTGAATCGGAGCGCACGTAGCCGGCGATGGCTTCCCAAGGCACCCAACGACCGTCACCCAGCTCCTGCAAGGCTTCGAGCACCAGATCGCGCACGCTGCCCACTGCGCTCGCCTCACGCGTGCCTTGCGCGATGCGCATGACCTCGCCGTCCGGGCGCGCTTCGTCCCAAGCGCCGCCGCGGCGCCAGGACTCGAACAGCGCTTTGCCCAAGCCGCCAACCTCGTGCGAGCCGGGCGGCGACGCCACGCTGACGGCCGACGGATCCCACAAGCCGATGGCGCGGCTGAGCGCGGCGATGAAGGCGACTCGCTCCTGATCTTTGCCGAAGCGCGTGGACAGCTTGCCGATCAGCGAACGCGGCGTGCCGATGTCGGTGCGTAGCTCGACCGAAGGGTCGCGCACCGTGAGCGCCATGGCCAGGGCAAGAGCCGCCGGATCTTCGGCGAAGCGCGCGCGGCGCGGCGCGTGGTCGTCAGCCAGGACGAAGTTCTTGATCTCGTGACGCTGCGTCTCGCGTTCGGCCCGACGCGTGGCGCCCACGATGGTCGCCACTTCGCTCGGAATGATGTGGCGATTCGGGTGAATCGGCACCAGATAGCCGCGGCGTTCGAGCGCAAAACCGACGCCGCGGCGCGAAGGCGTGGCGCCCGTGGCGCCGCGCAGGCGCAGCGGCTCCCGCTCCAAGTCGAGCAGCTCGTCGGTCTCGACCTCGCCGCCAACGGTGTCGACCGCGGCCAGCAGCTTGCGCTCCAGCGGCGCTAGCTCTTCGAGCTCGCGGGCCAACTTGGGCGCGTTGGTCAGGACTTCCCAGGCCGGCTCGAGCGCGAGCGCCATGGGAGGAGTGGCCGGGCGACCGAGGTAGTGCCCTGCGATGCTGCCTGCCACGTCTTGGCTGACCTGCGACAGCAGCGCACGCACGCCACGCGGGTCTTCGCCTTCCCAGCTGCGCAGCTGCAGCATGAAGGCGATGGGCAGCAATAGCTCTACCCCCCGCTGAGCCCCCCGGACGAACACGATGCCGCGGGCGACGAGTGGTTCAACCGCTGGGGGAAGCGCGCTGGCGACCAGTACGCCCTTGGCTTCCGCGATACGGTAGAGCAGCTCCCGGGTGGGGCCCGGTAGTAACGAGGTGTCACGGATTTCAGGCAGCTGCAGTAACATCCGCGCCACCTGCGAGGGCACGTCGATGCGTTTCGCCTCGTCCGTCCGGATCTTGAGCCGGGCGATGAGCGACTCCAGCTCCCGGTCGGGGAGCACCCGCAACACGTCCACCAGGCGAATGGCCACCCCAGGCCTATCGCTCTGTCCGCCGTCGCGTCGGGAGTTACTCATAGATCTAGATAGCAAACCGCGAAAACCCTGCCCTGTCCAGTCGGGTCAGTAACTCCTGCCTGTTGTCGCCGGGCTAACCCGGCTCCTTTTGTAACGTCGCCCCTCGCGGCGCAAGGGTGATGAGCTGCTTGGTGAAAATCGACGCGCGAAACCTGCTCCATCAGACTGGCGGTCTGGGGGGACGCGCCAAGAGCCGCAAACGCCCGGCCAAACCCCAATCCTCGTCCCGGGCCGAGACGCTGGCTCCAACCTCGACTATCCACAGCTTGTCCATGATCCTGAGAGACCCCGTCCACGGTCTGGTCTCCTTCGAAGCGGAGGAGGAATCCATCGTGCCGGCGCTACTGGAAGCGCGCGAGCTACAGCGCTTGCGTCGCGTGCGCCAGACCGGCTTGGCCTCCCTCGCCTACCCTGGCGCGGACCATACCCGCTTCGCCCACGCCATTGGCTCGGCCTGCGTAATGACACGCCTGGTGCGTCGGCTGCGTTCGATTCACGACGCCCTGCCCTACTGGCAGCGTTTGACCACGGAGCGCGCCCGCGACGCGCTGGCGGCCGCTCTGCTGCACGACATCGGTCACGGCCCGTTCTCGCACCTGTTCGAGCAGGTGCTGCCGCAAGCGCGACGGCACGAGGAGTGGACGACCGAAATCGTGCTGGATTCGAGCACCGACGTGAACCGTATCTTGCGGCGCTTCGACAGCTCCTTGCCTGAGCGCGTCGCCGACCTGGTGCAGGGCAAGCACGAGCTCACGTTCCTGGCCAAAGCGGTCAGCGGCACCTTCGACGTCGACCGCTGCGACTACCTGCTGCGCGACGCGCACGCGACCGGCGTGAGCTACGGCTCGTTCGACCTCGACTGGCTGCTGCGCAGCTTGTGCTTTGGTGTGCCGGTAAGCGGCGCCGCGCCGCCTTTGGCCATCGACGGCGCCAAGGGCATTCCGGCGATCGAGTCGTTTCTACTCGCGCGCCTGTTCATGTTTCAGCAGGTCTATTTCCACAAGACCGAGCGCGCCAGCGAGTGGATGTTGTCGCGCATTTTGGAGCGCGTCGGGCAGCTGACCCAAGACGGCTCGCGCCTCGGAGCGACCCCTCGCGCCATCAGCGACATAGCGCTGAACGGCCAGACTTCGCTCGGCGAGTACCTGCGCCTCGACGACGCCACGCTGTGGGTCGCGTTGGCCAGCTGGTGCGACGTTACCGATCCCGTGCTGGCAGACCTTGCCCAGCGCTTCTACGCGCGCCGCCTGTTCAAAACCTACGAGCTGTTCGGCGAGCAAGCCACGCCGCGGGCGCGCCTGATCGCCCTGGAAATTGCCCGCGACATCGCTAGCCAAGAGGGCCTCGATCCCGAGATCTACGTGGGCCTCGACGCGGCTTCGACCGTCGCGTTCGACGACTCCGAAGATCCGTTGACCGTCGTTTTCCCGAATGGCAAGAGCCGGCCGCTGTCGGACGTATCGTTCTTGCTGGCGCGCCTACTCCGCGAAAAGATGGAGCGCGTGCGCTTGGTGTTCGCGCCCGAGCTGCGAGACCGCATCATCCAGGCGGTAGGGAACCAAGACTGGGCATGAAGCGGGCGTCGTTGCTATTCGCGTTGGGCGTGGCGCTCGCGGCGTTGCTGCACGGCGGCGTCGCGCGTGCCGAAGCTGACTCGGAGCCGGAGTCGTCGGCGCGCGTGCACGCTCCCTTGCCTGGCTCAGACGGCGTGTACGGCCGCCTCGACGGTACGCTGACGCTGGCGGCGAGCCTGGGCGGCGAGCTGGAGACGAGCGACCCGCGCGGCGCGCTGAAGCTTTCGGCGCACTACCTGTGGACGGCCGGCGTTTACGCGCGCTACTCGGACGCTTTTGGCGGAGCAGACGAGCGCCCGGCGCGCGTCGCGTCGCTCGGCATCGACGTTCGACCGCTGTTTTTGCCCCGCTTCGCGCTCGACAGCGAGCGCGGCCCCGCCATCCTCGACCTCACGCTCGACTCGTTTTCCCTCAACGCGGGCGCTTACTTTGCCGAGCCGCTCGGCAAGAGCTTTGGCGACGAGCGCGGCTTCGAAGCGGGCCTGGGTTTCGGTGTGCCGCTGTGCGGCGAGGCGCGCGGAGCCTGGCTCGAGGCCCGCGCCGAGCGCCGCTTCGCCGATCGCGGCGACAACGCTTGGCTCTTCACGGTATCGCTCGCGTACCACGCGCTGACGTGGTCGACGGACGCGCACGAGCCGTAGCTGACCGTCAGAGAGACTTCGTGTGATCGAACGGCTTGAGCACGCCGTCGGCTCGCGCTGCTGCGACGTGTTCGTTCACGGCTTCTCGCTCGCGCCCCAGGAACTCCCGCAC
>DATAKF010000391.1:0-35044 GCA_036261775.1 Polyangiaceae bacterium | reverse complement strand
AAGCGTTCTTCGTTCCGGCCAGCAAGCAGGCAGTCGACTTGCTCAAGGAGATGCGCTCTCGGCACCAACAGCTGGCCATCGTCGTCGACGAGCACGGCGGCATGGCGGGCATCGCGACGATGGAAGACCTGCTGGAAGAGCTGGTCGGCGAAATCTTCGACGAGCATGACCGACCGCTCGACACGATTCGTCCAGCCGGACGCGACGCGGTGTTCGTGGCTGGGACCGCGCACATTCGCGAGGTCAGCCGCGCCCTCGGCCTCGAGTTACCCGACGAAGGCTCGTGGACGACGATCGCCGGCTTGGTGTTGTTCCTGGCGGGCCGCATGCCGCGCAGCGGCGAGAGGTTCGAAGCTCCGGGCGGTGTTTGGATCGAGGTGGTCGACGTGACGCCGCGGCGTATCCGTTCGGTGCGCATCCGCGGCCTGCCGCAGCCCTACGCTCCGGACGGCGGTGGTTAGGGGGAGTGCGCGGGAAACGCGCGTGATAGCCGTGCCGTATGGACGACTCCCAGCTTGGGGTGGCGGACGATTTTCTGACCCGGAGCGCGCGGCTATTCGTCGCGATCGACTCGCTAGACCCGTCGAAATGCCAGCAACGTGACGTCGTCGTCCAGCTCCTTCGCGTGGCTCGCGACAGCCTTGTAGACGCGGTCGATCAGGGCAGGCATCGGGAGGTCGCTCGAGTTTTCGAGCAGCGCGGTGAGGCGTTCGAGGCCGAACTGCTCGCCGCCGGCGGCGCGAGCTTCGGTGACGCCGTCGGTGTACAGGAGCACGATGTCGCCGACCCCGAGCTGGAGCTCGGAGTCTACGGTGTGCTTCTTCACGTCGCGCACGGCGCCGAGCCACGTGCCGGGGGTGGGCACCAGCTCGACCTTGCCCGTGGCCTTGCGGTACACGCAGATTTCCTCGTGCGCGCCGGCGAAGGTGAGCTTGCCGCCCGGCGAGTAGCGCAAGAGCGTGAAAGTGACGTGTTCCTTGTTTTGCAGCCGATGCCGGATGTTGTCGTGCAGGACGGTGTTGAGCGCGCAGACGAGCTCGCTGGGCGCCGCGTCGGGCGACTTGCGCGCTAGCGCGGCGACGACGCTCTGGACCATCAGCATCACCAGCCCCGAGGTGAGGCCGTGGCCGGCGACGTCGCCGATGCCGATGAAGCCGCCCTGGCCGGCCGGGAAGGCATCGTAGTAGTCGCCGCCAACCTCGCTGGCCGGGACCATCTTGGCCGACAGCTCGAGCTCGGGAATGGCGACGCTCTTCGGCAGCAGGCACGTTTGGATGCGGGCGCCGATCTCCAGCTCCTTTTCGAGCCGTTGCTTGCTGAGCAGCTCGGTCGCAGCGCGCTCGAGCCCCTCGAAGGCGCGCCCCGTTACCTTCAGCACTGGACCCACGTACCATTTCACGAACGAGAGACTGAGCGCGAGGCCCAACAGGCCCGCGATGCCCGTGAGCACCAAGATGTGCCTTCGCAAGTTGCGCCCGGCGTCGAGCCGCAGCGTCGAAGCGACCATCGCGACCTTGCCGACGTTGGCACCTTCGACGGTTTGTTCGTTCCAGGCCCAAACGTAGTCTTGGCTCTGGTTGATCTGGGCGCGCGGCGCCCGGAACAGCTCTTCGGCGGCGATCGGCAGCTGGCCGTGCGTGGCGATGACACGGCCACTCGGGTCGGCGGCGATGATGGCCTGCACGTCGTCGTCCTTCGCGTAGCGGGCGAAGGCGTCTTGCAGCATGGGCTCGTCTTTCAGGATTAACGCCAGCTCTCCGCGCTGGGCGACCTCCACCGCGCCGCGCGCCACTTTCCAGCCCAAATCTTGCTGCATGCGCGGCGTGAGCCAGTCGAAGATGTGCCCGACGAACAAAATCACGACGGCGCATAGCGCCGCGACGAGAAGCGCGATGAAGCCCGTCAACGCCACCTGCAGCCGTGAGCTGGACAAGATGCGCTGGCGTTCCTTGATCGGAAGCAGCGTCAGGTTCTTGGGTAGGAGCGATACGGAAACAGCCAAGGTGCTCTCAGATCTTGATGCGGTTGCGCCCGGCTTGCTTGGCAGCGTACAGGCGCTGATCGGCGACGCCGACTAGCTCCTCGAGCGTGCGTCCGTCGATCGGGTAGGTGGCGATACCACCGCTGACGGTGACGTTGAACAGGCGACCCTGTCCGCCGTCGAAGGTGATCTTCGCGAACTCTGCGGTGACGCGTGACAAGATCTCACGCGCGCTTTCGGCCCATTCGCCGTAGAAGGCGATGATGAATTCCTCGCCGCCCCAGCGGCCGCGCAGGTCTTGCAGCCGAAAGCGCGTGCCCAAAAGCGCGCCAAAAGCGGACAATACCTTGTCGCCGACGCCGTGGCCGTAGGTGTCGTTCACCGACTTGAAGCGGTCGACGTCCATCAGGCACAGCGACAAATGGCGGCGCGAGCGCTGGGCTTCCGCCACGCGCGCCAGCACGCTCTCGGTGAAGGCCCGGCGGGTCAAGAGTCCCGTGAGCAAGTCGCGGTTGCTCTGCTCACGGAAGACGCGCGTGCGGTCGAGGCGCACGCGGAGCCGCGCTACGACTTCGGTCGGGCCGATGTCGTGCGGCAGCACGTCGTCGGCGCCCGCTTCGAAGCCGGAGAGACCAGTGTCCGAGCCGGCCGAGGTACGTGCCAGGATGGGCAAATCGCGCCAGCGCGGCACGGCGCGCACCAGGCGACACATCATGGCGCTGGCGTTGCCGGTTTGGTCGAGCACGAGCGCGCTGGGTTGCGAGGCGTCCAGCGCTTCCAGCACCAGCTCGGGGTGGTGGAAGACCTTCACCTCCATGCCGATGGCTTCGAGCGGGTCTCGTAGCCAGTCGATGCTGCCGTTCAACGCCAACGCCAGCACCCGCGGCTTTTCCTGCAGCGTGCCGATGTCCAAGGTGTCGAGCGCAGCGGCAATCTTCTCGGCCGTCGTAGGCAAGACGAAGTAGAGGACGGCGCCCAAGCGAGCGGCCGCAATTCGGGCCGCGTAGCCGCCGTCTTCCGAGATTGCCAGCACGGCTAGGCGCGGCTGGCGCTTGCGCAGCTGCTGCAGGGCCTCGGCCACGTCGTCGTCGTCGCTGCCCAGCTCGATGATCAGCGCGCTCGGGGCGCCGGGCTTCTGACCAAGCGCGTCCTTGGCTACCAGCACCACGTCGAGGTGCTTCTTGGTGATCAGGCGGCCAAGATCGACGGACAGCTCGGTGTCGCTGCACACGATCCATACCGAGCCGCGAGTGGTGGGCGCTTGCGCAGGAGCAGCTTGGGCCTCCGGCATCGCACATGCCGCGCGCGCGGCTCGCAGCGCCGCGTCTACCTGTCGGAAGGTACCCGAGTCGGGCGCGAGCTCTCCGTCGGCGACGGCTGCCACGGCGTCTTCGACGTGGAGCACGGCGTTGGCGACCTCCGAGAAGTCACCTTGCTCGGCTTTGACGCAGACTTGATGCGCCGCGCGTTGGGCTTCGGCCCAGCCCTCGGGCGTCTTGTTGACGCGCGCCTGTGCCAGTACCGCCTCGAGCGCCGAGACGGCCTCCAAGAGTGTCTCGGCCGTGACCGGAGCGTGAGGCTCCGCCAGAGCCCCAGGGGGCATGCGCGAGAGGGCCTTTGCGGTCGAGCCTCGACTCATCCGGTCTCCAACCCGTACGGCCAGACGCGCGGCGCCTTAATTTCGTTTGCACCGGAAAATCTTGGGCCAGCCCGGCCCTGCTTAAGCTCTCGGAAATTCGGCCGTTTGAGGTAGTGGCAACATGCCGGAAGACCTGGAGCCGCGCGATTTGGGGTTTTGTGAGCTTTCCTTCGAGCGGAAGCCCGAGCTCGTTTCGATCGTGAGGCGCTTCGTCAGCGACTTCTACGACCGCACGCTGTCCGACCCGGACGCCACCTCCCGCGTGGCCCTGGCCACGCACGAGCTGTTGGAGAACGCGGTCAAGTACTCGCGCGACGGCCGCGCCAAGGTGCGCATCGAGGTGAGCGGCCTCGGTGAGCGCGTGAAGGTGCGCATTCGCACCAAGAACCGCGGCAGCCCCGAGGACGCGGCGCACATTCGCCGCACCATCGACGAGATGATGTCCATGGACGCGAACGTCTACTACCTGAGCCTCATGCGCAAGAACGCCGCGCGCACCGACGGCTCAGGGCTCGGTTTGGCGCGCATTCACGCCGAGGCCGAGATGGCCATGAGCGTGGCGTGCGGCAAGAACGGAACCATCACCGTGAGCGCCGAGACGGAAGTCTCGCTGCCTCAGCGGAAAGAAGGTGCAGCGTGAATCAGATTGCATTGCCCGTAGAGCAAGCCGCGGAGCTGCGCGCGCAGCTCACGCGTGAAGAGACGGGTTTGGTTGCCAAGCTCTCCGGCACCGCTGACCTGCGCGTGACCGACAGCGTCGAGGCGATCCTGACGCGGGTGCACCAAAAGGCCCTCGAGCTCGGCATCCCCGAAGTGCGGATGGATCTGCGCGAGCTGGAGTTCATGAACAGCTCCTGCTTCAAGAGCTTCGTCAGCTGGATCAGCGACGTGTCGGACCTGACCACCGGCCAGTACCGCATTCGCTTTCTCTCGAACCCCAGCATCTTGTGGCAACGCCGCAGCTTGCACGCGCTGTCGTGCTTTGCCGCAGAGCTCGTGACGATCGAAGCCGGGAACTAGGGGGTTCTGGCGCCGTAACGGCCATCGGGCCCGCGGCGGTTGAAAAGTGCCTCCGCACCCGCTTATATGCGGCGTATGAGTTTCCGACCCGGAACGTCGTTGGCGGTGGGCTGCGTGCTGTTGGCTCTCGCTTGCCAGACGCGCAATGCAGACAAGTGCAACCAGGGCTTCGACGTCACGCGTCAAGCCATCAAGTCGAATGACTTTGCGCTGGCTGGGCAGTGGCGCGAGTACGCCTACAAAATGTGCGACGCTGCCGGGCAGGACAAAGACGGCCTGGCGACGCTCGACAAGGAGCTTTCGACCGCGCAAGCCACCGTCAAGGCCAACGCCGAGGCCGAGGCCCAGCGCAAGGCGAAGAACGACGCGCTGCTCAAGCTGTTCATCAGCTGGGCCGGCGACAACCGCGCCGCGCCCGACAAGGCCTCCTCTTCGCCCGTCTGCGACACGCCTTCGGACGCGGCCGAAGCCGCAGCCGTCGCAAAGTCCAAAGAGCGCCTGTGCACCGGCACCCGCACCGCCGGCGACAACACGCTCACGGTGCGCTACTGGGAGGCCGACACGAAGCTGTCGCGCTTCTCCACGAAGTTTCCGGCGCCCGTGTCTTGCGCCGATTTCGGCGCGACCGAGAGCAAGAGCTTCGACGTTCCGGCGACGAACGGTGCCAGCGTCAAGCGCTCGCGCTGCGACATCTCGAGCGGGGCGCTGTCCGGCGCCACCGTCGTCGTGAGCGCCGCTGCCAACGCCGACGCCTACATCTTCACGCCGGGCTACCTGGATAAAGACCGGTTGATGAAGCAAATCGCCGGCAACTAGGTCGCTCAGCGCCGTCGTGACGGCGCTGCCTGGACCCCGTTGGCGGTTGCCGAACACTACGGGGTGGCCTTTTCCGTTTGGCGGGGCTTGCGGCGGCGTAGGAGCGCGTCGAAACTCGCTGGCGGATGCAGATCGAGCTGATCGCGACGGCTAGCGAAGATTCGGCGTACCTACCGCGCCTGGGGCTGGGAACGCTGGCGGCGCTCACCCCGAAGACCGACGAGGTCATCTACACCGATGACCTCGTCAAGCCGTTCGACCTCGAGCGAGACGTCAAAGACGTCGACTTGGTCGGCATCAGCGTCGACAGCAAGACGGCGAGCCGTAGCTACGCCATCGCCGACGCTTACCGGCGGCGCGGGGTCAAGGTCGTGCTGGGCGGCATTCATCCCACCGCTTTGCCCGACGAAGCGCTGCGCTTTGCCGACTCGGTCGTGCTCAGCGAGGCCGAGGATTTGTGGCCGCGGGTGGTGGAAGACGCTCGCAATCGGCGGTTGGCACCGATCTACCGCGGCGAGCTGCCCGACCTTTCGCGACCCGGACGACCCTTCGCGCGCCGTGACCTGTTCCGGTCCAAAAAGTACGTGCCGTTTCAGGTGGTGCAGACCATGCGCGGCTGCCCGTATCCGTGCGAGTTCTGCAGCGTCTCGACCGCCAACGGCACCACCATGCGCTTTCGCCCCGTCGACGACGTGCTCGGCGAGCTGCGCCAGCTTGGCAAGCTCATCATGTTTGCCGACGACAACGTGATGATTCACCGCAAATATTCGGGGGAGCTGTTCCAGAAGATGGGCGAGCTCGGTAAGCACTGGATCGGCCAGTGCTCGCTCGCGGCGGTGGGGCGCATCGAGAACGTGAAGCTGATGGCCGAGAGCGGCTGCAAGGCGCTGTTCATCGGCTTCGAGAGCATCGACGAAGAGACCTTGGCGTTCACCGGCAAGCGCCAAAACCGCCCGGCGCGCTACAAAGACGTGCTCGACATGCTGCACGACCACGGCATCTCCACGTGGGGCAGCTTCGTGTTCGGCTTCGACACCGACGACAGTGAGGTGTTCGATCGGACGGTCGAGTTCGGCATCCAAATGCAGCTGACGATGGCGCTGTTCGCCATCTTGACGCCCTATCCCGGCACCAAGCTGTACCGACGCATGCTCGCCGAAGGGCGCTTGACGAACCCAACTTGGTGGCTCGGCGGCGATCACGACGCTGGCTCGCCGTACTACGTACCCAAGACGATGACGCGCGAAAAGCTGCGTGAAGGCTGGCAGCGCGCTTGGCAGCGCTTCTACTCGCCGAGCTCCATCTGGAAGCGCTGGACGGTGCGCCAACAATCGAGCTGGATCCAAACGCTCGGCTACTTGCCGCTCAACGTGATGCAGAACCGCCTGGCCAAGTACAAGATTGGCCGCGGCTCGCAGCGCTTTCGCTCGGCGCAAGACTTCGACCCGATGAGCACGATGCTGAGCGCGATCGCGTCCGAGGCGGGACCCATCGTGCAGCAACCCGCCGCCTGCGACGAACCCCGCCGCCTGCGCGTCGTCGGCGAATGATGTATCGACCCTGAGCGACTCCGCGAGTCTCCCAGATTTACAGGGAGGCGGGGAGGCGGGGAGGTCCGCGAGGGTGAGAACGCATTTTCAGATTCGGAGGACCGAATCTGAAAATATTTCCCTCGAGGAGAGCATGAGGACTTACGCGTGCTCGCCATGGAGCTGTGGCTTTGCGGGCGGCAGCGCGAACCCCAAAATTCTCGCCTCGCGGAGCTCCCCGCCTCCCCGCCTCCCTGTGATTCTCGAGACTGACGGCTGCTCGAACGGCGACGGGCTAGCCGCCCAGCTGGGCGGCGGCGGCACGGGCGAGACTGGGCCTACCCCAGGCGCTATTGCTCTTTGGTCTTGGCGAACTTGAGCTGGGGCCACTCTTTTTGAGTGGTTTCGAGGTGCCAGGAGTTGCGGGCGAGGAACACCAGCGCGCCGGTGTGGTCGTCTGCCAGGTAGCCCTCGTTGCCGTTTTCGAACTTCTTGAGCGTGACGGCGTCGCCGCCTTCGATCCAGCGCGCGGTGAACAGGCCGGCGTTCTCGAACGCAACGGGGATGTCGTACTCGCTCTTGATACGGTCGGCGAGCACTTCGAACTGTAGCGCGCCGACCACGCCGACGATGTGGTTGGCGCCGATGCGCGGCTTGAAGATGCGGGCGGCGCCTTCTTCGGCCAGCTGCTCGAGCGCGCGGGTCAGGTGCTTGGCGCGCATTGGATCGGTCGGGCGAACGCGCTGCAAGAGCTCGGGCGCGAAGCTGGGAATACCGGTGAAGGTGAGCGTTTCGCCTTCGGTGAGCGTGTCGCCGATGCCGAGCTTGCCGTGGTTGGGGATGCCCAAGATGTCACCGGCGAAGGCCTCGTCGGTGGTCTCGCGGTCTTGCCCGAAGAAGCTGACCGGGTTGTTGAGCGACATAACGGAGCTGCTGCGCACGTGCGTGAGCTTCATGCCGCGGCGGAAATGGCCCGAGCACAGCCGCACGAACGCGATGCGGTCGCGGTGCTTGGGATCCATGTTGGCTTGGACCTTGAAAACGACGGCCGTGACCTTTTCTTCGTTCGGTAAGACCTCGCGTTCTTTGGCTTTTTGGGCGCGCGGGGGCGGGGCCAGCTCGGCCACGCCGCGGAGCAGCTCGCGGATGCCAAAGTTGTTGATGGCGCTGCCGAAGAAGACCGGCGTCATGTGACCGCCGCGGTACTCGTCCAAATCGAACGGCGGGCACAGGCCGCGCGCCATCTCGACCTCTTCGCGTAGCGTCTTGACGGCGGTTTCGGGCAGCAGCTGATCGAGCTTGGGATCGCCGAGGCCATTGCAGACCTCGCCCTCGTCGCCGACGCGGTTTTTCACGCGCTCCATCAGCGCCAGCCGGTCGCGCTTGAGGTCGTAACAGCCGAGGAAGCGTTGGCCGCTGCCGATCGGCCAGCTGATGGGCGTGACCTGGAGCTGAAGTGCTTGCTCGACCTCGTCCATCAGCTCGAAAGGCTCGCGGCTCTCGCGGTCGAACTTGTTGATGAAGGTGATGATTGGAATGTTGCGCAGCCGGCAGACCTCGAACAGCTTACGCGTCTGCTCTTCGATGCCTTTGGCCCCGTCGAGCACCATGATGGCCGAGTCGACGGCCGTCAGCGAGCGGTAGGTGTCTTCGCTGAAATCTTGGTGGCCGGGGGTATCGACCAGGTTGAACACGCAGCCCTCGTGCTCGAAGGTCATGGCAGACGCCGAGACCGAGATGCCGCGCTCTCGCTCGACCTTCATCCAGTCCGAGCGTGCGCGCCGGGCATCGCCGCGAGCCTTCACGGCTCCGGCCAGTTGGATGGCGCCGCCGAATAGCAGCAGCTTTTCAGTCAGCGTGGTCTTGCCGGCGTCCGGGTGCGCGATGATGGCGAAGGTTCGGCGCCGGGCGACGGCCTGCTCGATAGGCGTGGGCACGGCGGGGCGGTACCACAGCTCCGGCGCTGACCCCAGCGCCAACGAGTCAGCGCCGTGGCCCCAGCGCCAACGACAGCTGAGGCCCTGGCCTCAGCGGCAACGAGACAGGCGGCCGACGCTCCGGCAAGTCGGCGTGTCCGGCAAACACGCGGGCTTCAAGGCTTGCTATCGTGGCTGCGTGTCTCGGCGGGTCCTTCTGCTGTGTGCTGCCGGCTGCGCGGTGGCGTTAGGGCTCGGGGGTGGGTTTTGGGCGTTCAAGCTCAGGCGGCCCGTGCGCGCCACGCCGGTGCTGCCGCAGCAGGGCGGGGGTGTTCGGATTGGCTGGACGGTGCCCCGAAACGGACCGGGCGGCGCGGGCGACGCTCGCGATTTCCTGCTGGAGACCGACCGCTTGCGGCTCGTCGTGGGCAACGACGGCGCGGGTATGGAGCGCCACCAGCGCTACGGCGGCTTGCTGGAGTTTGGCAGAGCCAGCGTTCCGCCGGGCGAGCTACTCGAGCTGCGCGACGCCCTGTACCTGGCCGGGGTTCCGCTGCCGCTGCGGACGCTGAGCGTCGAGGTGAAGCGCAGCGCGGGGCGCCCCCTGCTGCTGGTCGAAGAGGGCTCGCGTGACGGTCGCTTCAAGCTCGTGACCGAGTATCGCCTGGGGCCGCAGCAAGACTATGTCGAGCTAACGACCACGGTCACCAACTCGAGCAGCCGGCGCGCCGCGGTCGTGCAGGTGGGCGATCGCGGGCGCTGGCCCGGTACCGCCGCATTTGCGCCGCGTTTGGGCTACGTGCACGTGGCGACTCGCGCCGACGTACCGTGGCTAGGTCGAACGTCGCACGGGAAGAGTTACGGCTTTGCCTTCGCCGAAGGTCACGCGCAAGCGTCGTTTCAATTCGACGTCACCGGACCCGAGGGCGAGGTGGTGCTCGCCAACGCCGTGGATCTCGAGCCCGGCGGGCAGACCGTGTTTCGCCGCGCGGCCATGGCGGTGGAGGGTGGACTCGGCAAGTTGGCGCAGGTTGCGTGGCAGCGCCTCGGCAAGCCGCTCGGCTTCGTGCGCGGCGTGCTGCACCCCGCGCAGACTTGGGCCACCATTTCCGCGCGCCACCCCGATGGGCGCACCGTGCTCAGCGTGTCGGCCGCGCCCGATGGCAGCTTCGAGCTGCCTTTGCCGGCCGGCGACTATCACTTCCTGCTGCAAGCGCCGGGAGGCGAGGACGAAGAGTCGGGCAACGTGCGCGCCGGCGCCGAGCTACGCCTGAACCTGGTGCCGCCCCGACCCGGCACCTTGAGCTACCTGATCACCGACGAACACTCCCGGCCGCTGCCGGGTAGGCTCTTGGTGCGCGGCGTCGCGCCGACCAAAGACCCCGATTTGGTGCCCACCGAGCGCGACGCTGGGTCGAAGAACATGCTGTATTCACTGACGGGCGCCGGCTCTTTGCAGCTGCCTCCGGGACGCTACGAGGTGGCGGCAACGCACGGCCCCGAGTACACGCTGCCGAAGCAGGAGCTGGAAGTAAACGCCGACCTGGGCGCCACCTTTCGCGCCGAGCTGAGCCGCACCGTCGACACCAGCGGCTACCTGGCGGCGGACTTTCACGTGCATGCGTCGCCGAGCCATGACGCGAACGTACCCTTGACCGAGAGGGTGCTCACGCTGGCTGCCGAGGGCATCGAGCTGGCGGTGCCCACGGATCACAATCACATCACCGACTACGGCGAAGCCCTCGCGGCGCAGGGCCTCGAAGGCAAGCTGGCCAGCTTTTCCGGCGTCGAGATCACGACCCTGCATTGGGGGCACTTCAACGCCTACCCGTACGGAAGGCCGCTGGAAGTGCCGCCGACTCACGAGGCCTCGCCGCTCGAGATCTTCGCGGCGGTGCGCGCGCGCGCGCCACAAGCGGTGCTCCAGGTCAATCACCCGCGCATGCCGGGCGTCGGTTACTTCAACCGAGGAGAGCTCGACACCAAGACCGGCGTGGCGTTGTCGCCCGAGTTCAGCTTCGGCTTCGATGCGCTCGAGGTGACGAACGGCTTCGATCTGGAAGATCCGAAGGTCTTCGAGCGCAACCTCCGCGAATGGTTCGAGCTGCTCAACGTCGGGCGCCGCTACACGGCCGTCGGCAACTCCGACTCTCACCGCGTGGTCTTTCAGTGGGCGGGCTGGCCGCGCACCTATGTGCGCGTGCCGGATCAGGATCCGTCGCGCGTGGTGCCGCTCGACGTGGCGCGGGCGGTGCTCGATGGCCACGCGCTGGTGTCGTGCGGCATCTTCGTGTTGCCGACCGCCAACGGCACTGCGGGCCCCGGCGACACCGTGCCGGGCCAGCGCGTCTCGCTCGCCGTTAGCCTGCGGGCTCCGGACTGGATCGACATCGCGCACGTCGAGGTTTACGGCAACGGTGCCAAGCTCGAAGCGCGCACCCGGGAGCCGGCGTTGCGGCACACGCCCTGGGATCTCAAGCTCGATTTGGAGCTGAAGGCCGACACCTGGCTAGTGGTGTTGGCCACTGGCGAGGAGTTCATGAAAGACGCCTTGCCCGGCAAATGGATCAAACCGTTCGGGTTCTCGAACCCCATTTACGTCGACGCCGACGCGAACGGCGCCTTCGTCACACCGGGCCGCTAGCGCCAGCGCTCTTTGAGGTAGGGAAGAAGTAGGTCCCCGAAGGCGTACAGTTGGTTGGCGTGGGCAGGCTTGTCCTGGCCCGCGAAGCCGCGCACGTGAAAGGCTCCGCGATCGGCGCGCGAGGTGAGCTCCATGTCGGGGCGGGGGCCGGGCATGCTGACCTGAATACGCGGCACGCCCTCGGCGTCCAACAGGTACGTGGAGGTCTCGGTGGTGCTGGCGTAGGGCGTTGCGATGGTGGAGTGCGTGATCGCGAACAGCTTCTTGTCGGCGACAGCCTGATCCGCGAACAGCTCGAAGGCGGCCATCTGCGCGGGGTTCACGTTGCGCTCACGCTCGTTCCCCACGAAGCCGCAGTGCAAGCCGTCCGACAGCAAGACGGAGTCGATGCGGGCGGCGTCGGTCGAGCGATCGAGGATGCGCCAGACGGCGCCGTAGCCGGCGCTCCAGGCGCTGAGGCCGATGCGCTTGGGTTCTGCAGCGGTGGGGCACAGCTCGCGCACGCCGTTGGTGATGTTGGTCACCAGCTGGTTGAAGGTGCCGGGCGCCGCGAACGGGTCTTCGTACGCGCCGGAGCCGATGCCCCAGTTGTAGATTACCAGGGCGCCGTCGATGCCCGACTTCTCGAAGGCGGTCTCGAGCACGGGTGGGGCGCCGTGAAAGTGGATGAGCAAGTCGTACGGCTTCTGCACCGTACGGCAGCCGGCGGTGAGTGAGATGACTCGGCTGCCCGGCGCGACGCGGCGCTTGGGCGTGTCGAGCTTGGCATCGAACTCACGCGGCTCTTCGAGCGCGACGCTGAGCGTGCGATCCATCTCGACGCGAGCCGGCTCCATCAAGCCGGAGCCGAGTTGCTCGGTAGCACCCGGCCCGCCGAGTTTACCGACGAGGAAGTAACCGAAGGCGACGGCTGCAAGTACGCGCATCGAGTCCTCAAGTTATAGCGGTCAGGATTTCCCCCTGTAAACCCGAATCTTCGCACTCAATCATCGTGTTGCGTCGTATCGCGGATTGTAGGCTGTAGCCCTCGCTCGTGTTTTGTCGCGGTTTTTCTGATGTTTTCGCTGAATCTGACGCTTGCGCTCGCAACATGACATGTAGGCGGTTGTCGCGAAGAGTCCCGGGAAAATTACATAGCCGTTGTCTCGCCAGGGTCCGGCTGCCTGCCTCGTGATTATTTGGTTTCAGGAATTTTCTCGTCTCGCAGTGCTGCTGCGCCACGGGCCTTGGAGCTGCGCGATATGCTCCGCGGCGCATGTCAGCAACGGGACCCTTCATTGGCGGCAAGCGTTGCGACGCCAAGACGCGCGTCGAGATTCGAAATCCGTACGACAAGACGTTGGTCGGCGAAGTCGGGCTCGGCGACGCGAGCGATCTCGAGCTCGCGACGAGCGGCGCCGCGTCGGCTTTCAAGGCCTGGTCACGCAGCTCGACGCACGAACGCGCGCTCGTGCTCGAGAAGCTGGCGTTGTCGATCGAAGCCGAGCAAGCCGAGCTAGCGACGTTGATCAGCCGCGAGAGCGGCAAGCCGATCCGCTACGCGAAAGGCGAAGTGGCGCGCGCTGTCTCGACATTTCGGCTCGGCTCGGCCGAAACGCGCATGTTGGGCGGCGAAGTCTTGCCCTCGGACCAACTGCCGGGCGCGGATGGGCGACTCACGCTGTTTCGGCGCGTCGCGCGCGGTCCCGTGGCGGGTATTGCGCCGTTCAACTTCCCGCTCAACTTGGTGGCGCACAAGCTGGCGCCCGCGCTGGCAGTCGGTAGCCCGTTGGTGCTCAAGCCCGCGCCGCAAGCGCCGCTCACGGCGCATCGCTTGGCGCAGCTGGCCACGCTGGCTGGCGCGCCTCCGCACGCCTTCAACGTGCTGCATCTACAGCCGGAGGTCGCCGAACGCTTGGCGACCGATCCGCGGCTGCCGGTGTTGTCGTTCACCGGCAGCGACAGCGTCGGCTGGCACCTCGAAGGCGTAGCGCGCCGCAAGCACGTGCTGCTCGAGCTGGGCGGCAACGCGCCGTGCTTGATCGACGAGACCGTCGATCTCGAGGCGCTCTTGCCGCGCGTGGTGGAGGCGAGCTTCGCCAGCGCCGGGCAGGTGTGCATCAAGGCACAGCGCTTGTTCGTGGTGCGCGAGCGCTTCGAGGAATTCCTCGAGCGTTTCGTGGCACTCACGCGGGCGCTCGCGGTGGGCGATCCGCTCGACGAACGCACGGTCGTGGGCCCGCTGATCGAGGCACGTCACGTGACGCGCGTACTGTCGTGGGTCGAGGAAGCAACGCGCGCCGGCGCGCGGCTGCTGACGGGCGGCACCGCGGCGGGCAACGTCGTGGCGCCCATCGTGCTCACCGGTACCATACCCACGCTGCGCGTGTGCAAAGACGAAATTTTTGGACCCGTCACGGTGGTGGAGCCGGTCGAGAGCTTCGACGCGGGGCTCGCGGCCTGCAACGCTTCGCGCTTCGGCATTCAAGCGGCCGTGTTCACGCGCGATCTCGGGCGCGCGCTGACGGCATTCCGCGAGCTGGAGTTTCCGGGCGTCTTGATCAACGACGCGCCCACGTTCCGAGTCGACAACGTGCCGTACGGCGGCGTGCGTGACTCGGGCAAGGGCCGCGAAGGCGTGCGCTTCGCGATCGAAGAGTTTACGGAGCCGAAGCTGTTGAGCCTACGCGACGTGTAGCGAGCGGAGCGGGGCGTTGGCGGCGGGCGCTGCCGCGCGCTCTACTTGCAGCCCAAGAACGTGGAGCACTTCTTCTTCGTCGTCTTGGTCGCCGCGGGTTTGCCGGCGGGTGTGGCTGCAGGAGCCGCGGCGGGTTTGGTCGTGGGCGTGGCTTTCGGAGTCGCAGCGACAGGGGCGGGTTTGGCGGCGGGTGCTGCTGCAGGGGCCGGCGCAGCAGCCGGCGCGAGCCCGGCCTTTTGGGCCGCCCCAGCGGGCAAGGGCGGCAGCTCGAACACCACCGCGCTCACTTGCCCGGGAGCCGCGGTGAAAGTGACCGATTTCGAGCCGAAGCCGTTCTTGGACGCGCTGCAGTCGTGGCTGCCAGGGGCAAGCTCGACCTCGTCGTTGATGGCGGTGACGTTCTTGCCGTCGCACACCACCCACTCACACGCTTCGGGTTGGCACGTAAAGCGCGCGCGCGCAGGTCCAGTGGGGGCGGCGGGCGCTGCCGACACGGCCGGAGCAGCGGCGGCGGAAGGCGCCGCGCTGGGCTCAGGGGTCGGAGCGCTCGAGCCCGAGCCCAGCACCTTGTAGCCGGCGAAGGCCAAGCCGCCGAACAGCAGCACGCCCAGGCCGATGAACACCGGCAAGAGCGAGCTCTTCTTCGGCACACCTGCGACGGGCTCTTCGGCGGAGACGAGCGTGGGCGGAGCAGCTTGAACGGCTGGTCGCTGTTGCTGCGCGGCGGCTGCCGCCATGGGGGAAGGCGCAGCCGGCGACGTCGTGGCCAAGCCCAGCGACGCGGGTGAAGGCTCTGGCTGAAATACCAGTGGCTGCGCGATCGCTGCCGCGATGCCGGGCATCGAACGCGGGCCGCCGCCGCCGCGCGCGCTGGCTAGGTCCGCCAGCCCCGAGAGCTCGCGCGCCATCTCACCCGCGCTGCGGAAGCGTTCGTGCGGCGCGATCGCCAGTGCGCGGGCGAACCACGGATCGAGCGCAGGGTCGAGCGCCACGCCGACTTCTTTGGCGCGTTCGCTCAAGGGGCTCAGCGACTGGTTCACCTCCGACCAATGCGCGTTCGGATCGAAGCCAGGGCTGCGCAGCGAGCGGAACGGAGTGGCGCGCGTGAGCGCGAAGAACGCGATGACACCGAGCGCGAACAGGTCCACGCCGGGCGTCCCGGGCGCTGCAGCGTCGACGGCGTCGGCCGGCGTGTAGCCGGGCGGTCCGCCCCAGCCCATGGCTTCCGGCGCGCCGCGGCGCACCGCGCTGACGCCGAAGTCGGTCAGGCGTACCCACTCCGGATTATCCGGAGAAATGAACACGTTTTGCGGCTTGAGATCGCGGTGGATGAGCCCCGCGGCGTGCGCGGCGTCCAGCGCGCGGGCCAACACCGCCAGCGCGCGGCTCAGCTCGGCGACGCCCAGGGGACCTTGCGCGAGCACCCGGCGATCGAGCGAGGCCCAGCCGATGCGCTCGGCGGTGCTGAACGGCACGCCCGCGTTGGCGTCGATGCCGAAGTCGTACGCTCGTGCGATGCCCTCGACGCCCAGGCCCGAGGCTTGCCGAGCTTGTGACTGGTACTCGGACAGCGCCGCCACCCGGCTCATCACGGTCGGCCCGAATACCTTGAGCGCGATCTGCGCTTGCCCACGCTGATCCGTCGCGGCGTAGACGGTGCTGAGATCGCTCTCGCCGATGACTTCGGCGAGCTGGTAGCGCCCGGACAACACGGTACCGGGAGCAAGCTTCGGGCTTTGCATCAGTAGGCTCCGCCGAACCGCACCCGCCCGGACCTCAAGGCTTACCCCGCAGCGTCTGCACGGACTGCATGATCTTCGGAGCTTCGGCCTCGGCGACCGACTCCAGCACGAAGCCGATGCCGAACAGCGTGTGCTCCGGCCCAGGCTTTCCGACCAGCACGAGCAACGTGCCGTTGCCCTTGTCGGCGAGCGACAGCGACTCGCCCTGTTGGCTCTTGTCGACCTCCCACAGATCGACGGTGCCTTCACCTGCCGGCAGTGTCGACTGCGGCTTCTTGAGGCGCCGCTTCAACTTGTCGACCTTCAGACCTTTGACTCCGCGCTGAGCCACGAGCGCTTCTACGGCGGGCGCAATGTCGGAGGGGTCGGGGCTCGGCGCCAGGATCATCATGGCGGTGCCGTCCGGATTGACCGCGATGCTGCCCTCGCCGGTACGCGCGTAGTGCCAGCCTTCCGGCGGGGTGAACCAGGCCCCGCTCTCGCCCACGCGCAGCTTGGTGTCAGCGGCAGCCGAGCAATTCTCGGCCAGGTCTTCGCACTTGGGCGGCGGGGGAGGCGGAGGCGGTGGAGGCGGTGGAGGCGGCGCCGGTGCTTGCGTGACGGTGGGAGCGGGCACCGCTCCGGTCCAGGCTGCTGGGGGCTTGGGGTAGTTGCACGCCGAGCTGGCGAGCAGCAGGGCGGTCAATCCAAGCGCGCCCAACGTGGGGGCGATGTGTAAGCGCGAGCTAAGGCGGGAGTGCACGACCGCGGACAAAAGCATAGGTGCTGCAGAACCGCAAAAAGGGCCGACAAAACGTCCGCTTTTCGTGCGCGGCCGCTACAGCGCACCGGACGCATCGGGCGCATTGGGCGTGCGCGGCACGATGGGCGTCGTCTTCGAAGCGCCGCTCGTGATGTCGCTGCCCGGCTTCTTCGGCAACGCGGCGGGCGCTGGCGTGGCAGGCGACGAGGGCGCAGCTGCCGCAGGCGCGGGCGTCGCTGCCGGACGATCGTCGTTGTCGGCTCCGGCTTCTTCGATCGGGCCGGACGGCTCGGCCGGCTCCGCCTTCTCGGTCGGATCGGGGCGCGGCTTGCTGCGCGGAGCTTCGCCGGGACCCGCGTAGTCGACCCAGTACGCGGCCGTCTCTCGCACGTCCAAATGCACGAAGGACGAGTTCGGGTAGTAGCCGACGCCGCAGTTGCGGAAGCGCCGCACGTAGTCGCGCAACACCGTGTTGGGCACGCCCGGAATGCTGAAGTCGACAGCTTGGCTGTGTTTGTGCCGAGAATCCTCGAAGTACGAGTGATCGCGCCAGCCGCTGACGACCCGCATTGGCTTGCCACCGAAATGCTCGCTCACGTCGGCGAGCAGCGCGATCAGCCGCGGGTCGACGCGCGGGCGGCTACCGGTAGCGGCGAACAACTTGGAGATCGACTCGACGGCGCCGGGAGCAACCTTGCCCTTCTTGTCGAAGACCACGCCGCGGTAGCGCGTCGTGTAGGTCGCCAGCTCGACGTAGCCCCTCTTGGGGGCCTTCGCCGAGCTGGGGCGCCGCTCGTCGTCGTCGCTCAGCTTGGACAGGCCGCCGTCGGGCAGCGTTCCCGGAATGAGCAGGACTTGGCCGGGCTTGAGCTTGGCGCTCTTGCGCATGCGATTGACCTCGCACAAGGCCTCGATGCTCACCTGGTAGCGCTTTGCGATCGTCTCCAAGCGTTGCCCGGCGTAAACGGTGTGCGTCGCGGGGCGCGCGGGCTCGCGGGTGCTGGCCAAGATGGTGTCGCCGCCGGACGGCTCGTTCTTGCGATCGGGCGGCCCGTACTGGCGGCGGGTGATGCTGCCGTCCTTGTCGTCCTTGGACGGGATGAGCAGCTTTTCGCCGACCTTCAGGCGCGACGTTCGCTCGATGCCGTTGGCGGTGCACACCGCGTCGATGCCGACCCCGTAGCGCTTGGCGATGGAGCCGAGTCGCTGACCGGCCGCGACCGTGTGGTACCGAGGGGAACTGGCAGCTGACGCGAGGCTGGTCGAAACCAGGAGCGTCAACGCGGCAAGGGTGGCTCGGAGGGCGCGCACGCCCCTTGTTTAACCCGGCTCGGCCCGGCGTCCATAGTATTTAGCAGGGCTGAAATCGAGACAGGGCCAGGTCGCTCGACTGGCGTGAATTTCCCGCAACTGCGGAAGCGGACCGCCCGAAAGGTGTATATCCGCCCGGCGCTCCCATGCGACTCCTCGCCCCCAAGCCTCTGTTTGCGCTCCTCATCGCGTTGGCCCCCGCCCTCCAGGCGCCTCCTCTAGTGGCGGCCGAGCCGACCCCCTCCGAGCTGAGCGTGGCGCGGCGGCTGTTCGACGAAGGCAGAACGGCCGAGGACGCGGCACGTTGGTCCGAAGCGGCCGACAAGTTCCGCCGGGCCACCGCCATCAAGGACACTCCCGGCCTGCGCTTTCACCTGGCCCGTTGCCAGGAGGAGCAGGGCGCGTTCGTCGAGGCTTTGGTCGAGTACGACCGCGCGCGGGAGCTCATCGACAGTGGTGTACGGGCGGCGGACGTCGAAAAGCTGCTGGCCGAGGCGCGCGAGCGCGTACGCGCCAAGCTGGCCCAACTGACGTTGCGTCTCCCGAGCGACGTTCAGAACGTCAGTGTCGAGCTCGACGGAAAGGCACTCTCTGCATCCGTGCTCGGCGTGCCAATGCCAATCAATCCGGGCAAACACCAAGTGAGCGCCGTGGCGGTCGGGCGCGCTCGCTTTGCGACCGAGCTCACGCTGGGCATGGGTGAGGTTCGGCAGCTGCCGATAGAGCTACCTGTCGCCTCGTCGGCGCCGGCCGCTCCCGCGACTCCGGCGGCACGACCAGCGGCGCGCAGCGCGCGCGTGGTCGACGACACGACGGTACCGACGCGCACCATCGTGCTGATCGGTGAAGCATCGCTATTCGCTGCGGCCCTTGGCACCGGCATCGTGTTCAGCGTCGCGCGCAGCTCAGCGAGCGATCGCTACGACCGCGCAAACGCCACCGTGCTCAGCCAGCTCGACGAGGGCGACGACGAAGGCAGCGCCTGCGCGCAGCCGCTCGAAGGCTGCGTTGCGTTGAACGAGGCGCGCGACGATCGCGTCCAGGCCGGCAGGATTGCGGCGGGAGGCTTCATCGCGGCGGGCATTTCTGCCGCGGCGTTTGGCGTCACGTATTTCCTGTGGCCCCGCGCCGATTCGCCGATCGAGGTGGGCGCCACGGCCCGACCGGGCGGCCTCAGCATGGCTGTTTCTGGCCGCTTCTAGGCCAGAAATGCCGAAGGCCCGCCGGAGCGGGCCTTTTGGTCGACAAAAGCGAGCAGCTAGGCTCAGCGGGCGAAGTACTGCGTGGCGCGCTTCTGACCCTTGGTCTTCAGCTGCTTGCCGGAGATCAGCTTCTTGGCGGGCAGGTTCAGCTCCTTGGTGGAGGTGCCCATGCCGTCAGCGATCTGCTCGATGCGCTGACCGGGATTGCTCTTCACGTAGTCGAGCAGGCGACCGGTAAGACGCTCAATCTCATCAGGTGGACGCTTGGCGCCCTTTTCACGGCTGGCGGCGCGGCCACGACCGGCACCACGCACCGCGACCGCAGCCGGAGCTGCCCGGCGGCCACCGCGACCCGCAGACGGACGGGCACCAGCCAGCGCAGCGCTGACGGTTTCCATCGCGGATTCGCGAATCAGCTCAGCGAGCTCTGCGGCGAATTGTTCGACGCGAGCTCGAATTCGATCATCAAGAGAGTTAGCCATGGCGAGCCTGTAATGCATGGCGAAAGCGAGTGTCAATGGTCAGCGCGCCTTTCTCGATGATCGAGATCGGCACCCTTCAACGATTGAGACTTCGAATCTTATTCCGGGTCCTTTAGTCACACTCAGAGTCCATCGTGCGATGTACCAACGTGGGACCCCAGGCGACATTACGAGTCGGTTCGAAACGGAACAGAATTTCAGCCACTCGCACTACGCGCGTCGCCTGCCAGCTGCCTGTCACGTGGGCCGAAGTTAGACAGCGTCTCGAGCCTTGTTGGAGCCGACCCACCTTGGGTGGCTCCCCCGACACGTCGCGTGGGGCCCGGGACACGCACTTGGGCACACACGCTGGCAATCTCGGCCTTTTTTCGTTGGCAGGTTCTTTGCTCAAGGAACCTGCAAGCCTCGCGGTTGTCGGGTCGCATGGGACACAGAGGCCGGGGGAGCTTTTCGAGTCGTCGAACGTAGATAAGGAGTAACGGTCATGAGCTTTCGAAAACACACGGTTTGGGCGATGGCGATGGGTGTTTGCATGGGCGCCGGCCTGCTTGCGCAGGACGCGCGCGCTTGTGGTGGCGAGTGGTACCCGGAAGTCTCGATTGACCATCGGATTTACGGGGTGGCCCAAGCGGAGAAGGCATTGGCAAATGGCAATCGCCTTGCCGCTGCAGCAAGCGTGATTCGCATGATGCCGCACATCAAGTCGCTCAAGTCCAAGCCGGGCTCGCTCGTGGCGCGTGCCGAGCGTGTGCTGGCAGTGGCGCTATCGCGCTCCCAGGGGACGCTGCCGGTGGAACGCGAGGTGCCGTCGGAGGTGCTGGGCGCCTGGCGCGGCGCGGGTGAGGGTGAGTCCGCCGCCAACTTGGCGTGGTCGGTCACGGTGCTCAAGCGCCAATCGGACAGCAAGGCGGACGACGTCGCGCTCAAGACCGATTTGGCCGAAGCCATGGCGCGAATCCCCGAGCAGCGGGCCGAGGCTCGCACCATCTTGGAAGACCTGGCCAAGCGGGACCTGATCGCGTCGCCCGAGGGCTACGCGGCGCTGGCCTCGCTGCGCAGCCAATCCGGCGATGCCGATGGTCAAAAGTTGGCGATGAAGCGCTGCGAAGCCATGGCCAAGTCGCAAGACGCTTGCGTCTTGCGCAGCTGAAGCGCCACGATTACCGGGTTCCGTCGAGGGCAGTCATGCAAGCTCTGCTGCGTCGCGCTGGCTTCTGGCTCGTGGTTGGGACGGGCTTGGCTTTCGGGCTCGGCTGCAAATCACCGAGCAGCGGCAGCCCAGCGCCCGAAAAGCCGCGGCCCGCAGCGCCCGCGCGCGCTCGAGCCGCGCCCGTCGAGGTAGCACCGCCGGCCGCGTTCGAGCCAGGCAACGCGGAGCACGGCAAAACGCTGGTGGCACAGTTCGAGTGCCACCGTTGTCACGCCGGCACCGGCATGGCCGCGCCCAAGCTCGACCAAGATTGCGTCGGCTGCCACGAGCAGATCGCGACCGACAAGTTTCAAGCGGCAAGTAGCAAGCTAGCCAAATGGAAGCCGCACGTCTTGCCCTACCGCGACGTGCCTTCGCTCACGGACTTGGGTGCTCGGCTCCGCCCGGCCTGGGTTCGGGATTATCTGCTGCACCCGCATGATCTGCGTCCCAATCTCGCGCAGACCATGCCGCGGCTGGCGCTGTCGCCCGAGCAGGCGCGGGACATTGCCACTTACCTGACCGCCAGCAAGCAGCCTGTCGGCGCGCCAATCGCAGTCACACCCGAACCCGCGCAGGTCGCGCATGGCAAGGAGCTTTTGACCGCGAAGGGTTGCGTGAGCTGTCATCAGGTCACGGGCGCCGGCCTTTCGGACCCGCCCAAGAATGATCCGGTCGTGCGCACGCTGGGCCTGGCGCCGGATCTGCGCTTTGCGCGACAGCGCGCGGAGCCGGCCGTGTTGGTGAGCTGGCTGCTCGATCCGTCGAAGGTAAAACACGACGCCGCCATGCCCAAGCTCGGCCTCAGCGAGACGGACGCGCGCGACCTGGCCGCTTTCTTGAGCTTCGGTGAGCTGGAGTCGCCGCCCCAAAAGCCGCGCCTCGAGCGGCTGCCGGTGCTGGAGCGGCGCGTGGGCTTCGACGAAGTGAACGAGCAGGTGTTCGCGGTCACTTGTCGCCACTGCCACACCAATCCGGATTCTGCCGGTGGCGACGGCGGCCCCGGCAACACGGGGGGCTTCGGCTTCAAGCCGCGCAAGATCGATTTTTCGAGCTACCAGGGCATTCAGTCGGGTGGCGTCGACGCGCAGGGCACACGGGTCAGCTTGTTCACGCCCACCAGCGAGGGCTTGCCGCGCCTCGTCGCGGCGCTGGTGGCGCGCTCGCGCGAGGACGCGGGGCAAGAGTCGGACGAGGTGCGAGGCATGCCGCTCGGTTTGCCGCCGCTCAGCCCAACGCAAATTCAGCTGGTCGAATCTTGGGTCGCGCAAGGTCGTCCGCTGTAGGCTCGCGGCGTGACCGAGCGACTCGTTTTTCGAGAAGTGAACGTGCTGGACGGCAGCGGCGGCGCGCCTTTCGTGGCGGACGTTTCGGTGGTGGGCGAGCACATCGAGCACGTCGGCAGCGCTCCGGCTGGCAGCACCGAGCTAGACGGTCGTGGGTTGTGCTTGAGCCCCGGCTTCGTCGACGTGCACTCGCACGACGACGCCGCGGTGCTGGAGCACCCGGCGATGGAGTTCAAGCTGGCGCAAGGCTGCACCACGGTGGTAGTCGGCAACTGCGGCTTCGGCCTTTCGCCACTCACGGGCGCGGGCGAGCCGCCAGGCAACGCCAGCCTATTTGGGCCAAACCGGCGTCGCTTTGCCAGCGTGCGCGAGTACCTGGCCGCAGTCGACGAAGCCACGCCGGCGCTCAACGTGGCGACCTTGGTGGGGCACCACAACCTGCTGGTCAGCGTGCTAGGCGAAGGTGAACGCGCGGCGTCCGCGGCGGAGCGCGCGGAGCTCCGCGCGCTGTGCGCGCGCGCGCTCGACGACGGCGCCGTAGGGCTCTCCACGGGCTTGATTTACCGCCCGGGGCGCTCCGCGAAGACCGAAGAGATCGCCGAGCTGGCTGCGCTGTGCGGCGAGCGCGGCCTCTTGTACACCACGCACCTGCGCAGCGAGTCCGACCGCTTGCTCGAAGCGATAGAGGAGGCGCTCGCCATCGGTAAGAGCGCCGGCTGCGCCGTGCAGATCTCGCATCACAAGGCCGCTGGCAAGCGCAACTGGGGCAAGACCCTGCAAACGCACGCGCGCTTCGCGGAAGCCGCGGCGGCCGGCGTGGACGTAGCGTTCGACGTGTACCCGTACACGGCGGGTAGCGGACCGCTCGTCGAGTACTTCAACCCGGCGGCGCCCGATCTGGAGCTGCTCGACGTGACGCGCCTGGCGAGCTGCCCGCCGTTTCCGGAGCTCGAGGGGCGCATGTTGGTCGACATTGCCAAGGCCGAAGGCACCGACGTGCCGACGCTGGTGGCGCGCATCTTGGCGGGGCAGGGCGGGGAGCGGACGCTGTGCATCACCTTCACCATGGGTGACGAAGACCTGGAGCGGAACCTGGTGCATCCGCGCTCGATGATCGGCTCTGACGGCTTGGCGGACTTGACCGGCAAACCTCACCCGCGCCTCTTCGGGACGTTCCCGCGGGTGCTAGCCGAGTACGTGCGCAAGCGACGACTCTTGAGTTTGCCGGAGGCCATCCGCAAGATGACGCGCACGCCGTGCGAGCGCTTCGGGCTTCGGGGGCGCGGGCGTGTCGAGCCGGGCATGCAAGCGGACCTGGTCCTGTTCGACGGCGAACGGGTGACCGACGTCGCCAACTACGACGAGCCCATGCGCACCCCGCGGGGGATCGAGTGCGTGGTAGTGAATGGTGCGCTGGCTTATCGAAGTGGCGTTATTTCGCGCTCCGGGCGCGTGCTGCGGCCGGAGCGCGGGCGGAGCCGAGACCGCCCGTGACCATCGGGCCGGGCGGCCAGCGCGCGTGCCCGGCGGCGTTGCCTGACTGACGCAACCACTAAATGTCCCACCTCGCCAGGGGGTGATACGATTAACTCCCTCTACGTGGCCTGATCCGTTCGCGGCGCAGGCGTCGACTCGCACCGTGCATGCCTGACCCTCGATTACCGCTCGCTGGACGATTCGCCTTCGCAGGGCTCTTGCGCACGAGCCAGGGGCCGCGGCGTTGGCTCGCCACCGAAAGTGACACGGGGCGTCGTGTCATCGCCGTCGCGACCGAGGCTGGGCGGCTCGCTACCCTCGAGTCGGCGAAGGGCGTGAAGCACCGCCACTTGGCCGGCGTAGTCGAGGTCGTGCGCGACGTCGATCCGCAGTCCATCCCCGAGGGTGTGATGATCCCGACTGCGGGTGGCGTGGCGGTGGCCGAGTACATGCCCGGCACCACGCTGAAAGCGCAGCTCGACGCCGGCCCGGTCAACGCGGCCAAGGCCGTGGCGTGGACGCTACGCCTGGCTGAGTCGGTGCAAGCTCTGCATCAGGCGGGCGGCGTACACGGCGCCATCTCGCTGCGCAGCGTCGTCGCGGAGCCGGAAGCGCGCAAGATCGCGCCGGTGCTGTCCCAGCTGCTGGCACAGCCGGTGGGCGCGTTCTGTCCGCCGGAGCGGCTGCGCGGCAGCGTCGAAACCTCGGCCGACGACGTGTGGGCGCTGCACGCGGTCTTGTTCGCCATGCTCACGCGCGAGGCGCCGTTCAAGGGTGGCGCGCGCGACGTGCTGCTCAAGTCCATGCTGTCAGGGCGGCCCAAGCAGCTGTCCGCGTTCGGCGTGGACGAGCCGGTGCTCGACGAAATATTGGTGCGCGGCTTGGTTGGCGAAAAGCGCCTACGCGTCACCGACTTGCCCGAGCTCGTGCAAGCGCTCGACGCCTGGGAGCGCGATCGCACCATCATGCCGCCGAAGCGGGCGGCCATGCCGCGTCCGGCTTCGCGCGGGCTGGCGGACATCGTCGGCGGCACCGGTCTTGGCGCGGTCCGCGACGATGGCGTCGTCATCGACGACGATTTGCTGCCCGACGACGAGGGCACGGAGCTGCGCGCCGTTGCGCCGCCGCTCGGCGCCTTGCCCGGAGGTGCCCGCCCGGCACCGGCCGCACCGGCTCCCGCCGCGCCGGTCGCGCCCGCGGTGGCGGCGCCGATGGCAGCCGCTGCTCCTGGAGCTTCGGGCCCCGCCGCTGGCAAACCCGTCGCCAAGCGCGTCTCGATCAACCCGTTCGAGAAGAAGAAGCAGATCTGGCCGCTGCTCGTGATTGCGGCGGTGGGCGGCGGCGGCGGTGTTTACCTAGCGGTCGCGCCCGACGCGGCTCCGCCCAAGCCTGTCGCCGAGCCAGCGCCCACGCAGGCGCCCGCCCCGACTCCCACCACGGCCAAGTCGGCCAAAAAGCGGCTCAGCGGCGCTGAAGAGCGCGACGCCTGCGTGATCTCGTACTTTCCAGAAGGCTCGTTCAAGGCGGCGCCCAACTTCGAGTTCGTGTGCGGGGACAAAGACTTTCGCGAAATCGCAACGCAGCTCAACCAGCTGGTCGCGGCACCGGGCACGGCTGATTCGGGCGCCGGGGGTAGCGCCGGCACTGGCGGTGCAGGCGCTGCTGCCCCGGCTGGCTCCGCTGCAGACGTGCTCAAGGGCGAGCTCGGCGTGAAGGGCTCGGGCCTGGATTGGTACGAGCTGCCAGCCACGGCGATCATTCGTCGTCATTGCTGCGCCGCCGCGGCGCCGCTCACGTTGCCGGAATCGGCGGGTTGGTGCGAGCAGCTGCAGAGCGCCGTGCGGCGCGTCGCCGATGACAGCTCCAAGGCCGTCGATCTAGCGCCAGCGGCGCGCGACTTCGACAAGGCCGTCAATTGCCTGTTCGCGAACAAGATAGCGCGCCCGTACCCCTACGAGAAACCGCCCAGCGATCTGAATCGCGCGGCATTTCAGCAGTTTTTGGGCCGCGCCGCCGTGAGCGACGCGCGGCGCTAGGCGGGCTTCACGATGGCTCGGCTCGTCGTGCTCGACGCTCACACGTTCGATCCCGGTGACAATCCGTGGACCGACGTGGCAGCGCAAGGCAAGCTCAGCGTCTTCGACCGCAGCTCGCCGGACGAGGTGCTGCCGCGCTCGCAAGGTGCGGCGGTGCTGCTCACCAACAAGACGCCGCTAGACGCCGCCACCATTGCGGCGTTGCCGGACCTGCGCGGCATCTGCGTGCTGGCAACGGGCGTGAACGTCGTCGACCTGAGCGCCGCGAGCGCGCGCGGCATTCCGGTCTGCAACATTCCCGCTTACAGCACGGCCAGCACCGCGCAGCACACCATCGCGCTCCTACTCGAGCTCACCAACCGCGTCGGTCAGCACGACCGCGCGGTGCAGCAGGGCGCGTGGGCCCAGTCGCTCGACTTCAGCTTCACGCTGGGGCCGCTCACGGAGCTGTCCGGGTTGGTTTTCGGCGTCGTTGGCTTTGGCGCGATTGGTCGGCGCGTGGGCGAAATCGCGCGGGCGCTCGGCATGAGCGTGCTGGCCGCGGGGGACGGCCGCCGTTCGGAAGATCCCGCATGGCTCGAGCGCGTGCCGCTCGACGAGCTATTTGGGCGCGTCGACGTGTTGTCGCTGCACTGCCCGCTCAGCGACGCCACGCGCGGCTTGGTCAACGCTGCAAGGCTCGCGACCATGCGCCCGAGCGCGCTCTTGTTGAACGCCAGCCGCGGCCCGCTCGTCAACGAAGCGGAGCTGGCAGACGCACTCGAGCGTGGCGTGATCGCGGGCGCGGCCGTGGATGTCCTGAGCCAAGAGCCTCCGCGCGCGGACAACCCACTGCTCAGCGCCCCGCGCTGCGTGATCACCCCTCACAACGCTTGGGCAACGCTGGCGGCGCGTCGGCGCGCGATGCAAATTACCGTGGCCAACGTGCGGGGCATCCTCTCAGGCGCTCCGCAAAACGTCGTCAACCGCTGAGGTCGTAGACCGAGCTGGCACAAGGTTCACTGGCACAGCGCGGTGGCGTCGAAGCACAGATCTCCGTCGACGGGCACGCGCGCGCTCCTGGGCGCGCCGACCGGCCCGATGCAGCCACACTCGGCGAGCAGCATGGACTCGGTCGGCGAGCAGAACGTGACGTAGGGCCCAGCGGGGCACGAATAGATGCTGGTACAGCTGGGGTTGAAGCCGCCGTCCCCCGAACGCGGACAAGCGCTGACCGGATTCTCGTTGCCCGCCAAAAACTCGTTCTTGCAGTCGTCGAAATGGGCCATCAGATCTCCGCAGCTCGTGAGCGCGCGGTTGACGGCACTGCCGCAGTCCCCACCCTTGGGGCTGAAGAACGGCGTCAAGCAGGTGAGCGTGTCGATGCCCAGGCTCTGGCAAAACGGTCCTGAGCCGTTCAGCTCGCCCCGGCAGGTGGACAGGCAATCTTTGCCTTCGAGGCGCTTCTTGCACTGGGTGCCGTAACCCGCGCAGTAGCGCTCGCAGGGCGTCGTGGCGAGCGCAGGGTTTACGCCAGTGCTCGTTCCAGGTGGCGAGACAGGTGGCGAGCTGCTGGCGCCGGCGGTGCCGAGCAGTCCGCCGCCCATCGTTGGCTTGCCGGCTCCGCCGCTCGGCTTGGTGGTACTGCTGCTGCCTCCTCGTCCGCCCGTCGCGTACACGTCTGGATCCAAGGTCGACGTTCGGCTGCCGCACGCGGCCGTTGCCAGCAAGCTTGCGATTCCGACGAGAGCCGTGACCGAACCGATCCAGGTCCACCCGAACCTGCCACCACTAACCAACATGCCCGCAGTATAGGCCCCAGCTCACTCGCAGCAAACCAGCGGCCTGGAAGCGCTGCAACTCTCCAATTTCCCAACCCGCCAGACGTGCGGGTAGCAGCGCGGTGTGCAGGTTTGGACGGTAATGCCACACTTGTCGGAGAACTCGTAGCTGTTGCTACTGTTGCACTCAGGAGGTGACGCTCCGCTACTCTCCGTTTGCTCGGCGCCGCAGCAGCTGGACGGATCGCACGCGCGACACTCACATTGTTTGCCGTTGTTGATGCTGTGACCCGGCAGGGGCGCCGGGTGGAAGAAGCCCGTCCAGGACTGGGGCCCCGTGGCGGGTGTGTCGGCAGCGCAGCCTGCGCCAACGCCAACTGTCAGCGTTGCCAGCGCCCAGAGTCTTCGCGGTAGGGCAGCTTCGAGCACCTTGTTCATGATACCCGCGACGCGCGGTCGCGTTGGGTGGTGGCGCGCTACCAATGCCCACGCTTCCGAGAAGAATCGAACGGGCCGGCGGGCCCAGGGCGGATACCCTCCAAGCTGCATGAAGCGCGTCGTTTTCCTGCTGTGTGGTCTGCTGGGGCTTGGTTGCAGCGCGGCCGAGCCAGACGCGGGAGAGACGGGCGGATCCACAGCTTCGCCCGCTGCGGCCGGGGTGGGGGGGAGCGGTGGGGCCACTGCTACGGCTGGAAGCGCAGGCGCGGGCGCGTCGCCGGCAGGAGCGCCTGCCGGCGGTGCCGCTGCGAGTGGCGGAAGCGGCGATGCCGGTGGTGCAACGGGCGGCGGAACCCCGGCCGGGAGCAGCGGAACGGCTGGCAGCGCCGCTAGCTCGAGCGCCGGTGCGGGCGGCGGCGGTGGTGGCTGCGTGCCCAACTCGTCAGGCGCGCTGAGCGTCGTCGGCGAGACCGTGCACGATGCCAAGACGTGCCTCGATTGGATGAAGGCCACGCAGACCGGCGTCAACTACGAAGCCGCTGAAGAGTTCTGCAGCATGTCCACGCTGGGTGGCTTCGACGACTGGCGCATTCCCAACGTTCACGAGTTCGCCTCGACGGTCACGCTGTGTGGCAAGTACCCGCCCGAAGGCCCGGTCGACACCAAGTTCTTCGATCAGCAGGGCGACGGCTACTGGACCAGCACGCCCGCTGGCGAGCCCAACAAAGTCTGCGCAGTCGGGATGGCGAACGCTGGCGGGTACTACCACTACGGCACCGCGGGCCCCCAAGTGGTGCGCTGCGTTCGCGGCACCGGCGCGGCTCCGATGGTCAAGGACTGCACGACCGCGCAAGGCTGCTCGAGCTGGTAGGTCCGCTTAGCGAAAGCGGCTGCGCAGCCGTAAAAATGGCCGTTCTATGCACGAGTGCGCCCCTTGCGCGAATAGCACCGAAAGCGGCAAGCCGAGCGCAAACACCACCAGCGCGCTCTCTTGAGACTGCGGCAAGAACTTGCGCACCAAGCCGAGCGCCGTGATGTGCAAGAGGTACAGGGCATAGCTGAGGCTGCCCAGCTTGCGTAGCGGCGCCCACTCGAGCAGCCAGGCCAAGCCGTTGTCGGAGCGCATTGCCACCGCGCCGACCAGCGCCGCCAGCGTGAGCGACAACGAGATGTACGGCGTGGCCGGCACCAGCAGCCAGCCAATGCTCGCCCCGAGCAAGAGCGGAGCCGACCAGCGCCACCCCAGCAGCCAATGAGCGCCCGCAAAGCCGCGCGGCGTGTCGAGCACGAGCGCAAGCACGCTGCCGCAGCCGATCGGCGCCGCGAAGCTCGTCAGCATACGCAGCCCCAGCGAGCCTGGTGGTAGCCATGCACCAAAGAAGGCGTGCTCGGCCAGCGCATCGACCAAAACCGCGGCGCTCATCAGCGCGGCCAACGCCGCGCGGTTTCTCAGGAGCGCCACCAAACCCGGCCAAATCCAATAGAACTGCTCTTCGACGCACAGCGACCAAGAGAACGCGAACATGACGGGGTGCGGCACCGCGTAGTTCAAGAACCAATTGGCCGTGTAGGTCGCGTGAAAGACCAATCCGTCCAAAAAATGCTGCGCCACGACAGAGTCACCGTGCGTCTGCAGCGCTCGGAGGGCGTAGAAGCCCAGGACCACGTAGTAGAGTGGAAAGATGCGCAGCGAACGGCGCGCGTAAAAGGCGCCGAGGCGCACCGTGCCGGTGGCTCGCCGCTCTCGCAGCAAAAGCGTCGTGATCAGAAAGCCGCTGAGGGCGAAGAACAAATCCACGCCCACCGCGCCCTTGCCCAAGATGCCGGGCAGCAGCCGTGGCGTCGCGTGGTGCCAGATCACGGGCAAGATGGCCAGCGCTCTCAGGCCGTCCAACCCTGGCAGCTGCGGCGTCTCGACGAAGCGCGCGTGGGCGCGCGTCGCGCGCGCCGATAAGCCGCCGGCTTGGCTCGTTGCTTGGCGGTGCCGCTCCACTTGCGCTCCGCGTTCGACTATAGACGGGAGCCGTCATGCGTGAGCGCTGCCTGCAAAGTGGAATATTCGTCCTTGCCCTGCTGAGCTGCGGGTGCCGAGGGGAGCCAGCGCCGTCTGTTGCGCCTTCCAGCAGCCCGCCCGCGGCCGAGCGAGCTGCCGCGTCGTCCCGGCCATCCGCCCCCGCGCCGAGCGTGGTCGCTGACGCAGCGGCCCTCGGGAGCGCGGCCACGCCAGCCGCCGCGGCGTCGGGGGCTCCAGCTCCCACTGCCCCGGCCAGCGCCGCAAGTCCCGGCGTCGACGCGGCCGAGCCCGCCCTGCTCGCGCCGGACGGTACGCCCTTGCCACAAACCGAAGCTCGGCCTTCCGTCACCGACGAGCGCTTCAAGCGTCGGATGCAGCGGGTCGCCGACGCCATCCTTTTGGGTGATGTCGAGCAAGCTCGCTCGGCCTTCTTTCCACTGGTGGCCTACGCGCAGGTCAAAGATGTCCAAAAACCCGAGCGGGATTACCGCTTTCGGTTGATGGCTCATTTCGAGCGCGACGTTCGCGAGTACAGGAAGGCGCTTGGGAAGGCTGCCGAGCACGCCGAGTTTCTCGGTGTCGAAGTTCCAGAATCGCGCGTCGAGTGGATGAAACCCGGCAAGGAAGGCAACCGGATCGGGTACTTTCGCGTGCTGCGTTCCAAGCTGCGTTTTCGACTGGCAGACGGCAAAGAGCGCAGCTTCGAGCTGACGAGCATGATCAGCTGGCGGGGTGAGTGGTACGTCGTCCACCTGCACGGCTTCGAGTGAGCGCGCATTAGGCGCCTTTCACCCGCGCGCATTCACCTACACGCCAAAACGTCTCGGGGAGGGAATCTCACGCTGCGGCATTGCAAGGATGTTGCTGTCCGCTGCAACGCTGCAATGCGCTGTGCTCCGGCCAAACAGCCGAGCATTCGGCAGCGAGCACGCCGAGCGTCGCGAGCACCAGGACGGGGCTTTCGAGCAGAACTGCGCTACTCGACTGCTCACCAAATCCTGTTGCAGTTGGTGACGGGCAGTGCCAAAGATCGATGTCGAGCCGCACCCGAGGGGGCGTTTCGGTCCGGCAAAGACCATCAAAGATCATGGCCAGCGAGGCAACTATCCAAACCATCTCCAAGGCGCTCGGGGAGGCCGACGAGGGGCCTCTTGCTCAAATCCAGGCCGTCGTCGACGCGCTTGGTGAAGAGACGAGCCTGTCGTTGCTGACCGAAACCGACCGCATCGAAAAAGCGGGCGGTATGGAACGCGGTGACGGCAAGGGTCGCCGCTCGCCCGGTGGCGTCTTCTTCTACCTCGCTCGCCAGAAGCTGCCGAAGGAGCAACGCGCCGCCATCTTCAACGACAAGATGCCGCGCGAGCCCAAGCCGCCCGGTTGGGTGCCCGAGAAGAAAGGCGCCAAGGACTCCGAGCGCAGCTTCCCGCGTCGTCGCGTGTTCGAAGTGAACCCGAGCTCGTCCAAGTTCGGTAGCGGCGGCGGCAGCAGCAACGGCCCCGGTAGCTCGCGCTTCGGCAGCGGCCCTGGCAGCAATCGCGGTCAGTGGTCGCCTCCCGCCGTACCGCCCGGAACCCACGTGCCTCCGCAGCTCCCCAACGCGGTCGCACGCGGCAAGGCCAAGCTCGGAATTTTGGACGCGCTCGGCTCTCTGCACCCTGACGACCAGTACTTGGTCTTGCTCGAGCTGCTGGGAGATTTGCACGCCGTCTACGGCGCCAGCGCCGACACGGCCGCCCCCGATTCCAAGTCCGTGCCCGAGTCCAAGTCGACGTTCTCCACGCCGGTCGCGGCTGTGGCGAGCGCCGGCAGCGCGCGCCAGGTCGAGCCGGCGCCAGCGTCCGAGCCGCCGCCGTCGCCCAAGCGCAAAGCGCCTGCCCGCAAATCCGCAAAAAGCAGCTGAAACGCGCTGCTTCGTAGTTCGTTCTCGGCGGCGTGGCTTTTTGGCCCACCTGGCCGGCAGTGCGACCGGGCGCGAAGCGTTGGTGACAATGTAGGGAAGAGTTGCTTCCCTGATCTAGTCCGAGCATAAACTACCGCCGCTTGGCGACCCATCGGGACGGCGCTGTCGATTTCGCGCAACCGCGTAGCCGCGTGACCGAACGCGCGCTGTGCCTGAGATCATCTTGCCCGAGTCGGTCCGCGAGCGCAGCCGTCAGCGCTGCTCGAGGCAGGCCATGACAGACGAGCAGCGGGACAAGTCGAGTCGGGCCAAAGAGTCGGTCGCACGTGTCACCGCGCGTGACGTGCCATTCACGCGCGGCGCTGACGATGAATCGGAACCCGCGCCCCGTGGCCAGCGCCCCGAGAACTTACCGCGCGATCCCACCTACGAGGCGGAGCTAGCGCAGGTCGAGCTCGCGGTGATGCGTAATCCAGCTCGGCGCGATGATCCGTCGACCAAGCAGGGAGGCGGTCGTCGCGCACACGAGTTCGTCGCCGGCCAACCGCCGGAGAGCGTCACCCCGGAGTCACCTGGCACGCGCGCTCGACCCGACGACTCGCACGCTCGCAGTCCCGAGCCACCCAGCTCTGGTGGTCGCGCCGTCGCGAGTGGGACTTTGTTGTCGGTGGGGGCGGTCGATCCGCGCGGCAAGACCGAGCGCACGCTCGAGACACCGCGCATGTTCTTCAGTCAGGCGGACGAAGGCGCCGAGGCCTATTTCAAGCCGGGAAAGATCCCGGCCGTCACGGTGCACCAAACGCTCGAAACCGAGACGGTCAAGCTGAGTGACTCTGTCGATCCACGCCGCGCCAAGACGATTCCGCGGATGGATCGTGTGGAGCTTGCGCGCTTGGCCGAAGGCTGGGGCGAACCGGATTCGGCTGCGCCCGTGGTGCGCTCCGAAGCCGCGCCCGACTACGACGCACCCAGCTCTGCCGACGCGCGCGCGTGGAATCAAGACTACGATCCAGCGTCGTCCCTCGGTGAACGCGACCACGACGGGCAGATCCACGCGTCACTCAGCCCGTTTCGCGATCACGCGGAGCCCAACTACAGCGTGGACGGCGTCTCGACGCGACCCGAGCCGTACGTGGCGCGTCGCGCTTCGGATCCGCCCGTAGCGCCCTCGGTGCCCGACCCGAACGTCATCCCGACGCAGCGCGACTTGCCGCAGCATCGCATCGAAGCGAGCCGCCCGCCGCCAGCGCCAGCGCAGCCGCCCGCGTCGCGACGCGTTCAGGTCGACAGCGCGGTGCCGCTCAGTGAAGGCGTCAGCCCGACGACGGCTTCCATTGCCGCCGAAGCGCCGGCGCAGCGCTCGCCTTGGGCAAACTACGTGGCCTTCTCGGCTGCATTGCTGCTCGCGCTGGCCCTCGGGTGGTGGCTCACGAGCCGCGGAGAAGCTCCGCCCACCGGACCCGAAACGGCAAAATCTGTCGCGGTGCCGGTCGTGCCGAGCGAACCGGCGCGACCCACGACGGCCGCGATGACGGCTGCGCCGACGCCCCGTGTGCCTGACGAAGCCGTGGTCGCGCCAGGCGAGCCTACGGCCGCGCGCCCAGCGGTCACGGCGGCGCCTACGCCCGCGCCGCGCCCAGTCAGCGTGCCTCAGGCCGCCAAGGTCACGACCCCATCCGTTGCTCCGACGGCGACGCCCGCCGCGGCGCCTCAAAAGCCCGCTCCTCCCAAACCTCGCGAAACCATCTTCTGACTCATGCCCCGCATGCTCTCCTCACACTTCTTGATCGCCGCGCTCGCGCTCGGTACCTCCACGTTCGTCTCGGCACACGCGCTCGGTCAAACTAGCGCCTCTGAAACGGCGCGTGTCACCGAGCTGTTCAAGAGCGGCAAGGTCGCGTTCTCGAAGGGCGACATGGCAGAAGCCGAACGCCTGTTCGCCGAGGCGTTGGCGCTGCGCAAGAGCTCGGACATTGCCGCCAACCTCGCGCAGTCGGAGCTCGAGCAGCAAAAGTATCGCAAAGCGGCCGAGCACTTCTCCTGGGCGCTCGCCAACCTGCTGCCTAGCGCCACTGACGCGCAGCGGAAGGCCGTCGAGTCTGGGCTCGCGCGGGCACGCACGGAAGTGGCCGTTTTGAGGCTGGAAATCCAGCCTGAAGGGTCGGACGTGCTGGTGGGCCAGGACAGCGTCGGCAAATCTCCGGTAACCAGCAGCGTGTTCGTCGACGCGGGCGAGGTCATCGTCTCCGTCAAGCACGACGGCTTCGTCTCGGTCGACAAACGGCTGATGGTCGGCAAAGGCACCGAGCAAGCCGTCGAGATCACGCTGACCCCGAAGGACCCCGCGGCAACACCTGTCGGCGGAGGCGCGGTGGTGGATTCCGGGCTGCAGCACCCGACAGAGCCCGGGCCCAGTGACGCGGGAGCCGAGACGAAGCCGAAGAGCTTGGTGCCGGCGTTCGTGGCGACGGGCGTGGCGGTGGCGGGCGGGGTCGTTGGTCTCGTCTTCACGCTCAGCGCCAATTCGAAAGAGGACGAAGCCGATCAGAAGCGCGACCTCCTGAACGTGCTGGGCGGCTGCAATGGTGGCGCACCCGCTGCAGATTGCGCCGACTTGAAGGACCAGCGCGACAGCGTCGACTCGTCGCGCAACCTGGCCGTCGGTGCCTTCGTGGTCGGTGGCGTGGCGGCTTTGGCGGCCGGCTACTTCTATTGGGACGCGCTCAGGCACCGTGGCAGCGGCTCGGCGCTGCAACCAAAGCGCACGTTCGTGGGTGGGCTCACCCCTTCGCTGGATGTTGGCCGCGCGCGTGACGCTGCGTCGCTCGAATCCGTGAGCCTTCGGCTGTCGGGGACTTTCTGAGACTTGGGAGTTAAGGGAGCTACTTAGATGCGCATTTTAGCCTTTTCCGCACTCGCTCTGGGCCTCGGCCTGACCTTCGTTCAAACAACGGCTTGCAGCAACTCAGCCGACGATTGCAACGCCACCGCCACCTGCGGCGCGACTGCCGGAGCATCGCAGGCGGGCGGCGCTGGCAAGTCGGGCGGAGGTGGCGGCAACGACGGTGGCGCGGACAACGGCGGGGCGTCGAACGTCGCTGGTTCGTCGAACAACGCTGGCAACAGCGGCACGAACGGCAGCGGGGGCGGCGGCGAAGGCGGCGGCCCTTCGAGCGGCTGCACCGGCGACGTATCGGACGACGCCGCGTGCTGGACGACGGACGAGCTGGGCGTGTTCGTCTCG
>DATAKF010000382.1:0-5715 GCA_036261775.1 Polyangiaceae bacterium | reverse complement strand
CTGCGTAATTGTCGCATCGACTACGACCAGGCCTTCGTCAATACGCTGCGCTTCCCGCAAACCTGGAGCTACAAGAAGTTCGACTCCGCGGTGATGGAAGACACAAGCCCGCTGCGCCAAAATCCGACCAAGCAGGCGATTTGCAGCGAGGTGTGCGGCGGTGACAAGGGCAAGTACCGCAAATTCGAAAGCGAGCTTCGCTGCATCAACGCCGGCATTCGGAGGATTACGGACAGCCTGCTCGCTGGCTATGGAGTCCGCCAAAAAGCCATCGTTTGGCGCCATACCGAGACCCGTCTCGAGAACCTCCATGTCGATATCGATCAGGATTCGGAGAACATCGAGTCCGTCCGGCTCTACTTCAACATGGATGACGTCCCCCGCATCTGGCACACGACTCATCCGTTCTCGCGATTGATGCGGCACTACTATCGCGCGCTCGACCTCGCCGCTTTCGCCGATCAGCCCCTCGAGCAACTGCTAAAGAGCGTCTCGCTGCGCTTGTTCGGCACCTGGCGTACGCGCGGTCGAGAGCGCTTTCCCCATCACGTGGCCATGTTCGAGCCAGGCGATTTCTGGCTGAGCGACGGTCGAACCGTTCCCCACCAGGTCGTGTACGGCCGCAGGACCGTTTCGACTTTCTACCGCTTGGACCAGAGCCGCCTACCCCCTTGGCACCCGTCGCTAGTCGAGCGCGTCCGAGCCCTGCACGGCGCTCTCCGAGCTGCCGATGACCTGGGCGAGAGCGCGTCCCTCGCAGGCGTCCCCGAGCCCTACGGTCCAGCAGGGCCGCCGCTTCCGCCCACGACGCGCAAAGTCAGCCTCAAGGCTGACTGGGAACGGCATGCCCTAGAGAGCGTGCAGCCGACCCTCGTGCGGTTGTAGCAGCACGCCGCAGTTTCGAGCTACGCTCGAGACGCAGACGCGTGGTCCAGAACCGGTGTGACACGATCAGAGATACTCGGCAGAGGGAGGCTTGAATGAAGACGGCACGGGTGGTGGGAATCGTAGGGGCTTGCGTCGTATTCGCGTCGTGTTCGGATTTGTCCGATCGCGTCGATGACGGCGACACGAGCACGAGCGGAGCCGGTGGCGACACGAGCGGAAGCGGAACCGGCGGCCACGAGGATGCACCGGGCGGCTCGGAAGCAACTGGTGGTTCCACGATCGGCGAGGCGGGGAGCGGCGGTACGGGCGGTACGGGCGGTACGGGCGGTACGGGCGGTACGCCAACGTGCGCAGAGAACTGCCAAGAAGACGGACAGATTTGCGACGTGGACACCTTGACGTGCATCTGTCCACCTGAGAAGCCAATTCACTGCCCGAACGACGACGCGCACTGCACCAACGTCATGGGCGACGACGATGATCACTGCGGCGATTGCGAGACCGCGTGCCCCGCGAGGTCGGTGTGCAACGGCGGAGTGTGCTCCGGAGTGCCAGAGGCGATCTACCTCACTGACCCCAACCGTGACATTTCGGCTCTGGTGCTCTCTGGTGACACCTTATACTGGTCTGAAGCCGGCCCGCTTTCAGATAAGGCGCTCAGCATGGCTGTCAGCGGCGGTCCAGTGACGCAGCTGGTCCAGGGCGGGCTAAACTTCGTGACCAACTTGGTGTCCGACGGCGCCAACCTCTACGCCTACGACCACGATTTCGACGCCCCTTCGCGCCTGTATCGGATTCCGCTCACCGGTGGGTCACCGGAGCTCATCGTTTCCGAGCCGGAGGAGAACAGCATCAACGACGTCGCGGTGCAGGCGGGCGTTCTCTACTACACCGTTCGCAACCAGGTGAAGAGCGTGCCTGCCGACGCCACCAATGCCAGCGGCACGGTCGTGGCCAGTGCAGCTGGCTCGGGGTACCTGTTCGGGGTCGCAGTCGACGGCCCGCTGCTGTTCTGGTCAGCGGGAGGAGCGCGCCTGCAACCTCCGGAGACTTACAACGTCGAGGGCGACCTCATTTCGGGCGGCAATCGCCGCTCGCTCGGCGCCATTCAGGGTGGCTACTCCGGCCAGGGCAGCCTGACCACGGATGGCGCACGCGTCTACTGGGCAGATGGCGCCACCCTCCATCGCAGAGTCTACGACGCTTCCACGGCGCAAGAGACCATCGCAAGCGCACGTGGACCTCAAATCACGGCCTTCGCAATCAACGCCACCACCGCGTACTTCGCATCGAGCGACCCTAACGGCTTGAACCCCGGCGACAGGCTGGAGAAAGCCCTCTTCGGCGCGAAGCCCCGTGGGATCGCGCGGCACCAAGGAGTGGTCCATTCTGTGGTCGTCGGCCAGAGCGGCGTCTACTGGACGAGCGAAAACAAGATCCTGCGTGCCGACCTCTAAGACCTTGCCCAGGTACAGGCCGCTAGGTGGTCTATGGGACGCGTAGCTAACGTAGCGCTCCCACGAGGGGGCTTCAGCGCTCCGCAGCGCGCACGGTAACGCCGACAGTAGCATCCGCCAGACGAGCTGCGAACCGGATGCCCCGAACGCGCAGCGGCGCATCGCACCGTCGCGCCGCTTCAGATCGATGCGCGTCGGCGGCGCTCGGTCTGCAAGGCCCGTAGCGATGCCGAGCGATGCTCGACCGTTCGGGCGGAAGTAAGCTGCGCCCGGCCGAGGATCGCCAGCAGGTCACTCTGCGTGACGACGCCAACCAGGCGCGAATCGCTGTCGACGACCATCGCCTCATGAGCGGGACCGCGCGCCAAGGTGGAGGCTAGCTCTTGGACGAGCTGATCCACGTGTACGAGCTCGAAATCGACAGATGGCAGCTCACGCACCAGCGCGCCCGGGTGGCTTACCACTGTCGGGGCGTCGACCACCTTCAGCACGCGCCCGCTCTTGGGCGCCACGACCGGCAGCGCACGCAGAGCGTGCTCGCGCAGCTTTTCGAAGGCCAGCGCGGTGCTGTCGTAGGGCCCCACCGTGATCAGATCGCGCGACATGATTTCGCCGCAGCGGATTGGCGCATGCAAGCGGCGGTGCGCGTCTTCCTCGACCAACCTGAAGAGCGCGTACAGGTCGTCGCGCTGCACCTCGAGCGGAGTGCCCAGCCGCTCCAGTGCCGCGTCGATGTCGGCGGGACTAAAGCCCAGCCGAAACTCGGCTGGAGCGTCCGCGGTGCGGTGGGCTGACACCGGCATCGCTGCGACGTGCGGGTACGGACGGCGCGCCAAGTTGTTGAACACGAGCCCAGCCCCCACCAAGAGCGCCGAGTTCAAGGCGACGGGCACCAGCGCAAAGCGGTACCCAGCCGCTGCAATGGCTGGCCCGCCAATCACGGCCGTCAGCGCCACGGCCCCAGCCGGCGGGTGCAGGCAGCCAAGCAGACTGGTCACGCTGATGGTCGTGGCTACGGCCACGGCCGCCGCGCACAGCGGAATCGGAATGAAGCGTGCGGCGGTCACGCCAATCAGCGCCGCCAAGACGTTGCCCCCGAGCACCGACCAAGGTTGCGCGAGCGGGCTCGCCGGAACACCGAACACCAACACCGCGGACGCCCCCATCGGTGCGATCAGCAGTGGTACGAGCTCATTCGAGCCAAGCCAAGCGCGCGATACCGCGCCTGTGAAAAGTAGACCGAGCAGCGCACCAACCCACGCTGCCAGGCGCTCCCACCCCGGAAGCGACGCTCGCACGGGTCGGAAGCGAGCCAACCAACCACGAGCCGCTGCTGTCCACATGTCGGGCCAAATGTGCGAACTCCCGCTGGCTGAATCCGGCGATTCTTCCAACGGGAGCTTTGCGGTGAGTGATCCGAGCTTTTCGACTGGATCGAGTTGCGTCCCCAAGGGGATTCGAACCCCTGTTACAGCCTTGAAAGGGCCGTGTCCTGGGCCGGGCTAGACGATGGGGACTGAAGGTTGGTGAGGTACCAACAAGGTCAAGGGCGCGGGAAGATAGTGTGCGAAGCGGCGTTCGACAACGTAAAATCCCAATTATTTTCGAGGCGGGTGCCGGTCGCGAAGCCGACGTTTTCGAGTATGGTCCCGCCCGTGCAAAGCGCCGAAGCGGAGCAGGTTTCACGGGATTCTGGGGCACAGCCGCAGGTTGCGAGCGGAAAGCCTGCGCCTTTTGGGCTGATTTTGACGTTGTTCGTGCTGTCGGGCGCGACGGGACTCATCGATCAGCTCTGTTTTTCGAAGTACCTGTCGTACGTGGTCGGCTCCACCGCGCACGCGGTCAGCGCGGTGCTGTCGGCTTTCATGACCGGCCTGGCGCTCGGTGCGTTCTTGGGTGGGCGCTATTCGCGCACGGTGAAGCGGCCGCTGCTGGCGTACGGCGTGCTGGAGCTCGTCGTGGCGGTCACGGTGGCGCTGTCGCCAGCGGCGTTCCAAGCGCTCGCTCCCTTGTACGCCGCCATCGCACGCAGCGCACCGGGCTCGCTAGTAGCGCTCAGCGCGGCGCGCTGGCTGGGCGCCCTGCTAATCGTCGTAGTGCCCACGACCGCGATGGGCGCGACCCTGCCGCTGCTGTCGCGGCTGCTCCCCTCCTCTACTGACGACGCGGCTGCCAGCGCGCTGCGCGAGCGCCGGCTGGGTGCGCTGTACGCTTCCAACACCGCCGGCGGCGCCATCGGCGCCTTGCTCGCGGCTTACGCGATTTTGCCGCTGCTCGGCATGTCGTCCACGGTGTTCGTCTCCGCTTTGGGCAGCGCCATTATCGGTGGCCTGGCCATCTATTTCGGCCGCCGTGCACCGGAGACGTTGCCAGCCGCGAGCGCCAACGTGTCGGGCGTGCACAACGCCAAGGGTGTGGTGCAGCATGCGTTCATCGCCTACGTGGTGGCGGTCGCGTCGGGCGCGTTGGTGTTCGCGGCCGAAGTGATCTTCACGCACCTGCTGGCCCTGATCATCGGCAACAGCGCCTACGCATTTGGGCTGATTTTAGCGGCATTTTTGTCGTGTCTGTTCTTGGGCGCCTCGCGCGCCGCGCAGGTACGGGCTCGCTTTGGCGAAGCCGCGCTACCCTTCGGCTTGATACTCACTGGCGTCGCGTTGGCAATCACGTTGCCGCTTTGGGACAAGCTACCGCTGGTCTTCAACAACACCGGCCAGTACTTCGCCTCGTTTGCGGCGCGCGAAGCGACGCGCGGCTTGATCGCCTTCGTGGTGCTGGCGATTCCGACCGTGTTCATGGGCCTCACGTTTCCGTTGCTCTTGCAGCGCGTGGCGGGCTCGGACGACGTGGGTTGGTGGGTCGGGCGGCTCACGACCGTGAACACGCTGGGCGCGGTCTTTGGCTCGCTTCTCACCGGCTATGTACTGCTGCCGGCGCTCGGCTCCGAGCGCTCGCTGTTCGTGGTCGCGCTGACCTTCGTGGCCACGGGCCTGCTCACGACGCGCTTCATCGCCGGACGTGCGCGCATTGCGGCGTTCGCGTTGTCGGGTGCCAGCGCGCTGGTGTGGCTGCTGGCGCCGCGCTGGGACTTGGCGCGCCTCACGGCGGGCACCAACGTGTACTTCGAAGGTTGGGACAAACCAGACGAAGTGCCGTTCGTGCGCGACGACATTCACGGCGGCGTCACCACGGTGACCAAGCTGCGCGGCGTGTACACGCTGTACACGAATGGCAAATTCCAGGGCAACACCGGCTGGGAAATGCACGCCCAGCGCTTTTTCGCCCACTACCCGTCCATCTTCGTCAGCCGCTTCGAGCAAGCGCTGGTCATCGGTTTGGGCACTGGCACGACGCTCGGCACCATCGCTTC
>DATAKF010000358.1:0-44460 GCA_036261775.1 Polyangiaceae bacterium | reverse complement strand
CCCTTGCCCTTGTTCGAGCCGTCCAGGAACTTGCCGGAGTAGAACTGCAGGCCGGGTTGGTCGGCCTCCAGCACCATCACGCGGCCGCTCTTCGGATCTTTGACCTTGGCGTTCGGGCGCAGCTTGTTCAAGTCGCCGTTGACGATCCAGTTGTGATCGAAGCCAATCGGCTTGCCGCCCACGGCCTCCAGATCCTTGCCGATGGTCTTCGGCTTGGTGAAGTCGTAAGGCGTGCCTTTGACCGGCTTGACCGAGCCGTCCGGCACTGGGTCGCCGTTGGCAACGGGCGCGCTGGGCGTGAAGGTGTCGGCGTAGATCGTCAGCTCGTGATCCTTGATCGAGCCTGAGCCCTGACCGCCGAGGTTCCAGTACGTGTGGTGCGCCATGTTCACGATGGTCGGCTTGTCCGTCGTCGCTTCCATCGTGACGACGAACTCGTTCTTGTTGTTGAGCGCGTACACCACGCTCGCTTGCACGGTACCGGGGAAGCCTTCTTCGCCGTCCTTGGACGTGTACTTGAAGTGAATCTCGGGGCCGTCGGGCGTCTCGGTGGTCTGGGCGTCCCAGATCACTTTGTCCCAACCCTTCTTGCCGCCATGCAGGTTGTGCGGGCCGTTGTTGGCGGCCAGTTTGTAGCTCTTGCCGTCCAGCTTGAACTCGGCGCCCTTGATGCGGTTGGCGATGCGGCCCACGGTAGCGCCGAAGTACGGCGTGGCTTTGACGTACTCGTCGACCGTGTTGTAGCCGAGCACGATGTCGGCGAGCTTGCCGGCCTTGTCGGGCACGTGCAGCTCGGTGATGATCGTGCCGTAGTTCGTGACCTTCATCTGAAGGCCGTTCTTGTTCGTTAGGGTATAGAGCTGCACGGTCTTACCATCCACGGTGCCGAAGTCCGCCTTGCTGACGGCGGCGGGTTGCTTGGGTTCGGGCGCCTTGGCGTCAGCAGGAGCGGCGCCAGGCGCAGCCGCTGGGGGCGTCGCTGCCGCCGACTCCGCTGCAGCGCCCGTCGGCGCGGCAGGCTCTACGGGGTTGCCGGAGCAACCTGACAAAATTCCTAGGACCAACCCGAGACGTAGAAACCTCATGGGCATGTAGGTGCCACTACGCTCACGAAACCAGCCAAAAAAGAGCATCGGCTAGCAACTCCCACTCTCATGGTGTTGGTAGGACCAACGCTTTGGCGGGTGCGATGAAGGCAGAAAGTCACGGCCATCCGGCCGATTAGGGGTCACCCAACCCGCCTATGACGCCTGGTGTTTGGAGACTATTTCGCCACACCCGCATTTGCCGCTACTATCAGAAGGTCGTGAGCCAAGCTTCCGTTGCCATGCATGCGCGCTCGAAGGTGATGTTCTCGGGCGATGGTCTCGTCATGGCCGAGTTGGGCGGCGTCTCGATCGCCATTTGGCGACGCAAGCCGAACCGCGAGCTGTTCGAGATCCAGAAGAAGTCGCTCGACGAAGTCGTCGCGAAGAATCGTGGAAAGTCTGCGTTCGTGTGCGTCGTCGAGCCGACGAGCGAGCCGCCGGACGACGACATTCGCAAGGCTGCTTCGCAGATGATCTCGGCGCACGAGAAGAACTTGAAGTGCGTCGCGCTCGTGATTGAGGGGACCGGCTTTCGTTCCGCGATCACGCGCACGGTGCTGTCGGGCATCGTGATGCTGATCCGCTCGCCGGCACCGATCAAGTTCTTCGACATCCCCAAGTCGGCGTGCATCTGGGTCGCCACGCAGCTGCCTGCTGCGCGGGATGGTCTGCTCGAGGAGATCGAAGCGCTCCGCGGTCTGCTCGACAGCCACTGAGCGCCTGCCTCGCCGGCGACGGAGAGCCGAGCCAGCGGTCGCCCCGTCCTGAGCCCCACTGCCCACACTTAATGATGTGTGGGTGGTGATGCATTTTGCCCCGTTGGCTGCGGCGACCTTATAGCCCGGTCGTGCTCGGTCGTACCGTAGAGGCGTACTTCGCTGCCATCTGTGGATTTGGATTGGCAGGACAACTCCCCGGGGTGTAATTCTGAGAACTTACGCCACAGAAGGAGTTTGCCATCGATGCGCCAGGTTAATGGTCTCGCCGCTCTGGTTCCTGTTCTCGCACCGGTTCTCGCCTCTGCTCTGATCGGCTGCAGCGCAGCTGATTCGTCGACCGAAAACGTCGGAGAACAAGCCTCGGCGCTGCAAGTTCAGCGCACCAAGCTAGGCGTCAGCTCGGAGCTGATGCCTATTGACGGACCATTCCCCGCCGGCATCGCGGCGTCAGAAGATCTGATCTTCACCGGCTCACCGTTCGAAGGCCGCGTGGTGGTGCATGATCGCGACACCAAGGCCACGGTCGGTGATCTGCCGCCGCCGGCCGGTGGCTTCATCCTCCCGTTCATCCTGAAGTCGGTGAAGGGCGATCGCGTCGCGGTGCTCGACGCTGGTGGCTTCCCGAGCCCCAAGCCGTTCATCCCCGCGAACCCGACCATCTACGAGTACAAGTTCCGCTATCGCCACGGCGCGTTCTCGGCGCAGCTCGTGCGCTCTATCCCGTTCACCGGCAACGTGATCGGCTTTTCGGAAGACGCGATTCAGCTCGATGACGGCCGCTACTTGGTGAACGACGCGGTGCTCGGCAGCATCTGGATCGCCAACACCGACGGCACCATCGTGCCGGGCATCGTGCCCAAGACCTTCGAGCCGGCGGACGCGATCCCGGAGATGTTCTATTGCGACACCATGCCGCAAGTGACAGTCGGCGGGCTGCCGTTCTTGTTCAGCGCCTCGACGATTCCGGGCATTACGTCGATGGCCGTGATCAAGGACAAGCTCTACTTCAGCAGCTCGTGCTCGGGCGCGGTGTACTCGGTGCCGCTCAAGGTGCTGACCGATCATCGCCAGCCTTGGCAGCGCGCTGCTGATTTGCGCGTCGTCTCGCGCAAGCCCGCCGGCGTGCAGGTCGAAGAGCTGCTCGGCCTAGTCAGCGACGATCGGTACTTGTACGCCGCGGACGCGCTGCAGCTGCGCGTGATCCGCATCGACCCGAAGAATGGCAAGCGCGAGGTCGTCGGTGACGACCAGCACTTGTTCAACTTCCCCTCCTCGCTGGCGTTCGCGCCGCCCGGCTGCGGCGACCGTGAGAACACGTTGCTCACGCTCTCGAATCAACAGCACCGTACGCCCATCACCAACGACGCCGTGTCCGAGGACATGTTCGAGCCGCCCTTCCTGGCGACGATCACGCGCCTCAAACACTGAGCGCCCGAAGGGGGTGGGACTTTTTGTCCCGCCGTCCCGGAAGTGAAGCCTGGAGGTCGCCGCCCCCGGGGGGGGGCGCGGCAGATACCGTGTGTGCGACTAAACCACCTATCCGTGATCGCAATAACTCCGAGGGTTGAACTCGTCGAGCGCTGCGCTCAACTTACCGGGATGGGATCCGCGCGCGTCTGCGTTTGCTGATTCCAAGTGTGCTCTCGCGCTGCGCGCTGTCGATGTTTCGAGAAAGTAACTCCGCAGTGTGGAGTGCTGAGTGCATGAAGAGCCAGGCAAATCAGCAGCGATGTCCGTATCATCTTCGCGAAATGCCTTAAGCAGCGCTCGCGCTGGTCGCTTCGATTGAAGGAAGGATCCTGCCCACGATGTCTCAAGCTTCCGTTTCTTTCGCCCCCGTTCACTTGGTTCGCGCGATGGATCGCGAGATGGGCGCCGCCGAAGAATCCGGCGCGCTCATGCAAACTGCAGACGACGTGGTGTACGAAGGCCGCTACGTTCACCTGAACGGCAAGCAACTGCTGAACTACGGCTCGTGCAGCTACCTGGGGCTAGAGCTACGCGACGAGTTGAAGCGTGGGGCCATCGACGCGGTCACGCGCTTCGGTACGCAGTTTCCGTTCCCGCGCGCCATGCTGCAGAACCCGCTCTACCTCGAGCTGGAGGCGGCGCTCAGCCAAATCACCGGGGGATATCCGGTGATCGCTGCTTCGACCAGCCTCGGGCACATCTCGACCCTGCCCGTGATCGTCGGCACCAAGGACGCGGTCTTGATCGACATGATGGCTCACGCCAGCGTCCACACCGCCGCCTCGCTGCTGCGCGGCATGCCGGTCATCCCGATCCACCACAGTGATTTGAACGAGCTCGAAGACCAGCTCAAGGTGCTGTCGAGTCAGCATCAAAAGGTCTGGTACTTGTTGGACGGTCTGTATTCGATGCGCGGCGACTTCGCGCCGCTGGCCGAGCTTGTCGCCTTGATGGACAAGTACCCGGCTCTGCATCTGTACGTCGACGACGCGCACTCCACCACTTGGACCGGCCGTAACGGCCGCGGCTTTGCGCTCGAGACGTTGAAGGACACGAGCCGCGTCGTGGTCGCGCTCTCGCTGAACAAGGCGTTCGCGGCGGGCGGTGGCGCGATGATCTTCCCGACGCGCGAAATGGCGAACCTGGTGCGCCGCAGCGGCGGGCCGATGGTGTTTTCCGGGGCCGTACAGCCGCCGCTCTTGGGCGCCGCGGTCGCGTCTGCTCGCCTGCACCTGTCGCCCGAGCTGGCCAAGCTGCAAGCCGAGCTGATGACGCGGCTCGAGCTGACCGTGAGCGAAGCGCGCAGGTTGAACGTGCCGCTTGGCGTCGAGTCGTTGAACCCGGTGTTCTTCTTGCGTGGCGGCTCGACCAAGAACTGCTTCAGCATGGTCAACTCGCTGCGTGAGCGCGGAGCCTGCGTGTGCGCGGCCATGTTCCCGATCGTGCCGCGCGGCAACGCGGGCGTCCGCTTCACTATCACTCTCCACAACACGCCCGACGACATCCGCACCATGGTGGGTTGGTTGGCGGACGAGACCGAGCGCCTGGGCCTGGTGCCGAAGGCGCCCGCCGCAGAATAGAGCGCTAGGGCCGAACGTTGCCGAGGCGCGCCAAGCAGGCGACGGCGGCGGTCAGCTCCGTCGGCTCGACTGGCTTGCTGATGTGCAGCTGAAAGCCGGCCAACATGGCTTGGCGCCGCTCTTCAGTGCGGGCAAAGGCCGTCAGCGCAGCGGCCGGAATTTGCGCGACGGGGCCGGCCAATTGCCGGACCCGCCGGATCAGCTCGTAGCCGTCTTGCTCGGGCATGCCGATGTCCGACAGCATCACGTCGAGCGGTTGCTCGTCGAGCAGGCGCAGCGCGTGTGAAGCAGACGTAGCGGCGATCACGGTAGCGCCGCCTTCGCTGAGGATTGCGCTGGTCAGCTCGCGCGCGTCGGGCTCGTCGTCGACTACCAAGACGCGCAGCCCGCACAGCTCGGACGTGAGCTCCGCGACCGTCGTGCGCGGTGGCAAGGTGGCTTGCAAGGTGCGTGGGCCCAAGTTGCTGAGCGGTGTGCCGCCCAGCGTCATGATGAAGCGCGCGCCTTTGCCCTCGCCGTCGCTCTTGGCCTCGATGCTGCCGCCGTGCAGCTCGACCAAGTGCTGAGCGATGCTCAGTCCCAAACCCAAGCCGCCGTACGAGCGGGTGATGGAAGCGTCCGCTTGTCGGAAGCGCTCGAACACGAACGGCAAGGCGCTGGGCGCGATGCCTCGGCCCGTGTCGGTGACGGACAGCTCCACCGCGGCCCCCACCTTGCGCAGCTCGACGTGCACGTGCCCGCCTTTGGGCGTGAACTTTGCGCTGTTGGAGAGCAGGTTCCACACCACCTGCTGCAGCCGCTGCGCGTCGCCCAAGATGCGGTCCAAATTGGGCTCCCAATTGACCGATAGGTGCAGCCCCTTGCTCTCGAAGCCGGGGCGCACGCTGTCGACCGCGGCCTCCACGACCGCGTAAAAGTCGATGCTGGCGACCTCCAAGCGCAGCTTGCCGTGCACGATGCGCGACACGTCCAGCAAATCTTCGATCAGCTGAGCCTGAGCGATGGCGTTGCGCTCGATTACCTCGAGCCCGCGCTTTTGACGAGCGCTGTCGGGGTTGCCGGCGGACAACATGCGCGCCCAACCCAGCATGGCGTTCAGCGGCGTGCGCAGTTCGTGCGACACCATGGCCAAGAACTCGTCTTTACTGCGGTTGGCCTGCTCGGCTTGCGCGCGCGCCAAGCGCTCACGCTCGAGTAAGCTGTCGCGCTCGGCTTCGACCGCCCGCCGCGCGCTGACGTCCAAGATCCACCCTACGCCGCTGTCGGTCGAGCCTTCCCAGAACGCGATGCCGATCAGGATCGGGATGCGCTGGCCGTGCTTGCCGATGAAGATCTTCTCGTAGGGCGTGCAAATGCCCGTCGCTTCCATCTCGACGAACGCGTGCGTGTCCAAGTAGGTGAACTCGGGCGGCGTCATCTCGGTCCAGCTGACCTGACCTGACAAGAGCTCGTCGCGCGTGTAGCCGACCATCTTCAAGAAGGCGTCGTTGGCGTCGATGACCTTGCCGTCGCGCGTCCAAAACACTACGCCGATCACGCCGGAATCCTGCAGGCGCCGGGCCCTGGCTTCGCTGACCGCTAGCTCTTCGGCCAGCGCTTCGATGCGTTGGCGGGCCTTCACCTTCTCGGTCACGTCGTGAACGAAGGCTGCGATGCGATCGATCTTGCCCTCGGAGTTGACGATCGGCTGGTAAGTGCCGTTCAGGTAGATTTCGCGCGGGCTTTCGGCGGTGCCGACGTTGAGCTTCACCTCGACGTCGTCGAACGTCTCGTTGGTGCGGTAGATGAGATCGAGCAAGTGCGCGAAGCCTTGCGAGACCAGCTCGGGCATGGCCTCATACACGTTCCTGCCGACGAGCGGACCGCGGCCTGCCAGCTCGTCGTTCTTGGCGTTCGAGAACTCGAACACCCAGTCGGGCGCGGTGATGACCGCAATGGCGGCGGGCGACTGCTGAAACAACGAGTCCAGGCGCTCGTGCTCCGTCTCGGCCAAGCTGTTGGAGTCCAGCTCGGCGGCGATCAGGTAGACGCCTTGCTCGGTGGCGAACAAGCGACTGTCGAAGCGACCACGGAACGGGCGGTGCGCGTGCTCGAGCCGCTCACCCACACCCGTCGCGGCCACGCGCCGTAGCGCGTCCCACAGCGCGCAGGCCTTGGTCTCGGGGGATAGCTCCCACAGGGACTTACCCAGGACCTCGCTCTTGGGCTTGCCCAGGTGCGCCAACATCGGGCCGTTCGCGTACACGAGGCACAGGTCTCTCCTGAAGAGCGCAACGCTCTCCTGGAAGTGGTCAAAGGCCACCAATTCGATCGGCGTGGGCGCTTCCGTCAACCTGCCTAGTACTACCCCGACGCTTGGGCCGGGTGGCGCAGCGATTTGAGACCAAGCGCCAACACGGCGCCATCTCCGCGATTGCCCTGTAGATTTCACGGCGTGGCAGCCGTGGCAGATTGGTGGCTACGCTGCCGGGGCTCGGCACGGCTTGGCGCTTGGCTGGTGGGCTCCGGTTCGAGAAGCACGACCCCGTGCTTCTCCTTCACTGCCGCGGGCCTGACAAATGTTTGATCGAAGTTCATGGGCTTCGCCACTCTTTAAGAACAGGCGAGGATCCTGGGCATGCGCGAGTTTTCCAACCCTCCTGGGCGGCCTCCGGCGGTCGAAGAGCAAAGACCTCACTTGCAAAAGCGCGGGCGGCAGCGGAGCATCGAGGCCGTGACGCGTCTGGATCCGCGCCGGCTGAGTCGCAATTTCTTGTCGAGGGTCGAGTCCCCGGCTGGTTTCGACGTGCTTTTCGAGCACTTGTCCGACGTCTACTTCTTCGTGAAGGACGGCGAGGGCAGGTTCGTGCGCGTCAACCAGGGTTTCGTCAAACTCGTGCGGGCCTCACGCGAAGAAGAAGTCATCGGTGCTCGCGACTCGGATTTCTTCCCAGCCGACTTGGCAGAAAATTACATGCGCGACGACCGCGAGGTCATCAGCTCCAGCGAGCCGATCATCGACAAGGTGGAATTGGTGCGCAACCCCGACGGCACCATCGACTGGTTCTGCACCACGAAGCTGCCAATTTTCGACAAAAAGGGGCTGGCGATCGGCGTGTGCGGCATCACCCGCGACGTCAAGAAGATGAACACCAACAACGCCCGCTTCTTGTCCTGGGCGCCGGTGCTCGAGATCATGCTGAACGACTACGCGCAGCCGTTGTCCACGGCCGCGCTGGCCGCCAAGGTGTCGTTGTCGGTCAGCCAGTTCAATCGCCAGTTTCGCAAGAAGTTCCACACCACGCCGCGCGCTTACCTGACCAACGTGCGTATGAACGCTGCCTGTCACTTGCTCGTCACGACCGACCTGCCCATCTCGGACATATCGCTGCAAACCGGGTTTTACGATCAAAGCCACTTCAGCAATCAGTTCGTGCGCCATCGCGGGCTGCCGCCCTCCCAATACCGCGCCAAGTACGCGCAGAGCCAAGAGCTAGACGCCGAGCAGGCTTTGCTCGAGGACGAGCGTATGCGGATTTCTTCCAACAATCTGCGAGCAGTTTCGAAGGCGAAACAGACCTCGAACAGCTGAAGCCGCGGCGTTCTTCCAACAATCTGCGGGGGCGCTCCAAGACCCGAATTGCGTGAGAGTCCTAGCTTTGGGCTCGCGTCATGTTCCAACGTTCGCAGCCGCGCCGCGCCCCGCGAACCGCGATTTTCATCGCTGGTTGGAGCCTGCTTGGCGGCTGTGCCACCTACGAAAACACGCTGCCTGACGAGAGCGGCGTGACCGGCGGCGCCGGCACCAACGTCGGAGGGACCTCCTCGGAAGCAGGTGAGGCCGGCAGCAGCGTTGGCGCCACAGCGGGCTCAAGCGCCAGCGCCGGTACGGCTGGTGTTGCGCACAATCTCGGCGGCGGCGGCGGCGCGAGCGGTGCTGCGACGGGGGGCATGAGCGGCGGCCAAACCGGCGGCGGAGGGGGTGGCATTTCCGATGCTGGTGCTGGTCGCGGCGGAGTCGGGGGCGCCGGTGGAGCTGCCGGCGCGAGCGGCAGCGGTGGCAAGAGCACGGGAGGTGGCGGCAGCGGCGGTAGCGGCGGTAGCGCTGGCTCCGGCGGCAGCGGTGGCTCGGGCGGCTCCACGTCCGTACAGACGTGCGCGAAAAATCCCATCCCCGCGCGCTCCGCGTGGGTCGTGACGGCCTCCAAGAGCGGCAATGGCGCGCCACCCAGCAACGCGCACGACGGCGATGTCGCGACGCGTTGGACGACCGGCGCCGACCAGGCTGGCGGTGAGTGGCTGCAGATCGATTTCGGCACGGCCGTGACAATGACCAAACTCACGCTCATGCTTGGAAGCAGCGCCGATGATTACCCGCGCAACTACGCGACTCGTTTTTCCAACAGCTCCGGCAACATGGCAGCTCCGGTTTTGGTCAGTGGCGTGGGTGCCAAAGGCGTCGATACAGTGCTGAATTTTCCGGCGGGAACGACTGCGCGCTACCTGCTCATCAGCCAGAGTGGCAAGGTGACTGGGCTGTGGTGGAGCGTCGCTGAAATTCAAGCTGCATGCGCCGATTGAGGGTGGTCCGAGAACCGAACGGGCGGATTTTTCCCCGTATCGGTGGATTTGTAAAATCGGACAATGCGGATTTTTTCCAAATCTCCGCGGGTTCCCTCCAAGACCGATCTTGAGCTGTTTCTGTAGTGTGTACTCGTCGCGCCGTATTGCCTCCCGTGCAGGAGTCTGACCATGACCGTTCGGAATTTCGAGCCCAAGTTCATGAAGCTGGGCGTTTTGACCGCCGCGCTTCAAGAGCTGACCCCGCGCAGCGTGCGCGACCCCGATCCGGATCGCGCCATCGAAGACTGGCTGTACTTCGGGCGTGAGGTTGGCGCCGACGTGATTCAGTTGTCGGCCGCGCTGCACCCCTCGGAGAGTGACGTACCGGCTGAGGCCATGCTCGACCCGGTCGCCAACACGCTCGATCTGCGCGCGCCCTTCGACGCGAAGCGTCGCGATCGCGTCGAGGTCGCCGTCAAAGAGTCCAAGGTCGGCATCAGCGACCTGGCGTACTTCGACAACCTGCTGCACGACGACCGCGCCATCCGCGAGAAGAAGCTGGCGTTCATGCGTCGTTGCTTCGACGCCGCCGCGCTACTGGGCGTGCCCGCGGTGTGCGGCTTCGTCGGCCGTGACCAGACCAAGAGCATGGATCAGAACCTCGAAGCGTTCGAGGCCATTTTCGTGCCGCTGCTCAAAGAAGCCAAGGCGCGCGGCGTTTGCTACCGCGTCGAGCAGTGCCCCATGCCGGGCTGGACGACGGGTGACAATTTTCACAACAACATCGGGTACTCGCCCGGCGCGTGGATCGCCCTGCACCGCATCTGCGAGCGCCACGGCGTCGGTGATCAGCTGCGCGTGCACTACGATCCGTCACACTCCATCCTGATGGGCCAAGACACGCGCTCGATCTTCCAGTTCCTGAAGGACAGCGGCTACGCGTTCCTGATCGACGGCTTCCACGTCAAGGGTCAGGTCATCAGCGCCAAGGGTGTGTCGGAGTGGGGCTACGGCGGTCAGACCATGAACCGCGGCGACTGGGTCAACGGCAAGCCCTCGGAGAACCCCGCTGACCAGCTGAACGCCTGGAAGAAGCAAACCGTGCTCTGCGAGCATGAGCTGCCCGGCACCGCCCGGCACGATCCGCTCGCGTACCTACAGAATCGTACAGTGGACTGGCTCGACCACCAGCTGGCCGCCCGTGAGCTGCTGGAGCTCGACTTCAAGACCGCCCCGCTGATCGTCGAGCACGAATCCGGCCCGGCCCGCACCCAGGACAAAGAGAAGCTGCGGCCCATCTTGGCGGGTTCCTTGGCTTTTACGCGGAAGATCGACGAAGCCGCCGCCTGCATGTTCGCCCTGCAGAGCGAAGTGCTGCCGGCCCAGGGCATTCCGGTGCAGGGCCGTGGACGCGAGGCGTTCCGCTCGTGACGGCGTTTCTTCGACGAATTCCAAGTTCAAGTGGCACTGATCAACAAGTGGGCGAGTCACCAATGAACAGTTCTGAGTACCCCGCCCGAAAGGCTGTCCCGATGCGCACTTCTTCGATGTACGGAGCCACTTTCGCCTTCTTGGTGTTGCCTGCCCTGGTCGCTGCGGGGTGTTCGGTCGAGGGGCCGACTGCGGAAGACCTGAACACGAACCCTCCGGCGACGGGCGGAAGTGGGACTTCCACCGCCGGCTCCAGCAGCACACCTACGGCGGGTACCACGGTGGGACCCACGGCTGGCACCTCCTCGTCGGGCGGCGCGGCCGGCAGCAGCGCTCTCCCCCAGGGTGGCTCGGCCGGTTCCTCCGTGGACACCGGCGGCAGCTCCAGCATGGCCGGCAGCGGTACGTCGGGCGGCAGCGCCGGCAGCGGTAGCGGCGGTGGCAGCGGCGGCAGCGTCGCGACTGGCCCCTACGCTCCGCGCACGGGCACCTTCAAGATGCTCATCTACTCGAAGACGGCGGCCTTCCGTCACGACTCGATCGCCAACGGCATCGCCATGCTCCAGTCGATCGCGACCGAGCAAGGTTTCACCACCAAGGCGACCGAGACGAACGAAGACATCACGCCGGAGGGCCTGAAGCAGTACGAGATCATCTTCTTCATGAACTCGACCGGCGACATCTTCAACGCCACCGAGCAGAAGACGTTCGAAGACTGGATGACGAATCAGAACGGCGCCATGGCCGGCACGCACTCCGCGACGGACACGGAGAACGGCTGGGCCTTCTACTCCGAGGTGACCGGGCAGTATTACGACGGTCACGGCAACGCCAACACGTCTGACACCATCAAGTTCGAGGACTCGCAGGCCAACTTCCCGGCCGTGAAGGGCATCCCCAACCCGTGGCAGCGCAACGAGGAGTGGTACAAGTTCAACAAGTACCAACAGTGGTCGGTGAAGCCCGGGTTCATCGTCCTGGGCCGCAAGTCCGCTGATACGCAGCCCATCACCTGGGCGCGCGAGTGGGGCAATTTCCGCTCGTTCTACTCGGCCATCGGGCACGACAAGTCCGTCTTTACGGACGCCACCGTCAAAAAGCACATCACCGGCGGCATCATGTGGGCCGTGCGCCGCGAAGCGCTGATCAAGTAGCCGTGGCTCGGCTTTGCGCCCGAGCCGAGCGTGCTCGGGCGCAGCACCGATCCACGGAAGTTGCGTGAGCAAGCTGGCATTGGACTAAGCTGCGCGCCGAGCTCGGCTCGGGTCTCGTCACTCCAAACTCTCGGCGGACTTCGTCCGCATACGTCGGATTCTAGAAAGGCATCAATCTATGTGGCTAGGCAGGAAGCAAGCACGGGCTCTGGTAGTGGCACTCATGGCGCTCGGCGCCCCGAGCGTTGCCCATGCCGAGGTCAAGCTGGTGGAGGCCGGCGGGTGGACGGTGTCCACCGACGGCCGCGTGAATGCCTTCGTGTCGCACATCTGGGGTGACAATCGCCCCAAGGGCCTCGAGAGCCTGAACTGGGTCGGGTTCAACGAGTCCAACTCGTCGGGACAGGCCACCGCCGACGGCAAACTGCGCAAGACCAGGATCCGCTCTGGCTACGTGCCGTCGACCTTGGCCTTCAACTTCAAGAAGCAGATGGCGCCGCAGCTGAAGGTGTCGTCGCGCGTCGAGGTGGGCTTTCAGATCACCAACATCGACCCTGCGTTCATCGCCGATCCGACCTGGATGGATCCGCGCGCCGTCTACCTCGACTTGGCGGGAAATTGGGGCAGCGTACGCGCCGGCCGTGACTTCAGCCTGTTCGGGCGCGGCAACTTGTTCATGAACTACGACATCGGGCACGCCTACGGTGTCGGCTTCCCGTGCGCTTACGAGAAGATGTTCGGTGGCGCTTGCGGTCACGTCGGCTTCGGCACGCTGTGGCCCGATTTCCGCGCGCAGATCACGTACACGACGCCCAACCTGTTCGACATCCTGCAGATCAGCGTTGGCGTCTTCGATCCACGCACGCTGCCGACGTACCAGTGGGACCAAACGCCGCTGCCTCGCATCGAGACCGAGGCCGTCGCCAACTACAGCTGGCGTGAGGGGTGGGGAGTCAAGGCCTGGGCCAACGGCTTCCACCAGCGCATCGGCACGACTGACGACGTCACGGACCCCACGACGATGACGATGGTCAAGAAGGACTTCACTCAAGACGCCTACGGCGTCGGTGGCGGCTTGCAGGCCAACCTCGGCCCGCTGAAGATCGGCGGCTCCGGCTACATGGGCCAAGGCATGGACGCATTCACCACGTTCACCTTCAACCCCATCTACGTGGGGCAAGGCCAGACGGTTGAGGGCTACGAGCGGCGTTTTCGCCCGACCAAGGGCTTCTTGGCCGAGGCCTCGTTCAAGTTCGGCAACACCTGGGTCATGGGTGGTTTCGGTCAGGCGCGCTTCGACCGCGTCGCTACCGATAACCCGCTCAATATGCTCGACGCCTTCCCGCTGATTCGCAGCCAAACCGGCATCTCCGCTGGGCTGTTTCACCGGATCGAGGGCGTGGTGCTGGGGCTCGATTACTTCCGTGCCCATTATGCCTTCGATCCCGCACTGAAGAGCGGCGCTGGCGCTGGCGGTACCGCCGCGTACGTCGAAGTGAAGCAGACCGTTCATACCGTCAATGCAGGTGTCACGCTGGAGTGGTAGTTTGGTGGCATGAAGGCCACCTGCGCGGCAGTCGTGCTCGTACTGGCAGGGGGCTGCAACGACAGCCCGAGGCCTACGGGCTCGCACGCGCCATCGCCCGTCACGCCGCCCGTGCCAACGACGAGCGCGTCGCCGCCAGTTGACGAACACGAGGCGCACCCGACCCACGTGATGCCGCCAGTGCCGACCGTCACGTCGCTGAGCGATGCCGCGCGCGCCGGGCTGACTGCGGTCAGAGTGTCGGCACACCAAGGCAGCGTCATCATCCGCAAAGAGCACGACGGCTGGGTCTTGGCAGGCGCTCGCGGCTGCACCGTGGCGCCCGCGCGCATGGACAGCGCGTTCGACAACCTCGGCGCGCTGAAGGCCGAGGCCACGAGTGAGCGCCCCGCCGACGGCGCTGTCTTCGAGCTTCAGATCGTGGCGCTGAGCGGGGAAGAGCGGACGCTGCATTTCGATGTCGCCGATCGCAAGGACGGCCGCGACCTGCTGCAGCTGCCGAACCAGGCTACCTACCGCCTGCAAGGGTTGGATCGCCAGCTGTGGTCACCAGATCCGCAGGCTTGGTGCGCCGTACGGGAGTAGCCATGCAGGGCAGCGTGTGGGTGAGCTCGGTCGTGCTAGCGCTGGCAGCCGGCCTTCCGGGCTGCGGTGTGGACCGCGCCTCCGCCCCGGCGGGCTCGCCCACCGAGCCCGTCGCTACTCGTGAGGCGGTGCATCGCCTGAACACGGCCGAGTACAACGCCACCGTCGCGGACGTGCTTGGTACGAAGCTCGAGCCCGCTTCCGCGAGCTGGCGGGGGGGCGAGCTGCTGGGCTTCGACAACATGGCAGCCGTCCTCAGCGTCGACGAGCAGCAATACGAGCGGTACTTCGCGGCCGCGAAGGAGCTCTCGAGCGACGTCGTCGATTCCGATGCCCTGCGCGAGCGTTTCGCGAACTGCGATTTGAGCCAGACGGACTGCGCCAAATCCAGCATCGCGCGCGCGGGGCTGGGCTTGTTTCGGCGGCCGCTCAGCCGCGACGAGCTACGCATTTACGAGCGGCTGCACGCTGAAGCAATCGCGTCCGGCGACGCACCGCTCGACGCGTTCGAGCTGGTGCTGCGCGCGCTGCTCGCGAGCGCTCAGTTCATTTACCGCATCGAGCTCGAGTCCGCTCCGTCCCATGCGCCGCTGGAGGTCGGCGCGTTCGACTTGGCGAGTCGACTCTCGTACTTTCTATGGAGCAGCGCCCCGGACGACGCTCTCCTCCAAGCGGCTGCAGACGGCTCGCTCTTGCAGGAAGCGGTGCTGGCCGGGAGCGTCGACCGCATGCTGACCGACCCCAAGGCGTTGCGCTTCGTCGAGAGCTTCGCCGGGCAGCTGCTGGGCGCGCGTCGCGTCGGCGCACACGCCGCGGCCCCCGAGCTGTACGAGTGGACACCTCAAGTGGCGCAGGCCGCTGGCGCCGAGATCATCGAATACTTCGGGGAGTTCGTCAGCAGCGAGCGCTCGTGGGACGAGTTCCTGAAGGCCGACGTCAACTACGTTACGGAGCCGTTGGCGCGCTACTACGGGATCCCGACGCCCGTCGTGCCGCTAGCGCGCGTGGAGCATCACGCCGATCGACGCGCGGGCTTCCTCGGCCTCGCCGGGTTCCTCGCTTTGTCGTCGTTTGATCGGCGCACCTCGCCGTCGCTGCGTGGTCGGTGGATCTCGAGTACCCTGCTGTGCGCCGAGCCTCCGGCGCCGCCAGCAAACGTGCCCAAGCTCGAAGCCGCGGCAGATGGCAGCCCAGCGCCGCTCAACGTCCGCCAAGCCCTGGAGCTCCACCGTGGAAATCCGGCTTGCGCCGGCTGTCACTCGCTCTTCGATCCCTACGGCCTGGCTCTCGAAGAGTACGACGCCGTCGGCCAATATCGCGAGGTCTACGCCGACGGCACGGTCGTGGACACCCGCGCGACCCTTCCGCCTTCCGACGCACACCCGGATGGTTTGACGTTCGCTGGGCTGGCTGGCGTCTCCGATGCGGTGACGGCCGATCCGAAATTCTCCGCGTGCTTGGCTCAGAAGCTCTTGATGTATGGCCTCGGGCGCTCGCTCGAGAGCCCAGACATGGAGGCGCTGGCCCTCGCGGTCGAGCGCTGGCGCGCTCCGGGAGAGCCGGCCAGCGTGCGGCGGCTATTGCGTGAGCTGGTCCTCAGCGCGCCGTTTCGTACGCGCTTGCCGGGGGTGGCTCCGTGACCCGCAAGCCTGGCGTGCGTTCGCGACGTGCCGTGCTCCGCGGGCTGGGCGTCGCGCTCGCTTTGCCCTGGCTGGAGTCGCTGACTCCGCGCGCCGCGCGGGCCGACTCGCCCGAGCTGCCGCGGCGCTTTCTGCCCATTTTTCTGCCAAACGGCGCGCCCGAGCTGTGGCAGCCACTTGGTGTGGGCCAAGGGGATGGTTGGCGTCTGTCATCCGTGCTCGAGCCGTTCGGAGCCCTCAAGGCCAAGTTGAGCGTCATCAGCAACCTGGAGAACGGCTCCGTCTTCAACTCGAATGCTTCTCCGCTGGTCGATCCGTCTCACAGCCGCCTGGCAGGCGCCTGGCTGACCTGTGTCGACGCGGCAGGCGTGAGAGCCGTGCGCGGTCTGGGTGAAGCCAACGGTGTCTCAGTCGACCAGCTGTTGGCGCAGCACGCGACCTTTCGAGGCAAAACGGCGCTGCCCTCGCTTCAGGTCGGCCTCTCCACGGCGCTCGGTGATTGTGATGGCGAGCCGTGCTCCAGCAGCCGCAGCGTCTCGTGGGCGAGCGCGACACAGCCCATGTACAAGCTGGTCGATCCGCTCGAGGTGTTCGACGCGCTCGTCGGAGTGCTGCGCCCTCCCCAGGATCAAGGCGTAAGCGCGAGAGAGGCAGACCGGCGGCGCGCCCGAGAGAAGAGCGTGCTCGACGCCGTTTTGGAGAGCGCGCAGCTCACGCGGGCACGCTTGGGCACGAGCGATCGACAGCGCTTGGACGAATTCCTGACCTCGGTGCGCTCCGTCGAGCGTCGCGTCACCGAAGTGTCGACCAGCGTCGGAGGGCGCGCGTGCCTGACCGCTGCGATTCCTTCCCTGGCTCGAGTCGAACAGTCAGCGACGGCGCCGACTCAGACGACCGAGGCCTACGATAAGACGCGTCACGCCGACGCGATGAACGACTTGGTCGCCATGGCGTTCGAGTGCGACGTCGCGCGCGTGATCTCGTACATGCTCGAGGACGAGCGCTCGGCATTTACCTACGACCACGTGCAGGAGCGGGCTTTTACGGCTGAAGGCTCGACCCCGAAGGGTGGTGCTTGTCCCGAGTACCACCTCGCACAGCACATGGGCGGCGATGCATTTGCCACCATCACGTGGTGGAACGTCGGCAAAGTCGCCGAGCTGTGTCGCAAGCTCGACGCCATCGAAGACGCGCCCGGCGTCAGCGTCCTCGACAACTGCGTGGTGCTGCTTGGCGGCTGCATGCACGGGGGTAATCACCAGGCAAATCAGCTGCCGCTAGCGTTGATAGGCGGCAAGAATCTGGGCGTCGCGCTCGATCAGCACGTCGTGCTGGATGCTCGCCCGCTGCGCGATCTGTACTTTACCTTGCTGGCCGACGTGTACGGCGCCGAGCCCAGCGAGCTCGGGCAAAACCTGACGGGCGCGCCGCTGCGCCGCATCGAGGGCTTGCTCGAGACGTGAGCGGGTGAGCAAGCGCAGAGCGCTGGAGGCGAGCCGCGGCAGGGCGCGGAGTTTTTGCCCAAGCCGTTCGGCGCCGTGCAGCTCATGGCGGCGCTCGACCGCGCGCGCAGCGCCGCGTCGTGATAGATACGGCCGCATGCTGAAGCGCCCGTTCCGGTCCGGACTACTCTTGACCGTCGCTTGCACCCTGGTTGCGTGCGGCTCAGCACCGCCCGCCAAGGCGCCCGCGCCGGAAAACAGCGCCCAACCGGCGCCTGCCGCTACCGTCGCGCCAGCGCCGCAGCCGGTCGCGGCGCCCGAGCCCACGCCGCCCCAGCCCCAAGAATCGCCAGGCTTTGCGCAATCTTTGGCCTCGTTGCGACCCGTCGGGACCGAGCCGGTCCTGCAGGCGCTGACTGGCGCGCCCGCCGATCCGGAAGCGTACGCCAAGGCCGCGCTCGCCTACGCTCTGACCGACGTGCCGGGCATGACGTTGCTCTGGGGCATCAGCTACCAAGCCATGGGCGGGGGCGCTTCGGACGCGGCCGTCGCCAACGCGCTCAGTAAGGTGCTGACCGAGCGCATCCTGGCCAAGCCCGACGCGCAGCAGCAGGTGACCTTCAACCTGCGTTTGGCGCCCGGCTCCATGCCAACGCGAGTCGAGCCGGACGGCGCAACGCTCGCCCCGATCGCGCATACTTTCGAGTCGCTGTTCAGCCCGGCTGTGACCGGCTTTCGGCCGCCCTGGACCATCGAGCAATTTTACGACGCGCTCAGCTCATGGGCAGGCATCGTGGCCACGCGCGGCACGCCGCTCGACGAAAAGCTGCCCGTCAACGCGTGGCTCGCGCTCGCGGCAAAGCAGGGCCACCTCGAAGCTTTCTGCTATCAGCTGCTCGGCCCAGCCTTTCCGGCCGAGCTCAAGGCGTTCAAAGCCGGCAACGCCGCTGCGCTCAAGGCCTACCTCGAGTTCCTGAAGACGTCGCCCCTCCGCCCGCAGCACGCCCCGCTGCCGGACGAGCTGGTGCGCATCAAGTGAGCGCGACGTCGCGGGTGGCTGCTGCAGGCGGTCGCTCAGCTACTGCAGCACGCGCAGCTCGTCGATACGCCACCACAAGCCGCCCGTGTTTTGTTCCAGTTCGAGCTTGATGTAGCGAGCGATACGCGCCTTGGGAAAGTCGAAGCGCAGCGCCTTCGAGCCGGCGATGGTGCCGGTCACGGCCGTGAAAGTCTCGCCATCCTCGGAGATCAACGCGCGAATACTGCGCGGGTAGTCGTCGTTCGACGAGCAAACGAGCTCGATGGTGAAGAAGGGCTGGGCCTTCAGCATGTCCACCTCGAACCACATGCCCGGAACCTGACCGACGCCGCTCGTCCAATGCGTACCCTGGTCGCCGTCCAGCGCGCGATCTGGGAATGTCTGCTGGTTGAACGTCGCCGAAGCACTGGCGTGCCAGCCGGCGACTGAAAGCGCAGTCCCGGTCGGCGCTTTGGGTACGCAGCGCTGGTCGGCGCAGGCGCCGCTCTGGCAGTCGGCGTCGAGCCCGCACGGTTGAAGCGTCGCGCACTTGCTCGGGCAACCGTTGCCGCAGTCGATGGCCGGCTCGTTGCCGTTCTTCACGCCGTCACTGCACGACACGGCCGAGCAGCTCGAAAGTTGGGCGTTGCAGACGAGGCTTTGGCAATCGTCGTCCTTGTCGCAGCCCAGGCCGTCGCCGCAGCTGGGGCAGGAGCCTCCACAATCCATGCCGGTTTCGTCGCCGTTCTGAACGCCGTCGTCGCAGCCTTCGGGTTGGCAGCGGCCTTGCGAGCACTGCGCCTTGAAACAATCCGCCTTGACGCTGCAATGCTGTTTGGTCAGGCACGAATCGCAGCCGCGCGTGCCGCCGCAATCCACGTCCGACTCGTCTTGATTTTGAATGCCGTCATGGCAATTGGGCGCCTGGCAACGCCCGTTGCTGCAGGCGCCGCCGCCACAGTCGAAGTCACTGGCGCAGCGCTGCCCCACCGTACACGCCTTGCAACCGTCGCTGCCGCCACAGTCGACGTCCGTCTCGGTGCGGTTCCGCGCGTTGTCGGTACAGCTTGGGGCCGCGCACGTACCGGCGGCGCAGAAACCGCTCACGCACTCGCTGTCGGTGCTGCAAATCTTGCCTGTGGCGCAGCTGGCTCCGCACATGGGCCCGCAATCGACGTCGAGCTCGTCCACGCTGAGCAGGCCGTCGCGGCACGTCCCTACCTGCACGTGCTCCGCCTCTTGCACGCCGTACTCGGGAAACGAGCAGCCGGCGAAAGCCAGAAGCAAGGTGGTGAGCAAGCGCCTCATACCAATTCAATGTAACGGTGACCTCACGCGCTAACTAAGGCAAAACCAGGGTGAATCCGCCTGCATACGATCTGCGACATTGCCGCCAAGCACCCACAAGCGCCCGCGCGCTCGTTGCTCTCCGCGTGGGCTTTGGTCACAATCAACGAGCGGCCCGCCAGCGGTCGCCCTCGAGGAGGTCCGTCTTGCGCTTATTGTCTCTCCGCAACGTTTGTTGCGTCGCCTTTCTTGCCGCTTCGGCGGTTGCTTGCGGCGGCGCGGTTTTCGGCTCGCGCGATGACGCGGGCAACGGCGGCTCCAACGGCGCTGGCAGCTCTAGTCACGGTGGAACGAGCTCGACAGCCGGCACGCCCAGCAAAGGCGGCGCCAGCTTTACCGCCGGTGCTTCCACGATTGGCGGTAGGTCTGGGACGGCGGGTACCAGCAGCGTGGCGGGTACGACCAGCGTTGGCGGCGCACCCGGCTGCACCCTGTTGCCCTGCATGATCCCCCAGTGTGAGGACGGGCAGATGCCGATAACCCTAGCGGGTGAGTGCTGTCCCAGCTGCCCGCCGCCCGCGACCGGCTGCGAGAACGTCAAGTGCCAGCCCGTCAAAGCGTGCGGCGAGGGGGAGGTGCTGCAGCAACCCGCTGGCGCCTGCTGCGCCGCGTGCATGCCCAAACAACCCGGCAACGTCGCCTGCTTGGAAATTGCCTGTCCCGACGATGACCAGGTGTGCCCGCTCGGCTACGTACGCGGCGACAAAGTCGGAGGCTGCTGCTACCAGTGCCTGCCCGATCCGCTCTTCTGCAACCAAGAGAAAGAGTGCGTCATGGCCGATCGCCCGCGCTCCTGCTGCGGTTGCCCCGAGGTCATCACCCGCCGCGCTTACGACGCCGACGCCTGCTGGTCGGACGTCACGGCTCCGCGCATGATCCCCCAATCCTGCTACCCGCAGGTCGTCTGCGACGCCCTGTGCGGCGCCTGCCCGCCACCCCTACACGCCACCTGCGTCGACCACCGCTGCACCTCGATCGGCTTGAAGTAAGCGCCTCACGGAACCGCTAGTCTCGAGCGGTTCACAGGGAGGCGGGGAGGCGGGGAGCTCCGCGAGCCCAGATTTTGGGGTTTCGCGCTGCCGCCCGTGAGGCCGCAGTCTATTGCGCGCACGCGTCAGTCCGCCTGCTCTCCTCGAGGGGAATATTTTCTGATTCGGTCCTCCGGAGCGAAAACGAAGCCAGAAGCCAGGATCAGCGGGCGTGCTCACCAGCTGAAATGAGACCAATGGTGAGCCGCCTCCCCGCCTCCCTGTAAATCTCGAGCCGCTCAGCGAGGTTGCAGCGCGAAGTACGCGGCGACGCCGAGCAGCAACAGTGCCCAGATCCACCAGCGTGAGCCGGATTTGCGCGGCACCGCGACGCTGGGAGCTTTGGCGGGTGCGGCGGCGCCGCTCGGTACCGGTGCAGCATCGCTCGGCGCGAGAGCTGGCGGATGCGACGAGCGTGCGGCCAGGGCGGAGCTGACCGATGCCGGCAAGGGTGGGGCGGGCGGCATCAGCAGCGGCGGCACGTTGGCTTCGAACACTTCGGGCGGGCGCGAGCTGGGCGATACGGGGCGCAGCGGAATTTCGGCGGCGAACGGCGTCGATTTGAGCGGAATCTCGTCGCTGATCCAGTTCTCGGCGCGGGCGACCATACGGGTGCGGTCGGCCAATGCGTCGCGCGCCAAGTCGAGCACCCATTCGCCGATGCGGCGGGCGTTGGCGCGAGCTGGCGCTGCGTCTTCGACGGCTTCGGCCAGCTCGTGCATGGTGGCGTAGCGCGCTTCCGCATCCGTCGAGAGAGCGCGCATCACGATGTCGTCCAAGGCAGCGGGCACGTCGGGCCGAAACTGCGCCACGCGCGGGTAGTCACCGCGCAGCACCGCTTCGCCCGGCTCTTTTTCTTGGTCGGATGGGAACAGCCGGCGCATCGCCAAGAGCTCCCAGATCACGATACCGGCCGAGAACACGTCCGAGCGCTGCGTGAGTCGCTCGCCACGTAGCTGCTCGGGCGACATGTAGCCGCGCTTGCCCTTGCGCCGCTCGGGCGCCGTTTCTTCGATGTGCTCGAGCGCGGTCGCGATGCCGAAATCCAAGACGCGCGCCACGCCGTCGGCGCCCACTAGTACGTTGGGCGGCGAAACATCGCGGTGCACGAGCGAGAGCGAACGGCCCTTTTCGTCAGTGGCGTCGTGAATGGCCGCCAAGCCCTGCAGCATGTCCAGCACGATGCCGACCGCCACAGGTAGCGGCAGCTGCTCCTTCTTTTGCTTGGCTTGCGAGCGGCACAGCGTGCTCAGCGCCTCGCCGTGCACGTAGTCGAGCACGAGCAGCACGTCGCCCTTCGTCGCGACTACGTCCAGCGTGGCGGCGACGTTCGGATGCCGGACACGCGCAGCGAGCCGCGCCTCCTTCAGCAGCATCTCTGTGAATTCGTGGTTTTGCACCAGGTGCGGCAAGAGCCGCTTGATGGCTACGACGCGCGCGAATCCGCCGGCGCCGTCGAGCCGACCAAAATGCACGGTGGCCATGCCGCCCGTAGCAAACTGCTCGAACAGCGCGTAACGACCGACCGTGTGTGTCGGACCGCGCTCCGAAATAGGGCCGTCGACGTGACTGATCTGCTTCTCGCGTGGCGCGGAAGCGTGGCCGTCGCCCTCAGCGGCGCGTTCTGCGGGCTCCTGGTCCGTTTTCGTCTCCGTCTGACGCAGAGGCGCTCGCGCCTCGATCCCGCTCAGTTGGTGTTCGGAAGGCAGCTTGGCCGTCTCCGGAACGAGCAGGTTCATCAGATCTTCGGTGACCGGCGTCTCGAGCATTTCCGCTGCGGGCGGAGGCGGAATGGTGCCGTCGACCGAAATCATCGCGCCGCAGCCACGGCACGCGATCTTGACCACCTTCCCGCGGATCTTCCCGTCGTAAAGGTCCGCTGAAACCGTGCGGCGGCTCCCGCACGACTGACAGACGACCGTGATACCCATCGCTTGGGGGGACCTTACCGCACAATCGGCGCTTTACCGCCATCTTGGGTAGGCCTGGCCCGCGGCCCAGCTGGGCCGCAACGCTACCTACGGAACTGGGCCCGCCCACAAAGAGCCCAGATCTCCCTGTCAAAATTCTCGAGACTTGCGGAGCCTGACGGATGGGCCGGCGGATTGGTGGCTAGTCTACCTGGATGTAGTCGAGGTTGGCGCTTGCGTCGCCGGCGTCCAGTTGGAGCTTGAGCGTTGCACCCTGCGGGATGGTGACGGTGACTTTCTTGGTGGCGTGGGTGGTGGACCAGCTGCCGGTCGTGGGAAGCGAGATGCTCTGGCTCTCGGCGCCGTTGATGTACTGGCTGAGGTGAGCGGGCTTGTTCATCGTTGCGCGCACGATGTCGAGCGACGGTGGTCTCACCGCCCGTCCCGATGGCTTCCAAGAGCGCAACCCCATCGGAATCCTGCATCGCTCCAGGAATCGTCAGCGGCACCCCAGCAAGTCTGCGCGAAATTCCTGCGCTGCCTCCACTAACGGTCTGGTGGTTAGGTACTACGCGAAGGTGGCGGTCTTGGCACTGGCGGTGGCTTGTGGGCACACCGCCAAACGGAACGAGCAGAGTACGAGTAGTACGGGCGGCGTGGGCGGGAGCGTCGGAGGGGGGGGATTTGGTGACGGGGGTTTCGCTGGTGGCGGGGAAGTCGTCGAGCCTTGCGCGCCGAACCGGCCGCCACCCGAAGCGCCGCTGCGCGCGCTCCGCGAAGCGCAGCTGTCCAACGAGCTCGAGGTGTTCGGAGAATCGCTCGAGGGCGAGGTCTTTCCGGAGCCTTTTTCACAGCTGTACGACCGTGACCCCGAGCCGCAAGCCAACCTTCAGTTCGTACGCGGTCACGGTGACTTCGTCGCCGACCTGGCGCGGCGGGTGGTCATGAACGCGGACGGCCTCGGCGAGCTGCTGGGTTGCAAGGTGGCGCCAGAGCCCGCCAATGACTGTCAAAGTCGACTGTTCGACTTCGTAATTCGACGACTCTTTCGCGGACGGCAAGAGCCGGACACGCGCGACGAGCTAGAGCAGGTATTCGCCAAAGGCGAGGCCTTGGGCGGAGGCTTCCAAAGCGGGGCGCGCGCGGTGCTCGAGGTCGCGCTGCAAGCACCAGAGTTCTTGTACCGCGTCGAACAAGGGCAGCCGGCCACGGAGCTCGACGCGCCTTGGGGCCAGCCGACAGATGTCGAGATGGCGTCGCGCTTGTCGTTCTTGTTTTGGGACCGCGGCCCCGACGACGAGCTGCTCGCGCTAGCCGAGACTCCCGGCAGCTTGACCAATGACCGCCTCCAGATCGAAAAACAGGCGCGCCGGCTGCTGGACGACGAGCGCTCACGCGGCCCCGTGCGCCGCTTCTACCGTGAGCTGATGCAAGCTTCGGGTGCGCTGAGCTTCGATCCGGAGCTGCCCGAATTCGACGCCGACATCTTGGCGTTGATGGATCAGGAGTTTGCCAGCTTCGTGGAGCACGCCACCTTCGACGGGGCGAGTCACTTCGGCGCGCTCTTCGAGCCCGTGACGTGGGTCAACGGCCCTTTGGCGCGCTTTTACGGCTGGCCCGGCATCGAAGGCGACCAGTTTCGGGAGGTCCAGCTGCAGGGCGGCTCCTTCGCGGGCTTGTTGACGCAACCAGCTTGGCTGTCACGCGCGTCGTTCCCGCGCTATTCCAACCCTTCACGGCGCGGCTGGGTGGTGACGCGCGCGCTGCGTTGCCAAGACATTCCGCCCGAGCCGTTGAACGACGTTCCGCCGCCCACCATGGCTGGAATGACGTCGCGCGGGCGCGCGGCCGTGCACGCTGCCAACGCGGCTTGCGCAGCCTGCCACAGCTTCGTCGACCCGGTCGGCTTTGGGCTCGAGCATTTTGACGCAACCGGGCGCTATCGCGAGACCGAAAACGGTCTGCCCATCGACGCGAGCGGCACCTTGGCGCCGAGCGGAGAGCCTTTCGATGGCGCGGGCTCGCTCGCCGAGGCGCTGCTGAGCAGTGACGACACGCGCAACTGCTTCGTGACGCAGTGGTCCCGCTTCGCCTTCGGTCGAACCGAAGAGGAAGCCAATGAGTGCACACGAGCTACGTTGCGCGACGAGCTCGCGCGCAACGACAGTATTTACGAGTTGCTGGTCGCTTTGACCCAGAGCAATTCGTTCCTTTTTCGCAAGCAATCCGGGGGGCAGCCGTGACGAAGCCGTTTCGCTTGAGCAGGCGCGCGGTGCTGCGGGGCGCTGGCAGCGTCGCGATCGCGCTGCCTTGGCTCGAGGCGATGCAGCCGCTGCCATCCGCGCAGGCCGCGGCCGCACCGGCGCGCCGCTTCGTCGCCGTCTACACGCCCGGCGGTACCGTGCTCGACGCTTGGACGCCCAGCTCCATTACCGAGCTTTCGCCCATTTTGGCGCCGCTGTCGTCGGTGCGCGAACGCCTGGTGGTGCTGAAGGGCCTGGCCCTGAAGTGCGCCGTGGGCGAGCAGCTGCAGGCTGGCATGATTGCGTGGCTCACGGGCTGCCGGCAAACACGCAATGGCGTGGCGATTCCGAACGCCTCGATAGACCAGGTGCTGGCGCAGGCGTCGGGCAAGCCGGCTTTGTACCAAGCCGTGCGTTGGGGCACGCGGCCTTCGGACGCCGGCAAGCCGAGCGCGCACAACACCGTAAGCTACGGCGCGAGCGACGCTGATTTTCGCTTCGTTCAGCCCGAGCTCGACCCCGCCGCGACCTGGGAGCGGCTGTTTGGCAAACTGCCAGCCGGCAGCGACACCGCCTGGAAGCAGTCCATCTTGGACGGCGTGATGGCGCGCTACGCCAAGCTGTCGGCCAAGCTCGGCGGGGCCGATCGCCAGCGCTTGGAAAAGCACCTCGAGCTCGTGCGCTCGCTCGAACAAAACCTACAATCGCATTGCTCACCGCCCGAGGCTCCGGACGTCTCCGACTACGTGCCTGGCGTGGTGGAAGATCCCGCGACCGACGCGGCCATTCCGGTGGTGGGCAAGCTGATGATGGACATGCTGGTGATGGCACTCGCATGCGAGCTCACCAACGTGGCCACCTTGCAATGGGCCGACGCCTGGGCAGCCTACACCTTGCCCTGGCTCGAGCTGCCGGGCGGACGAGTGCAGAACTACTACGAGAACAACGGCGGCTACGACGTCGCGTCGATGACCAAGATCTTCACCTGGTACTCGACCCAGCACGCCTACTTGCTGAGTCAAATGGCAAACGTGGATCTCGGCGGGCACTCGCTGCTCGACGAAAGCGTGGTCTTCTTCGGCTCGCAGCAGCAAAGCCCGGCCACGCACGCCAAGACCGATATGCCCTTCTTGCTGGCAGGCGGCGGCGGCGGCCTGAAGCAAGGGCGCGTCTTGGATTTCGCGGGCCAATCGCACAACGACTTGCTGGTTTCGCTGCTCAATCTCTGTGGAGACCCCCGGACCGTGTTTGGCGACGCCGAGTACTGTTCGGGGCCGCTCGCCGGGCTGTGATTCGGTCTGCGAGCTGGGTTCCACACGCAGAAGTGACGCGCCCCGCTTAAAACCTTGATTGCTCGCCTGGACTGCGGAAGAACCCCGCTCGTCTTCGAAACGAGCCCAGAGTGAGCAACGACATTCAAGCCGAGCGGCGGGCGCTGCTGCCCATCTTCTTGATCGTGCTGGTCGACATTCTGGGCATGACCATCATTTTGCCGCTCTTGCCGTTTTACGCGGAAGAGTTCGGCGCGTCGCCCAAGCAGATTGGCCTCTTGGTGGCGACGTTTGCGGCGTGTCAGTTGGTGTCGGGGCCGCTGCTCGGTCAACTGGCGGATCGCTTCGGGCGGAAGCCGCTCCTACTGATCAGCCAGGTTGGCACGTTCATCGGCTTCTTCGTGCTGGGGCGAGCGTCGTCGCTTTGGATGGTGTTCGTTTCTCGCGCCATCGACGGCGCCACGGCCGGCAACCTCTCGCTGGCCCAAGCCTACGTCTCGGACGTAACGGCCAAAGAGAACCGCGCCAAGGCCTTTGGCGTCATTGGCATCGCGTTTGGGATCGGCTTTTTGATTGGCCCGGCCATCTCTGGCTTCTTGTCGCAGTATGGGCATCGCTACCCCATCTACGCCGCGCAGGGCTTGTCGGCGTTGAGTGTCCTGGCCACCGCGGTGCTGCTGCCGCGAGCGCGGCCGCAAGCGTCCGACGGTCAAGATGCCCCGGCTGGTCGGCGCCTGGCGCTTTTGTCGTGGGGCCGCTACGCCGAGTATTTCGCGCGGCCCGAGCTGGCCACGCTGCTGTATCAGTTCTTCGCGTTTGCCTTCGCGTTTGCGGCGTTTACCTCGGGGTTTGCGCTTTTTGCGGAGCGCCGCTTGTCGTGGAACGGCGTGCCGTTCGGCGCCAAGCACGTGGGCTACGTGTTCGCCTACGCCGGCTTTCTGGGCATCATCTTGCAAGGTGGCTTGATCGGACGGCTCGTAAAGCGCTTTGGGGAGGTGAAGCTCACGCGCGCGGGCTTCGCGAGCTTCAGCGTCAGCTACGCGCTGTTGGCCTACGTTCATCGCCTGCCCGAGCTGCTAGCGAGCGCCACGTTGTCGTCGTTTGGCCAGGGCGCGCTGCGGCCGGCGCTGACGGCGCAGGTCACCCACAACAGCCGGCGTGACGAGCAGGGCATGGTGCTCGGCATCACACAATCCCTCATGGCGGTCGCGCAGATTGTCGCGCCGATGTTGACGGGCTTCCTGATCGGTCATGAGCTGATCGGGGCCTGGGCCTGGATGGCAGCCGCTGCGGCCGCCGTGGGCTTGTTCCTCAATCTGCGCCAAAAGACCTGAAGCCAGAAACCCGAACTGATGGCACACCGCACGCTCCGCCTGTCGATCAGCCCCGAAGACCTACCGGATGTGCGCCGGGTCATCGACTTCGACGGGCGGGCGACGCTGGCCGACGTGCACGCGCAGATCGCGGCAGCGTTCGGGCTGGACGCGACGCAGCTGCATGCGTTCTTCACGTCCGGGCGTTTCTGGGACAAGCAGAGCGCCTACCTGGACTCTCGCGCCGAGGGCCGCGGCACCGATAGAGCGCTGCTTTTTCGGCTGAATCTGTCGGTCGGCAAGAGCCTGGCGTACCTGCTCAACTTCGCGCAGGAGCAGCACTTTTTGGTCACCGTGCTGGCCATCACCGACGTGGCGCAGCCGTTGTCAGCGCCCACGCTGGTCGAAAGCGTGGGCGCGGCGCCGGAGCCCCAGGCTTTGGTGCAAGCAACGAGTGGAGAGGGGGACGGCGCTGAAACGAGCGGCGCTGACGCGGACCCGCCCGAGCTGGCGGAGCTGGTGCGGCTCGCCGAGGTCTTCTTGGACGCCGTTGAACAGCTCGATTCCTTCGAAGAAGAGCCCGAAACGTCGTCGGCGCAGACCGGGCCGCTGCGTCGCGCGAGTGGCGAAGCCGCCTTGGCGCTGCTCACGGCCATCGCCGGCGACGCCAAGTTGTTCTTCCGGCTCGACGACTGGCTCCTGCAGCGCTCGCTTTCGGTGCGTTTGCTCGACCTACCGCTGCAGCTCGGCAACGCCGGCGAGTACGAGCTGGCCGTCGGCGTCGCGCGCGCGCTGGTCTTCGTCGATCGTGAGCTGATGCAAGGCGACCTGGCTATCGTGCTCGCCAAAGCTGGCCGCCGCGAAGAAGCGTTGGCGCAGCTGGGCTCCAATTTGGAGAAAGCCGAAGATGCCGCGCTGGTCGAAGCCAAAGCCGGCGAAACACACCGCGCGCTCGGCGATTTCCCCGCCGCCGAAGCCTATTTTCGGCGTTCGCTGGCCGAAGCGAAGACGAACACGGACAGGCTGCAGGCGCTCATCCGCATCGCCTCCAGCCTGATCGACCAAGGGCGCGACGTCGAGGCGAGCGAGCTCTTGAAACAAGCGCAACAGCTCGAAACCCAGAGCCAAAAGCCGGCCAAAACTGCCGAGGTTGGCCGAAACGATCCGTGCCCCTGCGGCAGCGGCAAGAAATACAAGAAGTGCCACGGCTGAGGCTGGGCCGCTTCAGCGCAGCTGGCGTCGCAAGCTACCCAGCCGTGCAGCAATGCGGTCCAGCACCTGTTCCTGTTCGATTGAAACCAGGTAGTCGGCGTAGGCTTGAAAGCGGTCGCGGAACGCCACGCCTTCTGGGGTGGCGGCTTCGCAGTGGCGCGCGTCGTCGTCGCTCAAGTCGAAGTTGATGAACTTTCGACAGTTCTTGGCGCCGCAGCGGCACGGATCGCGCTCGGGCTCGTTCACGGTGACCCAGCCGTAGAAGATGGTGACCTCTTGCCCGGGGTCGATCGGTCGGAGACACTGAATCCGACCTGCAGCGTCCGAGTAGATGGCGGCGTTGGGGCTGCAGCTGTGGTTACAGAGCCAGCCACCCGGCACGCTGGTGTCGGGTACGATCACCCAAGCCTCCTCGGACACCAGCGTGAACTTGCTCGCTGCCGCCGCCGTCGCGGCAGGATCATCGATGCTCAACCTTTGCTGCTGGGGCGCGTAGGGCGTGATCACGTCCCCCCGCGCGAAGCGCTTGCGCGCGAACACGCCACGCCCTTCGATGCTGCTGTTTCGAAACAGAACCTGTGCCAGGCTGAACAGCGGCTTCCGACTTTTTGGCTTGGACATGACTGAGGGGGTGCGTAACGAGCCTAGCTTTTGCCCGGATTAGGTGGGTATTCATTGCGCTTTGAGGCGATTTCGCGCAAGTTGCGCGCCCCATGAGCGACAAAGACGAGCCGAAGACCAACGAGCGTGACAGCGACGGCGACGAAGATCGCGATAGCGACGCCGAAGTCGAGAGCGAACGCACGCCGGAGCCGGCTCCCAAAAAGGTCGCTGCCACGAAGGGCGCCGCCAAGCGCCGTGAGCACGCGGCCAAGCCCACGCCGGCTTCGTCGGGCTCGAGCGTTGGCGTGTTCGTGCTGTTCGCGTTGCTCGCGGGCGGCGCCGCCGGTTGGTTTGGCCACATGCAGCAAGCCAAGGCGGCTTCTGCGAAGGCGGACGGAGCCGCGGCTCCTGCCGGTAGCGCCGGGCCGTGCGCGGCGTGGGAAAAGAAGATCTGCAAGAGCACAGGCGATCAGTCTGCCGCGTGCATGCAGGCCAAGGGCGCGGGCGAGCTGCTCACGCCTGCCGTGTGTGATGTCGCGCTGACCTCTCTCCCGGCCACGCTGACCAAGCTGAAGGCCGCGCGCGCTTCGTGCGACAAGCTGGTCGCCAAGCTGTGCGCCGATCTGCCGCCTGGCGCGCAGACCTGCAGCATGGTCAAGGAAAAGACGCCCGCGTTCCCGGCCCAGCGCTGCGACGAAATGCTGCAGCACTACGACGAGGTCATCGGTCAGCTGAAGCAGATCGAACAGCAGCAGGGCGGCCTGATGGGCGGCCCCGGCGGCCCCGGTGGCCCCGGCGGGCCCGGCGGCCCCGGCGGCCCGGGAGCATCGGCGCCTCACGGCGACGACGGCCCCGGTCACTGAGGAGCTAGCAGCGCGCCTTGCGCTGCACGGTTGACGCGAGGGTGGAGAATCGCTCTTCTCCGCCCCATGCTCGGGTCCTACGTCCTTCGCTTGCCGCGTGTGGCGCTGTTCTGTCTGCTGTTGGCAAGTGGGGCGAGTCTAGCTAGCCCTGCCTCGGCTGAAGCGGGTCAAAACGCCGCGATTCTCGAGCAAGCCGAGAAGCTGGGCGACAAGGCGCGTGCGCTGGCCGACGCCGGCGACGTGGCGGGAGCAATCTCGGCCGCGGAGCACTCGCTCAGCCTCCAAGAGCAGCAGATCATCCCCACGCTGCCCGAGGCTGCGCGCCCGCTCTTTCGGGTGGAGCTCACCGAGAGCAAGCTGTTTCTGATCGACTTGTACCTGAAGCAGGGGGACTTCACGCGCGGAGCCGCGCTGCTCGAGGCCGAGATTCGCTTTCACGAGAGCCTGTCGAGCGGCGATCGCTTCGCGGATCAGATCGCGGGCTGGAAGCAAGCGCTGCCCAAGCTCAGATCGAACGCGCTGCTGGCCCGCGTTAAACAAGGAATCGAGCTGCACGAGAGTGACCGCGACAGCGAAGCCTTGCTGGTGCTTCGTGAGGTGCTGCCCGCGCTCGACAAAGAGACCACAATTGCGCCGGCCCAGCTCGCCTCAGCCAACTTGATCGCGGCGCGTGTGCTGGCCAAGGCGCTGGCCTACTCGGAAGCCGAAGCGCGCTACCTGCGGGCGCTCGAATACGGCGAGCAAGCTTTCGGTAAGGCCGCTCCCGAGCTGATCGGCTGCTTGGGAGAGCTGGGTCAGCTGGCGCTCAGTCGGGGCCTGCCAGAACGCGGCGCCAAGTACCTGGTGCGCGCGCACGACATCGCCAGGGCCAGCGCTCGGGACGAGCTGCCCAGCACGGTCAAAGACCTGGGCCTGTTACTGTCCCACCGCGGCGATCACGTTGCGGCCATTTCTGTGCTCACGCGGGCGCTCGAGCTGTACTCGGCCCAATCCACACCCGGCGCGGCGCTCGGCAAGCTGGCGACGCGTCTGTACTTGGCTTCCGCGCAAGACGACGCCGGTCAGTTCGAGCAAGCCGAGGCGTCGTACCTCGCGCTAGGGCGTGAGCTGGACGCGTTGCTCGCGCAGCAGCCGGCCTTGCTCGGGCTCAAGGCCGTGTACCTGCGCTCGTACGGCGTGCACCACCTGCGTCAGGCTCACTATCCGCGCGCCGAACAGCTCTTGCTCGAAGCGCAGGCCGTCACCGCACGCGTGCTACCGCCAGGTAGCCCCACGGCGCTGAAGCAAGGCTGCGATCTGGGCGAGGTGTACTGGGCTTCGGGCGATCTGGCGCGTTCGCTCGACCCGATCGGTCGCTGCTTCGACGCTCGCGAAGACGACATTGCACGGGTCTTGGCCACCGGCACCGAGGAGCAGAAGCGCGCGTTTTTGGGCAGCTACCTCGTCGCCTTCCAAAAGACCATGAACGCCCAGCGCCTGGGCGGCAACGACAACGTCAAGCTCAACCGGCTGGCCTTGACCCAGGTGTTGCGCACCAAAGGTCGCGTGCTCGACGCGATGACGAAGGGCGGCTTGGCGTCGCGCGCCCAGGAGACCGAAGCGACCCGCGGCTTGATGCAGCGGCTCGTGGCGGTGCGCGCCAGCATGGCGAACTTGGCGTCGTCAGGTTTGGGCTCGCCCAGCGCGCTGAAGCGCCTGGGAGACGAGGCCGCGGAGCTCGAAAACAAGCTCACCCAAGACAGCGCTGGTTACCGCGCCGCCACCCAGCACATCGACGTGGCCAGCGTGCAAGCCAAGCTCGGAGGCGACGACGCGCTGCTCGAGATCGTCGAGTACCGCCCGCTCGACGCACACTATCGCAAGGCCGAGCCTGAGCTGCGCTACCTGGCGTACGTCGTGCGGTCGAGTGGCGAGCCGCGCGCCTTCGATCTGGGGCCAGCCAGCGCCATCGACGCCGCCGTCAACCGGCTGCGTGCCGCGCTGCGCCGGCCCGATCGCGAAGCTCTGGCCCCGGCGCGCGCCCTCCACGACTTGGTGATGAAGCCGCTCGGCTCGGCGCTCGGCGACAAGCGTCACGTATTCGTGGCTCCCGACGGCGCCTTGAGCGCGGTGCCGTTCGCGGCGTTGGCGGACGGGAACGGTTACTTGCTCGAGAAGTACGACTTTACCTACCTGACCAGCGGCCGTGAGCTGCTCCGGTTCGGGGTCGAGAGCGCGGCAACCGGCCCTGTGGTGGCGTTCGCCAATCCGGAGTTCGGCTCAGCCGAGGGGCAAGCCAACGGCAAGGTAAGCTCGGGGGCGACCAAGCTGTCGCGCGTGGTCTTCGAGCCATTGCCAGGCACCCAAGCCGAGGCTGACGAGCTGCGCCGCTTGTTTCCCGAAGCCCTGGTGCGCACCGGCGCCGACGCGTCCGAAGCCGAAGTGAAGCAGGTCAAGCGACCGTTCGTGCTTCACCTGGCGACCCACGGTTACTTTCTGCCTACCGAGTCCCTGACGACGCTGCGCAACGCCGACGGCAGCGCGCTCGACACGGAGAGCGCTGGCCAGCGCTTGGCGGTGGCGGAAAACCCGCTGATCCGCTCGGGTCTGGCCTTTGCCGGCGCCACCGGCCTACGCGGCCGTGATGGCGAAGACGGCGTGCTCACCGCGCTGGAAGCCTCGAGCTTGGATTTGGCCGGCACGCAGCTGGTCGTGCTGTCGGCTTGTCAAACCGCGGAGGGCGAGGTCAGCCAAGGTGAAGGCGTCTACGGCTTGCGACGCGCGCTCACGATCGCGGGCGCCGAGTCGCTGGTGATGAGCCTTTGGTCGGTCGACGACGAAGCCACCAGCTACTTGATGCGCGGCTACTACCGCCGCCTGAAAGAGGGCATGGGGCGAACGGCTGCGCTGCGCGACGTGCAGCGCGTGCTCGCTGGGCGCGCGGCCACCCGGCATCCGTATTTTTGGGCAGCCTTCATTCCGTCGGGCAATCCCGGCCCCGTGGCGTTACCCAAAGACGCGAAAGGGCAGCCGATTGGCTCTTCGGCGTCGAGCTCCGCCACCGAGAGCAGCTCGAGCGCGTCGTCCAGCGACGACGACGATGACGACGATTGGGAGACCGCGACGCCTGACTTCGGCATGAGCGTCGGCGCCGCGCGGCTCACTCTCACGCCCAACGTCGTAGGCCCCAAGAAGCAAGGCTACCAGGGCTACGTGAGCATCGACGGCTCGCCCATTGCCGCCGCATGGTCGGAAGATCTTGGCAACGAGTCACGCGGTTTGGTCGTCTACGATCGGCTCGGCGTCAACTTGGCCCTGCTCACGGTTTCGGGCGATTCGCTGGCCGCGCTGAGCTGGGAGTATTCGCTGCTGCTCGGCTACCGCGCGCGCTTGATCGGTTTGTTCGCGGGGCTGCGCTACGGCAGCGGCACCGTCACGGTCAGCGACGGTCCCAAGAACACGGGCTCGTACTTTCCGTTCGCTGGCCGCCTCGAGTTGCCGTGGTTCTGGGACTCGCGCCTTTCGGCGGTCGGCTACTACGGCGCGCTGTTGGATCGGCGTGAGGCGGTGGGCGTCGACGTGCGGATCCCGCTCGGCGGTCCGAGCTTCTGGCTGCAGGGCGGCTTCGCGCGGACAGCGGGGAAGTCGGGCCAAGACAACTACGGCCTGGTGGTGCCGATCAGCCTGGGCTTCAGCGAAACAGACTAGCTCCGGCTACGGGCGGTCTTCTTCGACGCTCTTCACGATCTCGGGCGTGGACGTGCCGTCGCCCGGGGGCGCGGGAGCCGGCGCCTGCTCGGCTTCGCCCTCGACCAGCACCAGGCCGCGCTGCGGTCCCTTGCCGGAGGGCGGAGGCCCATCCGCTTCGGCGCCGTGCCCTGCGCCACCACCGCACGCGACGAGCGCTAGACCGACGAACACTGCGTACTTCATGGCGTGTGCTCGAAGCTGAAGACCTGAACCAGCACGCCGTCGGCGGCCTCGGTTTTGGCGCGCAGCGAGGCCTTGCCTTCACCGGCAGGCGCTTCGTCCAGCTCGAGCCCGCGCGAGCGAACGCAGGGCGCCGCGCCATCGTCGAGCTCTAGCGCGCGCGTCTTGCAGCCGGAGCCGTTGCTCGGAATCCCCGCGACCGACGCCAGCTGGCCGTCGGGCTTCTGGCCTGCTGCGACGCGCTCCGCCGCCGCCTGGAGGCTGGTCAGCGGCTCGAGCGACGCCACGATGTAGACGCGCTCGGTGCCGATGTCGCGATCGTTCAGCTTGAACGCTGCAGTGCCGGTGGGGATGCGCAGCTCGACGGCGGCCGGCAGTGGATTGGCCGCCGCGATGCGCGCGTCGGGAAACAGCACGTTGAGCGTGCCGTCGGGCGCTTTCTGGAACAAGTAGACGTACGCGGGGCGCGACACTTTGAGCGTGAAGCTGACGCGCGTGCCCGTCGGCAGCACGCTGCTGTCGCCGATGACGCTCGCCCCCGCCTCGCTCGGCTTCTGCGCGTGCACCCCGAGCGTGAACGCGAGCTCGCGCCGCTCGGCGTCGGGCACCAGCGCCTGGTACGCCGCGGAGAGCGCCTTGCGCCGCGCGTCGTCGTCCGTCGCGCCCTTCAGGCCCTCGTACAGCTCCGGCACCTTGCTCATGCGCCGGCGCAGGTTCTCGCTGCGCGTCGCGTAGGTGTCCTTGTCGAGGACGCAGGCGTTGTATTCGTCGCACAGGCGCCGAGCCTGAGCCACGTATTGCTCGGTCTGCTGGTCGATCTGCCTGAGCGCGGTTTCGTCGGTCTTGGCGTTGGCGTCGCCGATGCCGAGCGCGCTGAAGCCGCCTTCGATCTTGCGCCCGTCGTACTTGAACTCGCTCTCGCAGCTCAGCTGAGGTCGGTCCTCACCGCCGCACTTGCCGGGCGTCGCCGGAGCTGGCCCACCACCGCCGCCACACCCGCCGACCAGGCCCAAGAGCGCGATGAGCGGCACCGAAGCTGCACGAAACCGGGGACGTCCTTGCATGGATCCGGAACCCTAAATGCGGCGGCGGGGCGCGCGCAAGCGCCTTCGTTCCGCAGAGCTTGGGGCTGCGCCGACGCCTGCGCGGTGGCGGTGGCGTCGCAGCCCACGCTTACGAGCGGTACTGACTCAAACTCGCGCAAAAAGGTCGAGCACCAGCCGATAGGACAAGAGCGCCAGCTCTGGATCGTAGCGCGGGCCCTCGTCGCGCAGGAAGGCGTGAGCGGCGTTGAATTCGTGCCAGGTGAAGCGACGCCCGGCTTCGAGCAGGCGCGCTTGGATTTGGGCTCGACCCGCGTCGGGCACGTGCGGATCTTGGCGGCCCCAAACCATGAGCAGCTCGCCTTCGATTTCGGCGGCGCGCGCCAGCGAATCGTCACCGCCTTGGCCGAGTGAGCCTTTGTGCAGGTCGGTGGCGTAGAAGCAGGCGGCGGCGCGCACTCGCCGATCGAGCGCGCAACGGAACGCCAGGTGCCCGCCGATGCACACGCCCATGCTGAGCAGCTTGCCGTTGCAGTCGTCACGTTTCGCGAGGTGATCGAGCACGACCCGCGCGTCTTCATCGTAAGCTGCGACGGTCTTGCCGACCTTGTGCCGATTGCCCGCGTCGGCTCCGGCTTGGTCGTAGCCAAGCACCGTGCCGGCCGGCTCCAGCTCGTGAAAGATCTCCGGCACGGCCACGACGTAGCCGTTGCCTGCCAACAGCGCTGCCATGCGGCCAATGGGACCCGTGCGCTGAAAGATTTCCGAGAACAGCACGACACCCGGTCGTGGTCCCGCGGCCTTGGGCCGGTACACGTAGGTGCGCATGCTGCCGCGCGACGTCTCGAGCTCCACGCTGGCTTCTTCCAAGATCATGGTTTTGCGGGACTTTACCCGAGAATCTGCCGCGCCGCGGGGTTCTATGGATCATGTCCGAAAGCGGCCAGACCGAGGCCCGGCCGGGCGCTAAGCTGCCCCTCGTGAGTCTCGATTCCGCCCACTGCTACGAGGTCGTCAAGGCGCGTGACCCGCGGTTTGACGGCGTGTTCTTCGTGGGCGTTTCGACGACGGGCGTGTACTGCCGCCCGGTGTGTCGTGTGCGCACGCCCGGGCGTGACCGCTGCTCGTACTATGCGAACGCAGCCAGCGCCGAAGCCGCCGGCTACCGACCTTGCTTGCGCTGTCGTCCGGAGCTCGCGCCAGGCTCAGCGCCGGCAGACGCCGTGCAGCGCGTCGCCAACACCGCGGTCGCTCGCATCGAGGCCGGCGCGCTCAGCGGCCAAAGCGTCGAGCAGCTGGCGGCAGAGCTGGGCGTCAGCGCTCGCCAGCTGCACCGCGTGGTCGAGGCCGAGTACGGCGTCAGCCCGCTCGCGTTGGCGCAGACGCAGCGGCTCTTGCTCGCCAAGCAGCTGCTCACCGACACGTCGCTGCGGGTGATCGACGTCGCGTTCGGCAGCGGCTTCGCCAGCGTGCGCCAGTTCAATCGGCTGTTTCGCGAGGCCTATCGCCTCAACCCGCTCGCGCTGCGCAAGCAGAGCGCCAGCAAAGCCGACGGCCAGCAGATCTTGCTCAAGCTGGGCTTTCGCCCGCCGCTCGCCTGGCCCGCGCTGATTGGCTTTTTGACCGGTCGAGCCGGAGTTCGTACCGAAAAGATCATAGGTAACAGTTACTTGAGGACCGTGCGCCTGGGGCAGCACCGCGGCTTCATCCGGGCGGAGCCCCTCAGCGAAAGCTTGCTTGGAGTGCAGGTGGCGTCGTCGCTCTTGCCCGTGTTGCCCGAGCTGCGCGCGCGCCTGCGGCGCCTGTTCGATCTCGAAGCCAACCCGCTCGCCATCGACAGCTGCCTGCGTCGGAAGCCCGAGCTGCGCGCGCATTTGAAGCGTACGCCGGGGCTCCGGGTACCAGGCGCGCTCAGCGGCTTCGAGCTGGCGCTGCGGGCCGTGTTGGGGCAGCAGATCACCGTCAAGGCGGCCACGACCATCTTTGGTCGCTTCGTCGAAACCTTTGGCAGCAAGGTCGAGACGCCGGACCCGGGCGTCGATCGCGTCGGCCCCGACGCCGCCGACGTCGCCGACGCCAACCTGCAGCAGCTGATCGACCGCGGCCTGACTCAAAAGCGGGCCGAGAGCGTGCGGGCTTTGGCGCGCGCCGCCGCCGACGGCGTCGTGAAGCTCGAGCCGCCCGTCGACTTCACCACCATGCGCGGCTTGCTGCAGGAGCTGCCCGGCATCGGCCCATGGACGGCCGAGTACATTGCGATGCGCGCGCTCGGCGACCCGGACGCCTTTCCCAGCTCCGACCTTGGGCTCTTGAACGCCTTGAAGCTCGCCAAACCAGCCGCCTTGCTGGCTTTGGCCGAAGACTGGCGACCTTTTCGTGCCTACGCGGCGTTACACCTTTGGCACGGCTCTTACGCAGGTGGCTGACTCATGAAGACCGAAGCACCGTTTTACTCCGAGCTCGATTCTCCGGTTGGCACGCTGCTCTTGCGCGGCGATACCGAGGTGCTCACGGGCCTGTACATGCACGAGCAGCGGCATCGCCCCGAGCTGCCCCCCGGCTGCGAGCGCAACGACCGTGCGTTCAAGCACGCGCGCGAGCAACTGAAGGCCTACTTTGCCGGCAAGCTGCGAGAGTTCGAGCTGAAGCTGAAAGGCGAGGGCAGCGAGTTCCAGCGCTCCGTGTGGCGGGCGCTGTGCAAGATTCCCTTCGGCGAAACCGAGAGCTACGGTGGTCTCGCCAAGCGCATCGGCAACGCCAACGCTTCGCGCGCCGTTGGGCTCGCCAACGGCAAGAACCCGATCGGCATCATCGTGCCGTGCCACCGCGTCGTGGGCGCCAACGGCTCTTTGACTGGCTACGGCGGCGGGCTCGAGCGCAAGCAGTGGCTGCTCGAGCACGAGCGCCGCTACGCGCGCGGGTGAGGAGGCGTCAGCCTATGGCGGCGAACCAGCTCTCGCCGATCAGGGTCAGGTCGTCTTCGCTGATCGCGTCGCCCTCGGGCACGCCGTTGGCGGCGCCGAACGAATAGACGATGCGACCGACCGGCACGCCCGCCACCAGCACGGTGAAGCTGTCGTCGCCCAGCGCCTGGATTTGATAGGTCTTGCCGCCAAAAGTAACGGTCTTGCTTGCGGTGTCGGCCACGGCCGTCTCGGTCGTCATGGGCGCCTTGTACACCCAACAAACCGGGGTGGTTCCCGGAAATTGGAGGCCCCTGGTCGAATATTGGCCCTGGCGGCCAGTGTTCCCGTGCCATCGAACGCCTTGCCCGGCGGGCTAGCACCAGCCTATTTGAAGGCCTCGGGAGCCACTGGGGAGCCATATGCCTGTTCAACTGATTTTTGCCGTCGTCTTCATCGCCGCGTCACTCGTCTACATGGTGTGGATGAAGGGCAAGGCCAAGCAGGGGCTCGCGAACGCGCGCCCGGCCTTTCACAACTTCTTTCAGCAGACTGGCTACCGCTACGCCGACATCGCAGGCCTGCCCGTGGAGGCGCAGGTGGACCGCGCCTACCACGATGCCGCAAACCCGAACCCTTCCGGCAACGTCGATCTGCACTACGTGCGCGACTTCCACGGTGTGCGCGTGCACTACCGCTCCAAGACCTGGGTAGAGAAGGGCACGACCAGCACGACCTACTACCGCTCCAATCAATGGGACGCGGACGTGGTGAGCCCGCCGCGCATTCCGATTCACATTGCGGATAAATCACTGGCGTCGGTGCTGAAGACGGCCAAAGAAATGTTCAGCAGCAGCACGCGCAACTTCACGCCCAAGTGCTCGCAGAAGGTGGTCACCGGCATTCCCAGCATCGACGATAAATACGTCGTGTATGGCGAAAACCCGGACGCCGTACGGCACCTGCTGCAGCAGAATCCGGCTTTGCCGCAGCTGCTCCAAAACTGGGCCGAGGTGGACGTGTGGGTCACGGCTGGCGGCTCGTGCTTCAACGATCCTTCCTACGCCAACCTCACGGCCGCGATGGGCGGCATGGTCGGCAACATGGCGATGGGCTTCGACTACGGCAAGCGCACGGAGCTGACCATTCCGGTGCACGACCGCGTTGCCGAGCTTTTGGCCACTTTGCTGCGCGCCACGGCATGAGCGGGCTGCCCGAAGGCACGCCGATTCTCTGCCGCAACTGCGGCGGCGGCATGACTCTGCACGCCGACTCGTCGATCGTGTGTCGCTACTGCGGCGCGCGCGACGTGCTCCCGGCGGACGAGCTGGGGCGCGTGCTCGAAATCAAGAATCGGCTCGCTCAAGCCGAGCAACGCACGGCCCAGGTGAAGGGCTTCGATGCGACGTTTGCCAGCGTGTTCGAGAAGCCCGGCTCGTTCGTGCGCGTGATGGGCGCGTACGTGGGGCTCGGTGTGGCCGTGCTGCTCATGTCCGCCTACCAGCTCTACACGACGTTTTTGCCGAACATCGACAAGCTGAGCGAAGGCGTCATCGTCGAGGTGCTGCTCGGCCAGCTGATGGGGCCGCTGATGATCCTGGGCTTCGGCGGCTCGCTCGGCATGGCGCTGCTCACCGGGCGGCGACACTACCGGCGCCGGGTGCGGCCGCTGTTGATGGCGAGTCGCCCGCAGCAGCCCAACGCGCCCTTCGCTTGCCGCGCGTGTGGCGGAGCCCTACCGCCAGCGCGAGGGGCCGACGTGCATTGTCCGTATTGCCGCACCCTGAACCTGGTGCCGAAGGAGCTGTATGGCAGCCATGCGGCCGCGCTCTTTCAAGAGGCTGAAGCCGCCAAGCAGCAGCTGCATCGGGCGCATGGCGTGGTGATGAGCATCTCCGGCAAGATGCGCACGACTTTGATTTTATGCGGCATCGCGACGTTTCTGATCGCGTATGGCTTGCCGATGCTGGGGATGGCCCTGTTCGGAAGCCGCTAGTGAAGCCGCTCGACGCGGAGCTGTACGCGCTCACCCACCGTGGCAACCCCGGTGACGTAGAGCACTACGTCAGGCTGTGCCAAGGCGCCAAAAGCGTGCTCGAGCTCGGCTCGGGCTACGGCCGCATGTTGCAAGCCTTGGCAGCGCCCAAGCGCACGCTGTTCGGGCTGGAGCTGGAGCCCAGCCTGCTGCGGCTGGGCCAAAATGCCGTCGCTGCGCTACCAGCAGCGAAGCGTCAAGGCATCACGTTGGTGCAGGGCGACATGCAGCGCATCGACCTCGGGCGGCGCTTCGAGCGGGTTCTGCTGCCGTACAACGCGCTGTTCTGCCTGCTCACCTTGCGCGCTGTCGAGCTTTGCTTTCGCAGTGTGCATGCAGCGCTCGAGCCGGGCGGCGTATTTGCGTTCGACGTTTGGAATGCCGATCGCCTGGGTGACGACGGACTCGAACCCGACGCCGAGGATCGAGCCTTGACCGCGTTCGAGCACGCGGGAACGCGCTGGGTCGCGCTCGAACGCTGCCGCCGCGCGCGGGGCACAGGTAGACTCGACGTGACGTACAGCTACGTGCCGCACGGCCACGGCGCGCGGCACAGCCAAGTCGTGCGCCAGCGCTACTACCGGTCCGGCGAGCTGCTTCCGCTGCTTCGGGAGTGCGGCTTCGCCGTGGAAGCCAAGCTGGGTAGCTTTGCTGGCGGGCGCTTCAACGAGCGCGCCCAGCGCTTGGTCGTGGTGGCCCGAGCGCTTGGCTAAGTCGCGCCAACGCTGTGGGTTGATGGCGCTGGATGTCCTACCCGCTGCGGCCTGGTTGGTCGATTCCTCACCGGAAAGCACCGGATCAGGAAACCAAGGGGTATGGCCGTCTCGTTCGTCCGCGCGTCTCTTGCTTCGTCTCGCTGGTGGGTGCTCGCTGCTCCCGCCGTGCTGGCTATTTCCAGCTTTGCTTGCTCGACCGACGTCGGTGAAGAGCCGAACAATTCGAGCGCAGGCGCTGCGGGCAGCGGCGCTTCACAAGCGGGCAGCGGCAGCACGGCCGCCGGTAGCGGCTCGGTTCTGCCGGGCGGCGGGGCGAGCGCGACGGCTGGAACTGGCAACGTGACCGCTGGCACGACCAGTGCGGCCGGTACGACTGCTACGGGCGGTACGACCTCCACGGGAGGTTCCGCACCTACTGCCGGCACCACCTCCACGGGCGGTGGCAACAGCGTGGGCATGGACACCCCGCCGGTGCGACCGCTGAACATCAACATGGCGGCGGCGGCCAACAAGCAAATTACTTTCACTGCCAAGCAGCTGGATCCGATGGCCGGCTCGTCGACGCCCGACACGAACGCCACCGCGCAACAACACGGCTTCGTCGACACCCGAAAGCCCAAGATTCAGGGCAAGTTGGTCATGACGCTAGGCGGCATCGGCACTTGCTGTGGTCAGGGCGGCATCGGCGGCTTTGCAGTAGGTCTCGGCTTTCACGAAATGGCCATCGCGATGCAGACCAAAGAGTCGAGCGCGCCCGACGAGTACAAGAAGGTGCCCGAGGCCATGCGCACCGACGAGCAGAACCGCCAAATGGGCGACGCGCGCATGGAGGCTTGGGACGGCAAAGATCGCGTGTCGTGGCTCAACATCAACGAGCACGATAGCTTTGCGTACCGCGCCGCGCTCGGCATCAAGTACATGCAAGAGCAAGATCCAGGCGGTGACTGGGAGTACTTCCTGAACGCCGACGGCACGGTGCGTTGGAGCGACGTGTACCTGGTCGGCTACTCCTACGGCTCGCAAACTCTCGCCGTCGTCGCCAAGTACGTGCGCATCGGCCGCGGCATTGCCACCTCGGGCCCGGTCGACGAAGGCTTCCCGAACGCTACCTGGATCAAGGCCACCTCGGCCACCCCGCTCGATCGCATGATCGCGCTGATCGGCTCGTCCAACATCGACAGCAAGGTCACGACCACGACGTCGGCGGGTTGGCTGGTACCGACCGTCACCGTCCAAGCCGGCGCCACCACCGCGGACTTGATGAACGGCCACGTGTTCATCCTCGAAGGCCAAGGCCACAGCGAAATGTGCGCCGGCGACGGCGGCAACTGGAAGGCGCTGTGTCAGTACGCCTTCGGGGTTGCGCAGTAGCTACTCCAATGCGGGAGCACCGACTCGGTCTTCGAGCTATCCCACAAGCAACTCGTGACCGCCGTCGACATGCTCCTCAACCACCGTGACTTGGTCCTACAAGACCCCGAGCTAGTCACCGCTGCGTTGGCGCGGTTTCGACGTCGACCCAGGCTCGGGTTCTCCGATTGCATGGTGCTCGAGTCCGCACGTAAAGCCGGTCACATTCCGCTAGCGACGTTCGACAAGGAGCTAGGCAAGCTCGACGACGTCGAGCGCCTCTGAAGCGCCGCACCAATCGTGGCTCGTCAGCCGCGAGCGGCTAGCGGGCTCGAAAGTCACCACGCGAGCCTATCTGGTATCCGCGCGACCCTGCTGGGTAGGCCTGTCCCGCCGCCCAGCTGGGCGGCAGGCGCACCCAACGACGCCGCGGAAAGCCGGTCAGCACCAATCCCCACCTACCGCCGGCCCAGAGCTCTTACCACCCCACGCAAACGCCCACCTGCCCTTCGTGCGTTATACAGACCTACGTTTAGCTACCCAACTATAGTTAGCCAGGCCTCGGCATCATGACTGCTCCAGTCGACGACGAAGTTCATCTCTCCAGGGACGTTGCGCTCGTTCTGTTCGAGATGTTGGCACGGGCAACACCAACGGGCGCCGTCCGCCCCGCAGACTCGGCCGATCAACGCGCCCTTTGGGACTTGGAAGCCGAACTTGAGCGGCTGCTTCCTGAACCGTTTCTGCCGAACTATTCCGAACTACTGGAAGCAGCGCGAGGCCGCCTGCGCGACCCCGAACCCGCACTACCGACTCCGCCAAAGCTCGTGGCGTTTGTTGATGTCGACGACACGCTTGTACGCTCGGTCGGGTCCAAGCGGATTCCAATTCCAACCGTCGTGCAACGTGTCCGCGACCTCCATTCCAGCGGTGCACGTCTCTATTGTTGGAGCTCCGGCGGCTCGGAGTATGCTCACGCAAGTTCGGTCGAGCTTGGGATAGCTGACTGCTTCGTGGACTTTCTGGCCAAGCCCCAGTTGATGGTGGATGACCAGCCTCCGGCGGAGTGGCGCAACCTAGTTAGCCTCCACCCCAATGAAATCTCGTCCATGACGGTGACTGAGATCGAATCGGTGACATCTGGAAGGGCTGGCTAACGAGCCGTTTCAAGCCGTTGAAGCAGACAGCCGCGCCTCGGCGCCAGCATCACCGCCTCGCTCTCGCCCGAGGTGAGTACTACGGGCTCGCTAGTCACCATCTAAAACCTCTCGGTTTTGCTGATGCGACCGCAGCTTAACAGCGGTACGTTGGGCAGACCGCAAGCAGTTGCCTTTCTGATGTCGCCACGCCTGATCTACCCCGAGCCAGAACCAGCCTTGGTGGCTCGTTTGGTGCCTCTCGCCGAACGGCTCAACGAGTTGGCGGAGGTCGCCGCCGACTGTTCGCTAGAACTCGCCGAATTCAACGCGATTGCTGGAACGACGATCGACCAGCCCTTCGAATTTCATTTCGCAGGCACCTGTACGGCTCAGGCGTTTGTTCGAGACCAACTTGCCCGCAAGCACGTCCAGGAATTTCGTGCACTCCAGGATGATGACCTTCTCGAATTGCTCGGGACTATCCAGACTGGAGCGCGACCCCACGAAGCGCCTTTTTGGCTGGAGGTTCTGGAGCTGAATCTTCCCCAAGCGCCTGTTTCTGACCTCATCTTCTACCCGGCCGACGCGCTCGCCTCTCTCGGGATTGATGGTGACACTGAGCTCGAGCCAGACGCCATTCTTCGCATTGCTCGCGCGGCTTCGCGCCCGCCAATCTTGCTCTAGTCTAGTTGCGGCTTTCAACCTCGGCTGTGGGGAACAAGCCGTTGAAGACAGATGGTCGTAACCTCGTCGTGCACATCACCGCCTCCCTCTCGCCCGCGGTGAAGTACTATGGGCTCGCTCATTGCTACCCGGAGCCCTATTGGTTTCCTGATGCGGCCGCAGCTTAACAGCGGTACGTTGGGCGGGCGTGGCGAGATCGGGCGCGTTGTCGATTTGGGAAGGCGAGTTGCGGGCGCAACTCAAGTGTCGTGACTTGTCACTCGAGGAGACCGTAGCGTTTCGGGATTCTTGGCGTCGCGTGTACGCACGCCCCCTCAAGCGAGCCCACGGAGTCTGGCACCGCGGGAGGTATGACTGGCACGTCTTTAGCTACGGCGACACCTTTGCCCTAGCCCTCAACGACGCGCGACAGGCGTACCTCGTTCAGCCTCGTTCCGAACTCATCATTCTCCCCAATGACAAGAAGTCCCCCGGATTGAGGACCGCGATCGTCCAAGTCCCGCCCCTCGATGGTGAATCCGACATCTACATTTTCCCGCCAAATCTGGCTTGGACCATGGTTTACACCCACGAAGACGGTTGGTGCGGTCCCTACTTCTCACGTGCCGAATGGGTGGACAATCCGCCTTCGGCCAACGCCCAACGGCCCGCCACCGCCGACAAGAAAGCTCGACGC